>CAKRAT010000112.1 GCA_934295165.1 uncultured Dorea sp. | reverse complement strand
TTACTGTAGGAAATTAATAGACAGAGTATCCCCTTAGATCTGTTTTAGAACTGAAGATTTTCTATCATTATAGTCTTTTGACGGTCTGTTATAAACCCCAAATGTGATTTTTTATTGCTGCTATTTTTTTAATCTGCGGATACGGGATCTCATACACCGGCAGGTCTGCAATTGCTCCCAGTTTTCGTTTATTCCTCTTTTCCATCTTGATCATTTCTGACGCAGAATATATGACCTCCTCTGCTCCAGCCACCTGTTTCAGATCTTTCTTTTGAAATCTTACCAGTTCCAGCATATTTCCCTGATTCTGGCGATAGATCCTTAACCTGGACATTTTGTCTGCACCGGTTCTGCACCATCCCAAAGGTCTTGAACTCATCCGGTCTGCATATACATGGCTTACATGACCTTCTGCTGAACATCTTACATTACTATCATGGGATTTCATTGAAAGCATGATTCCCGACCAGTTTCCAAGTATATATGCCTTTGCCTGTTCTACCGCTTTTCGCTTTGTTTCTTTCTCTGTACTTCTTATAATCCGGTCAAAGACTCCCTCTGCCATCCACTTTTTCCTTCTATGGATTGCCCTGTATATTTCACATCTTGCATCTTCTGCCGAGTCTTCCAGATGTGACGTTGCTGCTATGATATATTTATGCATGTGGTATTTATCAAGCGCAAACTTAGATTTCGGGATTATCTTTTCTCCCGTACGTATCCAGGCAGCCCCATCTCCATTGATATATACTCTGTTTACAGTTTCCATATCATATGCCTCATTCAGGTATTCCAGCACTTCTGTCCAGAGTCTGCCGGTCTCTTCCTGACCATCATAAATGCCCCCAAAATACCGGGCATTTATAAGGCTGGCACGACCTTTCTCGTCACTTTCTACGCCTTCGTAAACATAAATGATCCGGGGCATCACTGTGTTTATCCGTGGCTTTCGGATATCTCCTTTGTGTTCCAGATACTGAAGTGCTACATGGTCTTCATCTGCATCTATATAAAGCGTTTTTACTTTCTTCTTTTCCTCAGCTTTTAATACCGGAAACTCCAGCTTATGCAGCTTGTTCATTACTGCTTCTTTGCTTATAGAGTCACCATTTATACTGGCATTAGCGCCGCCTTTTCTATAACTGCTCTCAGATGCTTCCAGCAGGATTCTTGCCTGTGCATCTTCCGTTATTCTGGCATGGTGCTCCAGTCCCATAAGTTGATCCAGAAGATAGCAGTATTCACCAGTATCTACATTTTTAAACAGGGTTTTGTGATATACCACTTCCCCAAGGCTTGTCAGGAGGGATGTTTCATCCCTGCGGACAATGTACCAGCCCCGGCGCAGATCCTTTCTTTCCCGCAGCAGTTCGTCATACGATTCCCATTCTTCGGCTATCATACTACAGCCCAGTCTGGTCACTTCAGCCGTCACACCATAAACCATTTCGGCTATCCTGGTAAGGTCATCCGTATAAGTCTTAAAAATATCTGTTAAATTTTTTACCCCATTCTCACAAAAATGATGTATACTGGTAATCATGAAAGCACCCTCCTTGGATTTTTGTCTTGTCAACTTCAATCCTAACACAGGAGTTTGGTGCTTTCTCTATTTCTATTAATTTTTCCTACAAAAATTTTACCCTACG
>CAKRAT010000111.1 GCA_934295165.1 uncultured Dorea sp. | reverse complement strand
CGTTACGGAATGGAAGGCAACTATGTTGCCGGAGCTAACATTGCAGGATTTGAAAAAGTCGTAGATGCTATGACAGCTCAGGGAATCGTTTAAGATTGGTATTTAATATATTAACTTTATTGGCCTCTCGGTTCTTGAAGAATGCAGTATAAGGCACTTCTTGTTCAGGTTCCATGAGGTAGAAACACTAAGGTCGTGGAAATTTACTAAGAACAAAATAAAATTGCGAGAACTCACCCCTTTCGGGGTTCAAACAACTCGCAATTTTATTTTAACGTAAATTCCCACGACCTTAGTGTTTCTAACCTCATTCCACATTCACAAGAAGTGCCTTATACTGCGTTCTTCAAGTCGTGAATGGCTGCAGAAGTTAATAAATTAAGTGCCAATTGTAGAAATTATTTAAAAAATTTGAAAAAAGGTGTTGACTTTCCCCGGAACCAATGCTATACTAACGAAGTCGGTTCGAGAGAAACGACAAAATATATGGGATCATAGCTCAGCTGGGAGAGCATCTGCCTTACAAGCAGAGGGTCATAGGTTCGAGCCCTATTGGTCCCATACATTTTCTAAAATTGATTGTGGCGGGATAGCTCAGTTGGCTAGAGCACACGGTTCATACCCGTGGTGTCGCTGGTTCAAATCCAGTTCCCGCTACTGATTATGGCGGGATAGCTCAGTTGGCTAGAGCACACGGTTCATACCCGTGGTGTCGCTGGTTCAAATCCAGTTCCCGCTATTTTTATGCCAGAGCATGCAAGAAAAGCTGCCAATGACAGATTTACTGCATGCAATATATTGTAATACACAGCAAGAGAGTCGGAGAAGAATCCGGTTCTTTTTTGTATTCAATTTTATCAACAAAGTATACAAGAAAAGCAAAATCGTCTATAATATTTTACATATGGTTAAAAAGAGGAGGCAGGCATATGCGCATAGGTATGGGATATGATGTACACAAATTAGTAGAAGGAAGAGATCTGATTCTTGGCGGAGTGAAGATTCCTTATGAAAAGGGACTTCTTGGCCATTCGGATGCGGATGTATTATTACATGCGGTCATGGATGCACTTTTGGGCGCAGCAGCGCTTGGAGATATTGGAAAGCATTTTCCGGATACAGATCCGGCATACAAGGGAGCGTCCAGTATCAAGCTTCTGGAAGAAGTGGGAAGACTGATTGATGAAAAATTATATGTGATTGGTAATATTGATGCAACGATTATTGCACAGCGCCCGAAGATGGCACCGTATATTGAACAAATGCGGAAAAATGTGGCAGAAGCACTGCATATTGACTTAAATCAGGTGAATATCAAGGCAACTACAGAAGAAGGTCTTGGATTTACTGGAACTGGAGAAGGTATTTCATCGCAGGCAATCGCAAGCCTGGATACGATTGCCAATTACAGCTACAGGGTCGGACCGGCAGATGGTGGGTGTGCCGGATGTGGCGGATGTATGAAAATGCAGGAAAGTTAAGAATAAAAAGCAAAGGGAAAAATAATAGAGATAAGAAGGCGGCAGAAGCCGGAAAATAGTCAGAAAAGGCAAAAGCCAGATGGCAAAATGAACAGAAAAAGGAAAAGTAAAATGAAGATAAGAAAACTGGAAACAGAAGAAAAACAGAACACCAGAAAGCTGTACGAAGAAGTGTTTTCAGAAGACAGCAAAGACTTTGTTGACTATTATTACGAAGAAAAAGTAAAAGACAATCA
>CAKRAT010000110.1 GCA_934295165.1 uncultured Dorea sp. | reverse complement strand
GACGGCATATTTGCCTGTGCCAGCACCTGTACGTAGGTCACAAGCACTTCGCTTTTATCCTCCGATGCTACTGCCCAGCAGTCGGATCTGTGGTTTTCACGGCTGGAAAGAATACGGTAATACTCTCCCTCGCGGATCAGTTCATGATATTTGTGATACATTGCGGTCTGCTCCGGAATCAGCTTTCTCTCTTCTTCCAGCAGTTTTGTGATATCAAGCTCATAGCCGAACGTTCCGGCCAGTGCCACATGGCCTCTCGTTGTAAACGGAGTTACACGGCCAACCGTGTGGTTCGGGCATACGCTGACGTGTGCACCCATTGAGCAGAGCGGGTAAATGAGGGCTGTTCCCTCCTGGATTTCCAGACGCTCAATCGCATCGGTGTCGTCGGAGCACCAGATCTGCGGGCTGTAGTAAAGCATTCCAGGATCGAAACGTGCACCGCCGCCGGAGCAGTTCTCCAGAAGCAGATCCGGGAACTCCTGTATCAGACGCTCCTGCATCGCATACATACCGAGCACGTAGCGGTGGAACAGCTCCTGCTGGGAATCTTTGTCCAGGTAGGTGCTTCCCAGGTCGCTTAACTGACGGTTCATATCCCATTTCACGTATTTGATGTTTGCACTGCGCAGGATTTTTGCCACACATTCATACGCATAATCCTGCACTTCCGGGCGGGAGAGATCCAGCACGTACTGGCAGCGGATCTCAGTCGCTTCTCTTCCCGGAATCTGAATCGCCCATTCCGGGTGCTCTCTGTAGAGATCAGAGTCCGGGGAGATCATCTCCGGCTCGAACCAGATACCGAATTCAAGACCGATTTCATTCACTTTGTCAACCAGATTTTTCAGGCCGCCTTTGATCTTCTCTTCGTTGACAACCCAGTCACCGAGGGAAGAATCGTCTTTATTTCGTTTTCCGAACCAGCCGTCATCCATAACAAGCATCTCGATGCCGTCTTTTTTTGCCTCTCTTGCGATATCGAGGAGTTTATCGGTATCAAAATCAAAGTAAGTTGCTTCCCAGTTGTTAATCAGAATCGGGCGTTTTTTGTGGTTGTACGGGCTGCGGATCATATGTCTGCGATAAAATGCATGGTAGGAACGCGTCATTTTGCCAAGTCCCTCGGCAGAGTAGACCATAACAACCTCCGGCGCCTGGAATTCATCGCCGGCTTTTAAATTCCAGCAGAACTCCTCCTGGTTGATACCCATGACCATACGAACGGTATCAAACTGGCATCTTTCCACCTGTCCGATAAAGTTGCCGGAATATACGAAGTGCATTGCGTAAACCTCGCCGCGCTCCTGATCCGTTCCCGGTGTCACCAGGGCCACAAACGGGTGCTCCTGATGGCTGGACTCTCCTTTTCCGGAGGAAACGAGCTGTTTTCCGTAGCGGAGCGCACCCTGCTGGATGTGGCGTTCTCTTCCCCAGGATCCATGAAGAGAAAGCATCTCAAAGTCTTCGTTGTCCATATCGAGGCAGGCACTGTAGATTTTCTCTACCTTCAGCGCTTCACTGCCTTCATTTTTCACGCGGACACTTCGGGTGATAACGTTTTCTTTTGTAAAAACAGAGTAGGAAAGGACAACAACAAGATCAAGAACAGGATCTTTGCAGGTGATTTCCAGAGTTTCTACTTCGTCCTCGGTTCCAAAAGAAGCCGGAAGACCGGTCAGCGGGCGTTTTCCTTTGAAAATTTCATAGGAATCAAAGAAAATCTCACATCCCATACGGCCCTGTGCATTTCTTATATTCAGACAGCTCTCACGGTAATCGCCGACTCCTCCGGTCGGGTATTCCATTGGAAAACGGTCGAGGAACGAAGATTTCTCTCTCTTATTGACGGACGGGGTGAACGGCGGCTCATC
>CAKRAT010000109.1 GCA_934295165.1 uncultured Dorea sp. | reverse complement strand
CACTCTGCGTCTGTCCATTTGATATTCTCAATATCTGTAACCCTGGATGCTGTTCCAGGTCTTAACTCCGCATAATTAGCATATGGATCTGCCTTGAATATCTGCTCACCCGAATAAGTCTCGATACAGTACTTGTACATCTGATTTTTCTTCACGCCAGGTACAAAGCAAGTATAAATTCCAAGCGGTTCTTCCCTCTTCATCGGGTTTGCCTCTGTATCCCATTCATTAAACTCTCCGACTACCGATACTGCCTGTGCATGCGGTGCCCATACCGCAAAATACACACCCTTTTCTTTTCCGTCCTGTACCAGATGTGCGCCCAGTTTTTTATAGATCTCGTAATGGTTGCCCTGTCCGAAAAGGTATTGATCCAGCTCGCCTATTTCATACGGTTTCTTCTTTTTTTCAGCCATAATTACCCCTCGCATTCTGTTGCATATTTATAACAACATTATACTTTACAAAAGGGCAAAAAGAAAGAGTTTTGACCATTTAGTTTGTCAAAACTCTTTCTAAATCCGACCCGTAAATCCTGCCATCGACAGGTTCTTACAGATATTCATTTTTATTAGATTTTAAAGTCTTCTTCTTTCAGGATAATTCTGTCAGAATCATCAGTTCCTTTACCGAATACTCTTCGTGCAAGATGTTTTACATTCGCTTTCTGTGAATGTGAGATTGCTTCGTCCATAATCTCTTTTACTTCTGCAACGGATACCGCATGGTCTTCTCTCTGCATTACATCGATACGGCTGTACAGTGCAAGGATTCCCATCTCATCCAGTTTGTATCCATTCTCTTTCGCATATGTCTGACCGAATGTTACCAGCTCATCGTTGATAAATACCGGAAGCTCCAGCTTAGAGCTGAACTTCTTCTTGAATTCCGGATTAGCTGTCATCAGACGCTCCAGCGGTTTCTTCTGATCTTCCAGTACGAACAGTAATTCACCTGTCTTCTTCTCCATCAGGTAATTCAGCTCTTTCACCGTTCTGGAATTCAGCTTACCTGCACGCTCAATGATAATTGCTCCGCCGCGAAGCTTCTGGATAATATTGGTAAGTTCCTTCTTATTCAGCGACTCACCTGTTACGATTGCTACCTTACCCTGTTTCAGATTTCTCTGTTTCTGAATTGCTTTTACAATATCAACAGCCAGAACCGTCTTACCAGATCCCTTTCTTCCAATGATCACAAGGTTACCCGTTTTGGAAGTTCCTTCTCTCTGGGCTCTTCTGTCATTATCAAGTACTTCTACAATCTGCTCACTCATTCCTCTTACCGGAACAAAATAAGAGAATAACTTCTTCTGTTCTTCCGTAAGTCCGGCTTTCAATCCGATCTCACTTGTTGCACTTAAATCATATCTTCCTGTTACAACAAAGCCTGTATCAAATGGAACTCCACTTCCTTTAGACTTCTTAATTCTTGCCTGAATTTCTTCTTCCGATGGTTCTTCGATCTCTAACTCCTCTTCTTCCTCTTCTTCATCGTCTTCAATCTCTAAGTCATCTTCTTCAAAATCAGCTTCTTCGAATGCATCTTCGAAATCGGCAAAATCAGCGTTTCCGGCTTCTTCAAAGTCTTCTTCCTCAAAATCTTCCTCAAAATCACCGTCGTCAAAATCGGTTTCTTCATCATCTATATCTGCAAAATCAGCTTCAAAATCGTCCTCTCCAAAATCAGGCTCTTCTCCAAATTCTGGCTCCTCAAAATCAGGCTCTTCAAAGTCAGCTTCTTCAAAATCAGCTTCTTCAAAGTCTTCATTTTCAAAGTCAGATTCTTCTTCAAAATCTTCATCCTCAAAGTCAGCCTCTTCAAAATCTTCATCCTCAAAGTCAGCCTCTTCAAAATCAGCTTCTTCAAAGTCTTCATCTTCAAAACCGGCTTCTTCAAAGTCTTCATCTTCAAAGTCTTCATCCCCGAAGTCTTCTCCTTCGAAATCAGCTTCTTCGAAACTGCTTCCGCTCATATCCATTCCGGTCAGTTCTTCTTCAATGTCTTCAATGAAATCTTCTTCCATCTCTGGTTCATCTTCGAACTCCTCTTCGTAAAGATCTTCTTCCGATACTTCGTTCTCAATTTCCATCTCTTCCATCAAACGGACTATATCATCCGGAATTCTCTGTGTCTTTTCTTCAGATAATTCCTGCTGTTCTTCAGCTTTTCTTCTGGCTTCTTCTTCGGCTGCCTTTCTTGCTGCCTCTTCTTCAGCTTTTCTTCTGGCTTCTT
>CAKRAT010000108.1 GCA_934295165.1 uncultured Dorea sp. | reverse complement strand
AAATAGCTTACTAAAGTATCTTCCGTTGCGGAAGCAAATGTTGTTTCAATTTTAAACGTTTCTTCTTTTCCTGAATATTCTAGCGAAGTTTTATTATTTTTGAACAATTGTTCAACTACGTTAGAAGAGTTTGTTGTGCTTGTTGATTTCTTCAAGTAAG
This sequence comes from uncultured Dorea sp., assembly GCA_934295165.1. Lineage (GTDB taxonomy): Bacteria > Bacillota > Clostridia > Lachnospirales > Lachnospiraceae > Dorea_A. The sequence goes on along the minus strand of CAKRAT010000108.1, from coordinate 2,258 downwards.
AATCGCCCTTACCAACAATCGTCAATACAGAGCCACCGTCTTTTTCAACAAGACTGGTTTCTATACCGAAACTCTTCAACGTATCCATAAATGAACCTATTGTTTCGTCAGAAGAAATCATTGCTGTATATTTTACGCCGTTGTTGTAAATAAAGTATTCGCCAGTAGTTACGCCCAATTGTGACAACAAAGTATCTCTTGTAGCTTTTGCGTCGATTGTTGAAGTTTTTGTAACGTCTAGTGTGCCACTTTCGTAAGTATTTGTATTAATCCAGTTGTTTAAATCAATACCTAACAAAGTCAATGCGTTTGAAGCTTTTGTAGCGTCTGAATAATTTTGTAACAAACTATCACCGGTATTTTTAATCATTAATTGACCTTTGTCATTGATTACTGATTCAAAACCATATAACGCAAGTTCGTCCATCAATGTTCCTACGGTATCGTCAGCAGTAAGTGAGATGTTTGTTTTTACACCATCTTTCACAACTGTAATATAACCGGGTTGATAAGTTCCTTCGTTAATATCGCTTAATTTTGTATCACGAGTAATTGAGCGAATTTCATCTTGAGGAACATCTAAGTGATTAGATTTATAAATATTTACAAAATCCCATTTAGCAAACAGAGTTGACACAATGTTAGAATTATCACCGGCAAGAGCAGAAGTTGCTAAATAAGTGTTATTGTATGCACCAACACTAATTGAGCCGTTTTCGTCAATATCAGCAACCAAACCGTATTTTGCTAATGTTGCCATTAAATCATTAACGGTCATATCTTCTTTAATTTGTTCTGTAGTTCTTACACCGCTATTGTAAACGTAGAACGCACCTGTTGTGATGCCCAAATTCTTGCCATCTGCGCCGTTCAAATCTTTAAGTTTTGTTGAACCAGTTACAACGTTGTTTGAAGTTGTTGTGTAATCGAGTTTTTCGCTTGTTGAATCATATCTTGTAGACCAAGCACCTGAGATGTCAAATTTTTGTAAGATATTTGACGCATTAGAGCTTGAAATTCCATTTGTAGTCAAGTAACTATCGTTATTACCATCAAAATATAATTGACCATTTTGAGAAATTCCAACAGTAATTCCATATTGAGAAAGCTTAGCTTGTAAGGTTTCTAGCGTGTCGTTAACGTCGATATTCAACGTGCTTCTTGTACCGTCTTGGTAAACGTAGATTTGACCGGCAGTAATTCCCAGATTTACACCAGAAGAGTTTGTCAAATCTTTCAACTTATCGGACATTGCTATTTTACGAGTAATTACCTCGGTATCAGTCAAGTGGTCACTGTTTTGGGTAATTTCGCCCAACGTCCAATCGAGCAAACCGAATTTATCTAAGATATTTGAGCCGCCTGTAATTTGTTCTAACGTGCTGTTACCAATACCTTCAACGTTAAGTCTACCATGGTCGTCGATGTATGAATTAAAGCCGTATTGAGATAACAAGTTTCTAAAGTCGCCAACTGTTCTAATTTGGGTCATGTCAACGTTAACAGTGTATTTAACACCTTCTTGGTTAATAATGATGTTTCCGCCAGTAACACCAAATGTAGATAACGCATCAGAATCTTTCATGAATACGGTAGTTGTTTCTAATAAATTTGTTGAAGTGTTGTAAGTTGTATCAGTTCCATAATTCTTGTTATAAGTACCCATCAAGAAGGTACCCAATGCACCGGATATTTCAAAGTCAGTAAGAGTTGAACTAGACATAGAGAATCTGCCGTTAGAATCTATTCTAGCATCAATTCCGTAACCTGCTAACGCACTGATTACGTCATAGATAGATTGAGTTTTTGAGAAGCTTAGTGTTACAGACCTGTTACCCGCATCAGAAGTCGTGCTTAATACTAAATCTGCGTTGTTGCCTGTAAAGCTAATGCCTGTGCCGTTTGAAAGCTGTAAGTTTCCTAACTGAGTTGTACCGGAGGCTGCAACTGTAACTGTGTGGTGAAGTGTATCAGAAGTTCTATTGACTGTTACTGTTTTGACATTTGTAACAACGTTGCTTAATTTCAAAGCCGTCAAAATATTGCTTCCACCTGTTGCTTGTTGCATGTATACGTTACCGATACCGTCAATTGAGACTTTTCCGCTATCGTCGACTCTTCCGACTAAGCCGTATTGAGAAAGCTGAGTGAAAAATTCTCCAAGAGTTTTGGTTGCGTCAACACTTATGGTTACAAAAGTTCCGTCAGTCTTGTGGATAATCAAACTTCCGTTTCCGCCACTGTAACCGTTGATAGCA
>CAKRAT010000107.1 GCA_934295165.1 uncultured Dorea sp. | reverse complement strand
CTCACGGTATCATAGTGCCGGACTGCCGGTATCCGTTCCTTCGGAACAGGGGTACATTTGAAACGTAATATTCAAAAAAGGAGGTGCGCTATGCAGGATACACAAATTAAAGAAGATATTAGTATTAGTTATATATCTGCATTATGTGCATATGCTGGTATAGCGTATGATTTTAGTAGACATGATGATGATAGTACAGATGGCGTTTTGAGGAAAACGATTTTACTTGGAGAAAATAGAAAATTTATTGCGGAATTGAGAATCCAATTAAAATGTACATCGTCACTATCTCAATATACAGATAATGGAGATAATATAACTTATAAGTTAAAAGTGAAAAATTATAATGACTTATGTATGCCATCAACAGCTCCTGTAATATTGGGATTGTTGATTTTACCAGAAAATGAAAAAGAATGGATAAAATGGAGCCCAGAGGAGTTATTAATTAAAGGATGTATGTACTGGAAGACATTTGCGTCAGAAACTGAATCTCATAATGCAGGAACTGTTAGTGTAAAAATAGATAAACATAATGTTATTAATGCAGAAACCCTTCATGAAATATTGGAAAAAATTGCAAAGGAGGAGTGGTCATGATTTATTCTGTCAATTTTTTTGACCTGACTGAAAAGATTAATCCTTTTGCATTTTCGAAATATTTAAAAGATACAGGCTGGATACAGTTTGAGAGTAAAAGAAAAAATGTGAAAATATATCAATTGGAAATTGAAGAGAACTTTTTTCAAGTAATTATTCCTTGCGATAAGAGATTATGTGATTATAAGCAAGCAATGTATAAAGCTGTTGAAACTGTAGCGATGGCAGAAAATAAATCTGTGGAGCAAGTAATGTTATATTTGCTTAATCCTAATACAGATATATTAAAAATAAGATTACAAAAAAAAGAAATAGAAGCAGGGAATATATTGCTTGATGATGCTATTTGCTTATATGAAAATGCAAAAAAACTATTAGCGGCTACTGCATTGGATATTCTACATCCCAAAAAGAATCATCAAGGGCGTGTTGATGATTCTGTTTTAGAGTTTTTGTCCAATTGTAGATTTGGACAGACTGAAATAGGAAGCTATGTGGTCTCTATTGTTTGTCCATTTGCTGAATTAGATGAGGATGAGGGATATAAACAACTTAGTATTTTTTCAGATGAAGAACGATGTGCAGATTCTTTGACCCGACAGGTGACGAGCCGAGTTATTAATAATATAGTAGAAATAAAAAAACAAATTGATAGTGGAAATATGGATCTTTTAGTTTCTGGCGAAGATGGAACAATTATTAGTGCCAATTTTTATGAAGCATTAAATGGGCTAAACCTTGAATCAGAAGGAGCAGACGTTGAATTCATTGCTGAATGGTCGCCTATTGTAAAGAATACAACTTGTATAGAAGATAGGATTATGTTGTCTCATGATTATTATCAGCCGATTGAATCTATTATTTCTAAGTTAAAAGAGGAAAAAAATAAATCGACCAAAATTATCGGAAGAATAAAAAAATTAGAATCATCTCCAGATGTGGAAAAAAGAACAATGGGTAAAGTCTCTATTGTATATCTTGACGAGAACGATAAAAAAAGGACGGTTACTGCAAAATTAGAAAAAAATGATTATGCTAAGGCTATAGAGGCTCATGCTTGCGGTAGCCATGTTGAAATTATGGGAGAATTGAAAACTGGACGTAGTGCAACTATTACATGTGAATCTTTCTCTATTATAAATTGAAATAGAAAAGATAATTTAAGTAATATTGCATATGTAACAGATTAAATTGCTATTAAAAATGGAACAGTTGAATATGTGATAAAACACCCAATACTGTAGTGATATGTGATCAGGATTCAGGATACACATCACGGATGGTATTGGGTATTTTTTTTAAGAAAATTTAGGAATAATTTCTTTCCCAGTGGTACAAAATTTCACCTACGGCTTTTCGCATGATTTCTCCAGCACGAAGTTGGCAATAGTTAATATTTTCATTGCCGGATATTAAACGAAGAATTACTCCTGTTTCATTTGTTATTTTTTGTAGAGCTTCCATGGCGTTTTTGTTGGCAGTAAGTTCAGCTTCATTTCGTGATTTCAGTTTTTCTTCGTTATATGAGGGCAGATATACATTGTTTAACAAATCCATATACTGAACACCATTAGATATTTCGGCGAGTAAAGATGAAAGGTATTTATTTATAAGGATATTCAATAACTGGACATAAATAGGATTCTGACATAAATCATGTAATGTTTTTATAGCAGTTCCGCTTAAGCCAATATCAGTAGATAATTGTATGTATTCATAATATCTACTATTGTTTTCTTTTAATAGGTGCAAATTCTGCTCGAACGGTACGCCCATTCTGAAATCGGCGGTACATTCATTCTGATTTAGCGGTACGCGTTTTCT
>CAKRAT010000106.1 GCA_934295165.1 uncultured Dorea sp. | reverse complement strand
GTTACACTTCCGGGCATTTCATTTATTAACATCCGCTGCCAGTCACGACTTGAAGAAAACAGTATAAAGTGGTTCTGGTGAATGTGGAATGCTCTTAGAAAAAGTTAGAGGGTCAGAATCTCCGTTAAAGGAACGAAGCGAACGTGTTTGAGGCGAACGCCGAGTTTGAGCGTAGTTCCTTTGCTTTTAGGAGATTCTGACTCTCTTAGTTTTTCTTAGAGCATGGAACCTGAACAAGAAGCACTTTATACTGTTTTCTTCAAGGATCGAGAGGCCAACTCAGTTAATAAATTAAATCCCAAATCTTTTATGTAATCTTTCATATACCTGATCGAATGCTTTCTGTCTTCCATCGCCTTTTGTTGTTGACAGTATTGCATGTCTCTTTCCGCCTGGTTCTGTCAGGAATAATGTCTTTTTGATAGTGCCTTGTTTTCCTACTTCCAGTTTTTCCATCTGGTTCAGATCATATATCTCTACATCCGTATCTATAGTCACTACATAATCTTTTGCAATCAGAACCTGTTCTTCTTTCAGTTCCAGTACATCCGGTGCTGCGATCTGACGGTAGAATTCATCTTTATCTTTTATTTTATCTAATTTACTATTGAACGCTTTTCTTCCTTTGGTATTGACCACTGCATAAACTACCGCTACAATTCCCACAATGATTGCAAGTAAATTATTAGAAAAAGAACAAATCAGTGCCAGACAAAAAAGGCTGATCCAGATGATCATTCCTGTCTGCAATGACTTTACCCTTTTTGCAGTCAAATCTGCGTATTTCTGTTGTCCTGCTGTTTCAATCGCCATATTTCATTTCTCCTTTGCGTCCATCTCATAATCTATTATAAGTATTTTTACTTATCAGTCCATGGTCTGACTTTTTCTTCATAGTATGTAATATTTTCGGAAAGGATCTTTGCCTCTCCATTCTTTACTTCCACTTCTGTTACTCCACAGTTACTGTGTACCCCGATTCCCCAGTATTTTTCCAACGGCTCTTTACGGATATTGTTTAGAATACCAGCCAGTGCCGCACCGTGTGTGGTAATCAGAATATTTCCATACACATCTTCAGCTTTCTTATACAGACTTTCCAGAAATTCTCCGGTTCTCTTTTTTACATCAGCAAATGACTCTCCGCCTTTTCCAGGTTCAAATCCTGCCGGATCATTAAAAAACCTGTGAAAATCCTCCGGAAGTTCCCAATTATCTCTTGCACAGCATTTTCCTTCGTATTCTCCAAATGCCATTTCCTCAATTCTGGCATCCTCTATAATCGGGACATCTTTCCTTTCCAGTATGATCCTTGCTGTCTCATGTGCCCTGGACAGCGGACTCGAAATACATAGATCAAACGGGATATCCCTGAGCCCTTCAGCCGTCTCTTCAGCCAGATGCTTGCCAAACTGATTCAGTGGGATATCTACCTGCCCCTGAATCTTCTTTACTTTATTCCAATCAGTTTCTCCATGTCTTACCAGATAAAGTTTCATTCTCCCTTTTCTTCCTCCTAAAATAACCTTCTCCATCCGCAGATTTTCTCCGCAGACACCAATATTTATCCATTGACCTCTACTATATTATACAGGATTTTCCCTTCATGAACTCCTGACTTTGAACTATAGCATATGAGCTATAGTATAGCATACCTTTTCATCTTTTTATAGTCAAATTCTGCTGAAAATGCTATAATATTTTTGCATTATATTTTGAAATATTATTGAAATAAAGAGGTGTATCAATTATGGAAAAAATTGCAAGTTTTACAGTAGATCACCTGAGACTTGTTCCAGGTGTATATGTTTCCCGTGTCGATCAGGTAGCCGGTAATCCAATCACTACTTTTGATCTGCGCATGACCCGTCCCAACAAAGAACCGGTAATGAACACAGCCGAAATTCACACGATTGAACATCTTGCGGCAACATTCCTGCGCAATCATGCAGAATACGCAGACAAGACTATCTATTTCGGACCAATGGGCTGCCGCACCGGATTCTATCTGATTCTCGCCGGAAGTTACGAATCGGAGGATATCATTCCATTGTTAACAGAAATGTATACATTCATGGCTGAATTCGAGGGTGAAGTTCCGGGAGCCGCTGCCAAAGATTGTGGCAACTACCTGGATATGAATCTTCCGATGGCCAAATATCTGTCTAAAAAATATCTTACTGAAGTTCTGGAGAACATTACAGATGAACAGTTAAATTACCCGGTATAATAAAAAAACACGCAAGATGTATTCCTGCGTGTTTTTTTATTCATTCTAAATTAAGCTAAAGCAGCTTTTGCAGCTTCTGCAAGTGTTGCAAATCCTTCTGCATCGTTTACAGCCATCTCTGCAAGCATCTTTCTGTTCATCTCGATGTTAGCTACTTTTAAACCATGCATGAACTTGCTGTATGACAGCCCGTTCATTCTTGCTGCAGCGTTGATACGAGCGATCCAGAGCTGACGCATCTGACGTTTGCGCTGTTTTCTTCCTGC
>CAKRAT010000105.1 GCA_934295165.1 uncultured Dorea sp. | reverse complement strand
ATTTCCATAGCAGCACTGCGGATGTTGTTCATCCTCTGCACCCACAGCATTTGATTTTCCGCTTTGAGGGCTTCCGTTACGCCCTCTTTTTCGGAAAGCTGCTTTACCAGCCGAGAAAACATTGCTTCTGCCTGCTCGTTAAGGTCTGCAAGGTAATCGTTCAGCTTGCCGGCAGTCAGCAGCTCGGCATACAAGCTGACCTTGTGCTTTCGGATATATCGCAGGTGTCGCTGTCCCCAAATGCCGATGGGTCTGCCCTCCGGCAATCAGGTAGTAGTCCCCGACAAGCTCATAGCGCAAGCCTGTCCTTTCGTCTGTAATGAATTTCTCCATTGTGTCGTCCTCCTTGATTTATATTGCTTCTCCGGCTTTCTGCTCGGATTGCTTACGGTGATAATAGGCAAGCTGTCTTTGGTTGCGATTGATGGTTTTGCATTCCTCGGAGCACAGCACCTCCTGACCGTTGGACGGCCAGAAGGGCTTGCCGCATATCTTGCAGACCTTTTGACGGAAGGTGTGCTCTCCCTTTTCGGCAAAGCGTTTCTTCTCTTTTTCTGCCTGCTGATGGGCTTTTGTGCAGTCAGTATTGCAAAACCTCTGCCTTGTGCTGTTCGGATAAAACTCCTTACCGCACTGTTCGCAGATACGCTTCGGGTACTTATGCCCGTCATTCGCCGCCCAGCGTTCTGCCTTGGCTTTGGCTTGATGAGCAACATTACTCTCACGCTGCCGGTTCTTCTTGCGCTTGGCTTTTTCCGCCGCTTCTTGCTCGGCTTTCCGACTTGCTTCGGCAATTTCCTTTTCGGAAAGCGGAAGGTCAAACTGCCCGATGAAGTTATAGTAGATGTCCACCTGCTGCTGTCGGTTCGGCTTTTTTCCCACAGCTTCGTGAACAATGATTTTATCAATCAGCTCTCACGCCATCTCTTTCGTCAGCTCTGCGGGCTGCTTATACTTCTTGATGAGCCTGATAAACCGCCCGATATGGGCAGAGGACGCTTTTGTTTGCTCCAACTTCTCCTGAATTTCTGATACTTGGCTCTCGAGGCTGTCCTGTTCAGTAGAGTATTTCTTCATCAGGGACTTGCTTCGTAATTCTCTCGATCTCATTTAATAAAAATGAAATACTATCTCTTTGTTCCAGCAATAATTCTTGTTTTCTGTATGTTCTTGTAAATGATGTTTTAATTTCTGAAGAACTTTCATCTTTTATTTCTGATACATTATTGTATGAATATGATTCCATAGCATTCATAGAAAAATTTATTTTGCTTTCAATTATTTTATATTGTCCTTGCAATTTTACTTCTATATCCATAGAATCTTTACTTTCTGATACATATTCGTTTCTAAACAATGTAGAATTTGTCTGTCTACCTTCTTGGGAAATTATATATGTTATTTCTTCCGGTGCTAAATTTAGTTTTCGGATTAAATCAATTTCCTTGTTTAATAACTCTAAATACTTTTTTCCTTCTTCATATCTAACTTTAATTTCTTTATCTCTTTTTCTTAATAGCCAACACCCAAAACCTCTCACACCTTTATATTGAATTTTATATTTAGTTTCTATTTCATTAAAATAACCCCTAAAATTTTCTTGTACATCAAACAGTACCTGTAATATTATTTTTATAATAATATTAAGCGAATTATCATTTTTCATTGATTGAACATCTATTGCCGTTACAATATTATCATTTCTTTTTACAGATGCCAAAATCAAAGTAGTTTTTCCACTACCTCGCCTACCAAATATTAGATGATTATTAGATATATTCAATGTTTTTAAGTTATCTGCTAAGTCTATATACTTAATATCTTGTTCACTCTTATAATCTACAACTTTTCTTCTTCTAACTTTTTCAACATCTAGTAATAATGTAGATAATTGTCCACTTTTTATATCCATATACTTAATCACGTTCCTCCACATATATTTTCTTATATACCTACAGCTTATAAAATGCTTACGATTTTATTATAACTGTTTCTTCTTATTTCATCAATCGACAATTTATCCATAACAACTTACGAAAAGCCGGGGAATTTCACGCTACCACACACCAAAAGTTGGGGAGTTACACTACTCCCCAACAAAATAAAACAGGCAATCTTCACCTACTTATTTTAGAAGAATGAGGCGAAGTTTCACACACCAGTTGGGGAATTGAAATTCCCCAACTCACTCCCCAACTTTTACCCAATTCCATGCATAAATAGCGATAATTTACGATAAGTCAAAATTTATTCCCCAATACGCAAAAAAACCTTGAATCATCCCATTTTCATAGGAAATTCAAGGTTTTTCGTTGATTTACATGATAATAATACGGTTCAAATTCTTATGCGAACTGTAAGATTATGCGTTCATCTGTGCTGCAACTTCAGCTGCAAAGTCTTCGTTCTTCTTCTCAAGACCTTCTCCTGTCTCAAAACGGACAAACTTCTTAACTGTCATGTTAGCTCCGTTCTCTTTCGCTACCTTTTCTACGTATTTAGCTACTGTAAGGTCGCTGTCCTGAACGTATACCTGATCTAACAGGCAGATTTCTTTCATCTCTTT
>CAKRAT010000104.1 GCA_934295165.1 uncultured Dorea sp. | reverse complement strand
ATTTCTAAGACTCGTTATAAGATTCCGGATGAACATGGATTTGTGATCGAACTGGATGTCTTTCATGGAGAATATGAGGGGCTTGTGATGGCTGAAGTGGAATTCCCTAGTGAGGAAGTTGCTGTGGAATATGAAGGACCTGAGTGGTTTGATGACGAGGTCACGTTTGATTCTCGGTATCAGAATAATAATTTGGCGAATAAATAATTAGTTTGTTTACCATAGGTTGTTGCTGTATGTAGATAAACAATAAAATAACACCTTCCGTGAAACACGAATTTTATGACGGATTTTTTACAAGCCGCTGATTCGCCGGCTTTCCTTGCGAAACTCGCTTCGCTCAAACATCGCACCAAGCACGGCTGCGAGCTTGTAAAAAATCCTATAAAATTCTATCGTTTCTCGGAAGGTGTTATTTTATTGTTTATCTACATACACTGAAGTCTTTGGCTAACACTTATAATTCATGTTCAAAGTATTGTTCTAATATAATTGCGAAACAAAATTGTAGTTATTGAAATCTTTCATTTAATCCACTATTACCTTGCATCGCTTCTTATAACATGCAATTCCATAATTTAATATTGTTTCGTAACCTTCTTCTTGCAATTTCTGATCGTAATTCTTTTCTTTGATCTGTTTTAGTGCCTTTTCGCATGCTTTATCTAGCATTTTGATGTTTTCTGCGTATTTTACTTCTATGATAATTCCTGTTCGGGCTTGTTCTGCTTCGATCATGATATCGCTGTATCCGTCTCCGCTTTCTGTATTGGAGGTGATGTACCAGTCTGGATCGTAGCTTAGTAGTCCTAGAAGTACTCCGTGGTAGAAGTTTTCTTTTTTGGTTGTGAAGGTATCTCGGATACTGATGGTTTTCATTAAATAATCGTTCAGTTGTTGTTCAATTGCTTCTGCATTTCCTTCTTCAAATGCTTTGCAGAAATCTTTTAAGCGGTTTTCGTCTTTTCTTGTGGTTTCTTTGAACCATTCCTGAATCTGTTCGATAAAGATCTGTCGGATGGATTCGTTTGGGATTATCAGGGAGTATGTTCTTCCTTGTGGCTTTTCTTGTTGTGTGAGATAGCCTGTTGCGAAAAGTACGCTCCAGAGGTTTTCGATCGTGCTGTCTAATTCGTTGTATGTTAGTTCTAATCTGATTTCTTTCTGGATTGCTTTTCCTTCAATTAATTGTTCAATTTCTCTTCTTGTCTGCTGATTTGCTTTTTCGATAAATCGTTTTACGATATAGTTTCCGCTTGTATTGATCCAGTATGGCTGTGGTGTTGCGTCTGGTTCTACTTTTAATGCTCGGCAGTGATTGATCACATCCCATGGACAGTAGATATCTGTATTTCCGAAGCGGTAACCGTCATACCATTTCTTTGTTTGTTCGAAAGCTTCTGGTACTTTGTAATATTGTAATATTTCTTTTACTTCTTTGTCTGTAAATCCAAAGTACTCATCAAAATATTGGTCTGTGATGGAAAAGATATTGAAGTTGTTTAGTCCTGTAAAGATGCTTTCTCTGGCAATTCTTAGGCAGCCTGTTAATACTGCCATGTATAGATTATCATTTGTTTTTAATGATTGTTCTAACATATTTCGGAGCAATATGATCATTTCATTATAGTAGTTATTCTCAAATGCCTTGTCTAATGGAACATCATATTCGTCGATCAATATGATGACTTTTTTCCCATAATATTCTTTTAAAATAGAAGATAAAATCCACAGTGCTGTCATTAACTCTGTATCTTTCATGTTATCTGACATTAATGATTTCATCTGTTCTTTTTGTTTTTCGCTTAACTTATCTTCTGACATTCGATCGTATAATCGTCTGGATTCTGCTGCCATGATATATTTCATCATAGCTTTTGCATCTTCATAATTTCCTGCTTTCGCTCCTTTTAATGAAACTGAGATTACTGGAAATTTTCCCTGATATTGATCGCATAATTCTTTGTCCTTTGAAATTTCAAGGCCTTCAAAAATTGCCTGATCATTTCCTATTTCAAAGAAATATTTTAACATACTCATATTTAAGGATTTTCCGAATCTTCTTGGTCTTGTGAATAGATTGACTAGGCCGTGTTCATTTAGCAGTTGTTTTATCAATCCTGTTTTATCTACATAGTAATAGTTTTCTTTAATCATATCTTCGAAGTTTTCGATTCCGATTGGAAGTTTCTTTTGCATGAGGTTCCCTCCTTTCCGCATTTATCTTACCTTTTGTTCATATTTTACTATCTGGTTATTTTAGATGCAACTCAAAATAACCTTTATCTTTAGAAATAAAAAGATTCTAAGCAACCAATCTGCCTAGAATCTTTTTACACATATTCAAATAAACTTTATGCTTTCAATCCCTTACGAACTAACGCTCTCTTAAGTGCCAACTCTGCCCTTGCAATATCAATATCTGTGCTCTTAGCTTCGAGTCTCTTTCTTGCTCTCTCTTCCGCTTTCTTTGCACGTTCAACATCGATATCTTCCGGCCATTCTGCGACTTCTGCCAGGATACTCATGGTTGTTTCTGTGACTTCCACAAATCCTTTTAATAATGCCGCTTTCTTCTTGGTTCCGTCTTCTTCTGTGATCGTTAGGACACCTGGTGCGATGATCAT
>CAKRAT010000103.1 GCA_934295165.1 uncultured Dorea sp. | reverse complement strand
GCATCAAATAAACGCTGTAATACTTTTATTGCTTTCTGATTCTTTCCCATTTCAGCATCAAAGGGCAGCTTATCGCTACCCTCTGTCTTACTCCTCCTTTTCTTTCTTTTCTTCAATTTCTAATCTCTTAACCTGTTTCTTTTTATCCCAAATACGAATACCTGTAATTCCAGTTGCTGATAATACCAAAATGGCTATCCATAAAATTGCATTCGCGGTGTCTCCTGTTTTCGGAGGGTTGTTGGTCTTTGTAGTGGTCCCTGGTGTCTCTGGGGTTGGTGTTTCCGGTACTTCTTTGATGGTTACAGTCTGGCCTTCATCGTTGATGTCCTTATGCTCTGTTACCTTTCTCGGTTCTTCCGGATTTGTCATTCCTTGTTTCAATTTTATAATCATTTCAGGCACCAATACTTCCATTAATCCATTATCAGCCGCTTTAATTTTATAATCAATAATTGGTTCTGGTACCGGAAATGGTAACCAGAAAATTATTAAATTAGATAATGCTGTTCCTTCAACACTTATTCCTTCCCAATACGCTCCTGTACCTAGTAAAACCGAGTTTACATCTCTTTTGAATTCTTTAAGTATATCTGTTTGGGAAGAACCTGCATTTTGCACTAATACATTATATGGCACAGCCTCCTTTAACTTTTCATATACCTCTTGCATATCACTTTTTGCAGTAAATAAAATCAATGCTTTCCCTTTAGATATTTCTAAAATCTGTTTTATTTCTTCAACACCTTGTGCTATAAATTTATTTCTTTCTTTACTTGGATGTGGCATGTTTTCTGTGTAATAAATTAATGCATGTTCATCATAATTAAACGGTGAAATTTTAGGTTCTGAAATATATCCTTTTTCTATCGGGAAATTTGTATTTTGAGAAAAATACTTATATCTATCCTTATAGTCTTCCTCACTACCACTTGTAATAGTAGCAGACGTTAAAATTGTTGTGAAATTAGCATCTGAAAAATAAAGTTGTTCTATCAATTGATTTACATTTTTAGGACAGCTTGACAAAATAACCTCTTTTGTCCCTTTTGCATTCATCCAAAATATATCTTCACTATCTCCTTTTAACATCGATTCCCAAAAATATTCTTGTTCTTGTAATTCTTCTATTCCATTATCGACATCTCTAGTTTTATACGAATCTTCTACTCCAAATTGTATGGAAACTTCGAGCGAAATATCATGAACACATTTTTTTAATTTAGATAAAGCAGGAATATTGCAATTCACATAATATCTTTCTATTTCTCTATCATTTTTACGTGCTTTCATATCTTGTTCTTCTTTTTGCTTATATAGTTCACTAAAAACTTGATCTAAATATTCATAATATTTCTTTATTTTTTCGTCAATCATACTTCCTATTCTGTTAGAAATTTTTCTTATATGTTCCATCGTTTTTGAAAGTGAATTATAACTCATCTCTTTAGTAAAAGCACTTCTGACTTTGTTTTCTAAATTATGTGCCTCATCAATAACAACAAATTCAAATTTATCTGTAAGAATTTCATTACCCCAATTCTGTCTTTTCACTAGATTAATAGTAAGCAAATCCTGATTACAGAGTATTATTCCATTTGTTGTTCGCAACTCCCCTCTCATTTTATAATAATAGCAATAATCCTTATGCACACAATTTTGTCTACAAAATACAGGATTAAATTCTCTAACATTAATTTGATTCCAAATTTTATCTGAAATATTTATATCCCAATCATTTCTTTCGCAACCACCATTTTCAATTTCTTCATATATTTCTTTATTGTTTTCTTTGTTTTTGTTATGAAAGAAAAATTGATCCGCTCTATTCCTACACAAAAAATGGTTCTGACCTTTCACCAATATTATTTCTGGATGATAGCCAATAATGTTTTCAACAACATTAATATCCGATTCCAACTGTTCCTGTAACGCTATAGTTGAAGTAGCAATTACTATTGGTCTTCCATATTTTTTGTGATAAAACAAAAGAGGAACAATATATGCAAATGTCTTTCCTATGCCAACTCCAGCTTCAACTAAAATATGTTGCTTTCTTTTCATGGCATCTGTTATTTCACAAGACATATCCCATTGTCCCTCTCGATTTTCATATCCTTTCTCAATTACTGTATCTACAAAAAAAGTATATACCTCTTCTCCTATCTTTCTAAAATTATCAGTCCACTTTTTTTGCTTTTCCTTCTTCTCAATCTCATTATCCCATATACTAAATATCATTCATTTTCCTTCCATTCATAATATCAATGTTGTTTATCTATATTCTTCTTTTAAAGACTAATAAAAGTCACAAAACCTCTTCATCCACCCGCTTTTCACCTATACTTTCACCACTACCACTTCCACAACATCTGGATGTTCAACCACCCACACACTACAAAATACCACCCATTTTGTGACTTTCTCATGCTAGGAGACAAAATATTCCACTGCGTTATCGGGGAACATCTCCTTGAACTCTCCGTATAACTGAGCCGCTAACGTCTTATTATGAGCGATGACAAGTGTCGGCTTCTGTAATTGCTGAATCACATTTGCCATCGTAAAAGTTTTTCCAGAACCCGTAACCCCTAGTAAAGTCTGGCATTGATTGCCTTCCTTGAACCCTTTTACAAGCTCTGCAATCGC
>CAKRAT010000102.1 GCA_934295165.1 uncultured Dorea sp. | reverse complement strand
GGAAGATTGTAGGATAAAATCAAAAGGCTTGCTTTCGTATAAACTACGGACAGCAAGCCTAAATATTACATTAAATGGATTGCTATAAGTTCTGCTTTACTTATACATTACCTTACTGACATTTCAGCCCTGCAAATATTTTCACGTTCCTCCGCTGTCATGCACCAATCCACTGCCCCGATATTATCAGCTGCCTGTTTTAGATTCCTCATTCCCGGAATCGGGAAAACATCAATTTCCGGCGTAGTCCATAGCCAGTTGATAGCAACCTGTGCAATACTTTTCCCATGTATGTTTCCTATCTTTTCCATTTCCACAAGAATTGTTTCCATCCGTTTACTGTCACACTCACGAGGCTTTGTTAACAGTCTCTTTAAAAATGAGACATTATCATCTCTTTCCTTTGTCAGATTAAGATGTCCAAAATAGGAAGCCATAAAATATTTAAGTGGAACTTTTTTACTTCTATACTTTCCTGTTAATGTCCCCTCAGCTAAAGGTGCGTAAGGTATCAATGTAATATTATGCGTTTTACAGGCATCAAAAACACCATTTGCTTCTGGATAACGACGGACAATATTATACCCAACCATTGCGGCAGAAAGTGATAATCCATATTTTTCCAACGCATTCGATGCTTCATCAATCTGTGCTGCTGAGAAATTGCATACTCCTATCCTTTTCACTTTTCCCTGCAGTACTGCCTGTACCATAACTTCCATGTAATCCTCAATGCTATGTGTTTTTTGCGGCGTATGCATCAGATATAAGTCCAGCGACTTGATTCCCAGACGCATAAGAGAGCCTTCTAAAGCCTCCCATATCGCCTCAGGTGAATCTGTTGCTGTATTTTTCCGTTTGGGAGCCAATGGATTCATAGAAGATGGTGGTGCAAACTTTGAAGAAATCCAGATTTCCTTTTTGGAGGAACTACACAGAACAGATTCAGTAAAACTCCGGAAGGATATTGTGCCACAGGTTGCAGCTGCTTACTATTCCGGTGGTATTATCCAGATTCTACGTTACTGGGTTACTTCAAGAGCAACACTCTCTGAGGAACTTCTTGTGAAGCAGTATTCCATTCTGCTTGGAATGTTTCTGACAGAATAATGACGGAACCTTATTATATACAAAGCATGGACGTCCGATCATGCCGGTGGGAGTGAACAGTTTTCTGAAAAATATTGTCAATACCTATAATAAGAAAGCAAATTGGCAGAAGAAGAGAAGCGAGAGTCAGAGCTGATGCCTCCTATCTTATCGCATATCCTTCGTCATACAGGATGCACCAGACTGGGTGAGAACAATGTCAATCACATTGCTGAATGTTTCACGTGGGGAACGAGATGTCCAAAATGAACCTGCCAGAAACCGTACCTGCTGTGGTATAAACCAGAAGTCGTTGTCATAAAATGTGGTAAGAAAATCAGACAAATATATATTTCCATGAAAGAAATCTCCTTTTCAAGCAAGCTTGAAGGAGGTTTTTCCCTATAAATATGTATGGCTCGTATTGGACACAAATTCTTTATAAAAAATTAGCACTCACCTCTTGATAATGGAAGTCGATTTTTGTCCTGTCTTGTGTATCCCGAAAGTGGCTATTTTACAGGCTTTCCGGGGTATCAGTCATTTTGTCTGGTATTGTAAAGCAGTGTCAGATTTATTGCAAATGTCGTAAATTTGTCGTAAAAAAATGGTGAGAAATGGAGAGTGCTAATAAAATGAAATTAACGTATACGAATGTAAATGGATACCTGATTCCGAATCTTACTTATAAATCTGGTGAACAGATGGAGCAGCTTGGCAAGTATGGATTCTTACGCAGAGATTATCTGAAGAACCATAAAAATTCTCTGTATCAGGTCATGCTTCTGGAGGATACCATTGGAGAACATCTTCTGGAAGTAGACAAGGCAGCCAGAGAACGGGAAGAGGTAATTCTGAAGCAGTTAGAAGAAAAAGAACCATTACCGGACAAAGAAGCAGATCAGATGGCATGGGTAAAAGTAGCGAATCAGCACAGAGCGATTGCGGAAGAGATTATTCTCAAAGAATTGATTTATGTTTAAATGAAAGTTCTAAAAGGCTACGCAGTGCGTAGCAAATTGAAACGAACAGGCATTACAAAATGAATAAGTGCAGAGAAAGGCGTGAGTCATAGAAATGTGGCTTGCGTCTTTTTGTGTCTGGAAAGGAAGTGGGGTAGAATGGCACAAGTCTTTCGTGTAGAGAGAAACAAGAACTTTACGGTAATGAGCAACCATCATTTCAAGAACAAAGATTTGTCATTAAAGGCAAAGGGACTGTTATCCCTGATGTTGAGTCTGCCAGAGGACTGGAATTACAATATGCAGGGATTGGCATCTCTGAGCCGGGATGGAATTGACTCTGTCCGGTCAGCACTTAAAGAACTGGAACATTACGGGTATGTGAAGCGAAATAAGGTCAGAAATGAATATGGGCTTTTTACGGATACGGAGTATATTATCCGGGAAATTCCAATCGGGCAGGAAAATGAGTAGTCCATATTGGGACATCAGTCCAACGGAAAATCCGATATGGGTACTTCAGCCCAACGGAAAACCAGTGTTGGAAAATCCAATATCGGTTTTTCCAAGGCAATAAATAATATATGTTATCAAATATGAATTATAAAATAACCAGTTAATAAAATATCTATCTT
>CAKRAT010000101.1 GCA_934295165.1 uncultured Dorea sp. | reverse complement strand
TCCAGAAGATATGTCATTCCGTCTGCACCTGGTAAACGTACGCCGGATGATACAAAAGTAACGGATATGTTATACAGTTGTTATGGACAGGCGATCCTCGGTGAAGATGCAGAAAAAGACTTTGAAGAGCAGTTAGAAGCAATCAAAGAGAGATATAACAGCATCATCAGAGGTTTGAATCTGGATCTGAGTCTGGATGAAGAATTTAAAACAATCCGTACAAACTTCAGCAAGAAGGTAGGAAGAGACTATGCAGCTTCCCGTGGAGAATATCTGAATGGTATCATTATGGCAGCTTATCTCGGATATGAATTCATTGATGCTGCAGAAGTGATTGTTTTTGATGAAAAAGGAAATTTTGACGGAGATAAGACACACGAGATCCTTTCAGCAAGACTGGAAAATACAGAACGTGCAGTCATTCCTGGGTTCTACGGAGCAAAACCAGACGGAAGTATCCAGACATTTTCACGTGGCGGCTCTGATATCACAGGATCGATCGTGGCAAAAGCTGTACATGCAGATATGTATGAGAACTGGACCGATGTATCTGGTTTCTTGATTGCAGATCCAAGAATTATCAAGAATCCAAAGCCGATCGATGTGATCACATACAGAGAATTAAGAGAGTTATCTTACATGGGAGCAACCGTACTTCACGAGGATGCAATCTTCCCGGTACGAAAAGAAGGTATCCCGATCAACATCCGCAACACCAATGCACCGGAAGATAAGGGAACGCTGATTGTAGAAGATACCTGCAGAAAACCTCGTTTTACGATCACCGGTATCGCAGGTAAGAAAGATTTCGCTTCTATTACGATTGAAAAAGCAATGATGAACTCTGAAGTCGGATTCTGCCGCAAGGTTCTGGAGGTATTTGAAAATAATAATATTTCCATTGAACATATGCCATCAGGAATCGATACGATGACAATTTTTGTTCACAGAGATGAATTTGAAGAAAAAGAACAGGATGTCATTGCCGGAATCCACAGAGCCGTAGAGCCTGACTTCCTGGAACTGGAATCGGATCTGGCACTGATTGCTGTTGTAGGAAGAGGTATGCGTGCAACCAGAGGAACTTCCGGACGTATTTTTGCTGCACTTGCGCATGCGAATGTCAACGTTAAGATGATCGATCAGGGATCCAGTGAGCTGAATATCATCATCGGTGTCAGAAGTCATGACTTTGATGCTGCGATCAATGCGATTTATGATATTTTTGTTAAAACAATGATTTAACCAACTACATAAGCAATTGGGGAGGCTTTTATTAGTTATGAATATTATGTTTTTTCTGAAGCCAAAAAGCGATCTCGCTTACATCTATGATTACCACACATTGCGCCAGGCTTTGGAGATTATGGAGTATCACAAGTATTCCTGTGTGCCGATATTGAATAAAGAGGGGAAATATGTCGGCTCTATTACAGAGGGAGATCTCTTGTGGTCGTTGAAGGAACTGGATCTTTTTAATATTAAGGAAGCAGAATCCATCAGCATTATGAAGATTAAAAGACGTGTGGATTATCAGTGTGTGACAGCAGAGTCGAATATGGAAGATCTGATCGGGCGCGCAATGGAACAGAATTTTGTTCCGGTGATTGATGATCAGGAACATTTCATCGGCATTATCACCAGAAGAGATATTATTGGTTACTGTTATGACAGATTAAAAGAATGTGGAGAACAAGATGATCATTGATTTTCATACACACATATTTCCAGACAAGATAGCCGGGCGTACGCTCGACTATCTTTCTGGTATTTTTGGGGCAAGTCCGTTTGCGGATGGGACATATGCAGGGCTCTGCAATTCGATGAAAGAAGGTGCGGTTGACATTTCCATTACCCTTCCGGCTGTGACAAAGGTATCACAGGTGACATCTATCAACCGTTTTGCATCCGCATATACGGAAGGACCGGTCATTTCTTTCGGAGGAATTCATCCGGAATGCGAGAATTATAAAGAAATATTAAAAGAGATAAAATCTCTGGGACTGAAAGGAATCAAGTTACATCCGGATTATCAGGATATGTATTTTGATGATATACGCTATGAGCGTATTATTGATACTGCATCGGAACTGGGGCTTATCACGGTGGTACATGCAGGCGTTGATCCGAAATGCCCGGAGGATGTACATTGTACGCCGGAGATGGCAAGAAAGGTTCTGGATGATGTGAGACCGGAAAAACTGGTGCTTGCCCACATGGGCGGTAATGAGATGTGGGACGATGTAGAACGTTATCTGGTGGGACAGAACGTATATTTTGATACGGGAGTTATACTGGATACTATGCCGCAGGAACAGTTTCTGCGGATTGTACGCATGCATGGCGCAGATCGGATTCTGTTCGGGACGGATTCTCCGTGGGCAGATCAGAAGAATTTTGTTACGTTATTAGAGCAGATGCCGCTGACAGAGGAGGAGACGGCTGTGGTCTTTTCGGAAAATGCAAAGAAACTGCTTGGAATACAATAAAGAAGATAAGAAATCAGGATACGGAAAATGAGTGATAAAAAAATTGCTGAAAAACGAAAAAATATTTCGGATAACACTTGCATTTTCGAAAAACGTATGCTATTATTTTCTAGTATGCCGCACAGTGAGGTTGAAGTTCTGCTGAAATCATCGGTCAGACACCGTAACTGGCGAGTAATGATAATAGGAGGTGCCATATGTACGCAATTATAGCAACAGGTGGTAAACAG
>CAKRAT010000100.1 GCA_934295165.1 uncultured Dorea sp. | reverse complement strand
GCAATGCAGAGAGCACTGATCCAGTACCGGGATCCAAAGAATTATGATCTGGTCATGGAAGCACTGAAGAAAGCACATCGGATGGATCTGGTAGGATTTGACAAACACTGTCTGATACGCCCGGGAAAATCCGAAGGCAAATCACAGCAGAAAGTACAGGGACAGAAACCGCAGAATCAGAAGTCTTTCGGAAAACCGGGACGGAATGGCCGTGGGAAAAACAAAAATGAGAATTCCAGAAGAAATACTGCGCAGGGTGACAGGCAGAACAGCAGACAGAAAAAGAAATCAATCCGAAATGTGCATAAGAAGAAATAACAGTAAGAGAAATAGCATAAAAGAAAAAAAATGATGAAAAACCGGCAGATGGATGGAAAGAGGTGTTAAAGTTGAAAATAGCGGTCATTACAGGAGCATCGTCGGGAATGGGCAGGGAATTTGCGCTTCAGATCCCGCAGTTGTATAAGAATCTGGATGAATTATGGGTAGTAGCAAGACGGACAGACCGTCTGAAAAGTCTGCAGGAACAGGTAAAAATCCCAGTCAGGATCTTTGACGGGGATATGCAGAGAGATTATATTTTCGAAAAACTGCAAAGAGAACTGGATCGCCGGCAGGCAGATGTAAGAATGCTTGTAAATGCGGCAGGATATGGAAAAACCGGTACCGTCAGTGACATTGATCTGAAAGAACAGTGCGGCATGATCGATCTGAACTGTATGGCACTCACCAGAATGACAGGAGTCTGTCTGCCGTATCTGTCGAAAGGCAGCCGGATCGTCAATCTGGCTTCGGCGGCTGCGTTCTGTGCACAGCCGGGATTTTGTGTATATGCGGCTTCTAAAGCATATGTACTGCGTTTTTCGCAGGGGCTGGCAGTGGAATTGAAGAAACAGGGTATTCTGGTAACGGCAGTGTGTCCGGGACCGGTACGTACAGAATTCTTTGACCGGGCTGGTGCGCTTGCGGCAAGTGAAAAAGCAGCACTCTGTGCCGAACCGGAAGCGGTGGTGGCACAGGCACTTACGGACAGCGTGCGTGGAAGACGCATTTCGGTATATGGGGCAGCAATGAAAGGTTCCAGAATCCTTTCCAAGATCCTTCCGGATCGTCTGCTCATATGGGGAATGATGAAGATCAACCATGCAGATGAATGAAAGAAAAGCAATAATAATTAGAAAATAAAAGGACAGACAATATGAGAACAGAAAAAGGACAGCCGGGATATGTAAAGGCAAGAAAACAGAAATACCTTCTGGGAGCGGTCGTAGAATTTGCAATTGTGATCGTAATCTTTATAACAGGATATATTCAGACCGGATCCAGACTGAATCTGCTTACCGTTGTAGCGGTAGTTGGATGCCTTCCGGCAGCAAAGATGCTGGTGGAATTTATCACAATGGCACCATATAAGAGTATTGAAGAAGCAAAATACCAGGAACTGGAGGAAAAAGCACCTCTGATACTGAAGGCATATGACATGATCATTACCAGTTCACAGAAGGTCATGCCTCTGGATGCAGTGGTTGTATCCGGACACGTTGTCTGTGGATATGCAAGTAATCCGAAGACTGATGAGACGGCACTTGCCCGTCATATCAAAGATATTTTGAAAGACAATCATTATGATAAGATGACGGTGAAGATTTTCCATGACTATACTGCATTTTTATCGCGTGCAGAGGGCATGAATAATATGGCAGCTGTAGAACAGAAAGAATCTTTACGGAGAGAAAAGAAGATTCGGAAGATTATCTTAAATATTTCTATGTAGAAAACAGCAGGAGTTAGAAGAGAATATGAAAGAACTGATCATTCATGACAATGAGGCAGGACAGCGCCTGGATAAACTGTTGCGTAAATATCTGAGCGAAGCACCGGGAAGTTTTATTTACAAAATGCTTCGTAAAAAAAATATTGTGCTGAATGGAAAGAAAGCAACCGGGAACGAACATCTGAAAAAAGGAGACAGTGTGAAACTTTTTCTGGCAGATGATACCATTGCCAAATTTCAGGCGGCTGGAAAGACGGTGGAAGAAAGCATAAAGAATACGGTGAAGCTGGACGTGATCTATGAAGATCAGAATGTGATATTCATCAATAAGCCGTCCGGAATGCTGTCACAGAAGGCGAAGGAAACAGATGTATCGGTAGTAGAGAATGTGACAGCATATCTTCTGGAATCCGGGCAGCTCACCAGAGAGAATCTTAAGACCTTCCGCCCGTCAATCTGCAACCGTCTGGACCGAAATACCAGCGGATTGATCGTTGCAGGGAAGAGTCTGGCAGGTTTACAGCAGATGGGAGAATTATTCAAGAAACGTACACTGAAAAAATATTATCTGTGTATTGTAAAGGGCAGGATCATGAAGCCTGCACATATCAGGGGCTGTCTTGTGAAAGACGAGAAGACGAACCGTGTCAGCCTTTCCAATGGAACTTCTTCAAAAGAAGCAGATGGTCTGCCGATCGAGACAGAATATCTTCCGATCGCATGGAATCAGGAGATGACGCTTCTGAAAGTACATCTGATCACCGGACGTACCCATCAGATCCGTGCACATCTGGCAAGTATTGGACATCCGCTTCTCGGAGATTATAAATACGGATCTAAGAAATGGAATGACTGTTATAAAAAAGAATGGAAGATTGAAGACCAGGTATTGCATGCCTACCAGCTTACAATGCCCGCTATGAAAAAAGAACTGGAAAATCTTTCCGAAAAGACATTTTATGCAAAAGTTCCGGAGACATTCTGGAAACTGATAAAGGAGACGGCATGGGAACATGGAACTCAAGAGGCCTTAGAGGT
>CAKRAT010000099.1 GCA_934295165.1 uncultured Dorea sp. | reverse complement strand
TTTGTCAAAGTAAATGCAACAGACCGATCTTTCAGAGTAACTGCAACACAGTGTTGCAGTTACCTTGAAAAATCTCCAAATTAAAAAAATTTCAATTTTTTGCAAAAAACGTTTGCATTTTCCGTCAGACTATGCTATTATACATCTTGTCAAGCGGAAATGGCGGAATGGCAGACGCGCTAGATTCAGGTTCTAGTGGGAGCAATCCTGTGAGGGTTCAAGTCCCTTTTTCCGCATGAGAGAAACCTTGAAGATTCGTTCTTCAAGGTTTTTTTATTTAATCGATTAACGGAGTCGCCCTCTCGGTCCGGGTAGCCGGTCTGATGAACTAAATAGCCATTTATTTACTCCGACGCACGCGCTCCCGCAGCTCCTCAAATATCTCCTTATGCTGCCTTGCCTGCATCTTCGGGAATGCCTTTACAAGACGTTCGCCGACTTTGGTACGGTTCTCTGCCATCTCTTCGTATTTCGCTTTTAATTCCTCCATACGCATCTTCATCTCTTCTACATTGATCTTCGGAGCCAGTTCTTCCATACGGGCTTTTGGCTCTTCCAGACGTTCTTTTACTCCATCTTTAAAGCCATCGATAATGGCTCTCGGCTCTTCCAGGCGTTCCTTCAGTCCTTCTCTGGCGTTACTAAACTGTTCTTTCTTCTCTTCCTGGAATTCCATACCTTCCATTACATTCTCATAGATATTCTCTCCGACCTTATTAGACAGATCTTTCAATTCTGCAGCAATCTTCTCCATTGCTTCCAGTCTGCGGTTCATCTTAAGAATACCTGAAGCTGTTACATACAGATCAGCCAGAAGTCCGACTGCAAGACATGCCATAACCACAATTCCCAGAACGAGTGGAATCATCGTCAGTACTTTGTAGATCAGTGGATGGATCACTTTTACAATCAACACACAGAACACCCCCCAGATCAGCGAGAACATCACACATACATATCCACCAATATTCAATGGCTGATCTGAATAATCCCACCATTTATTATGAAAGATTTTCTCCAGCAGGAATCCCGTAATGCCTTCGATGACGGTCACAAGTAAAGTAGAACTGATATACAATAGCAGCAGATTATTCTCGACCGGTGTCAGAAACTGTACTACAACCCCAACTCCGATTCCATATACCGGACAAATCGGCCCGTTTAAGAATCCCCGGTTTACGAATTTTCCCTGCTTCACAGCTGCATATGCAACCTCCGTACACCATCCCAGAAATCCATATACAAAAAATGATAATGCAAAATAATAAAACTCTGTCAACTTCACACTCTCCTTCTTTATTATTATATGCCGCCGGATTCAAAAGATATTTTATATCTTACGGCATTATATTAATAAATTTTATTATACGTGATTCTCTCTCATTTCTCAATAAACTTCTTTTTCATATCTGTTAAGCTTTTCTTACACATAATACAAATCTAAAATTTTTCTTACAAGTTCGTGAATATTCTGTGACCACTCTTGAGAGTTTTTTTCAAACATTATAGAATAGAAGATGGGTATAAATAGGAGGGACTGACAATGAGTTTAAATAGTAAGAAGAAAAAACAATCCACTTCAGATATTTTCGATGATGATTTTGAAGTAATCTACGAAGGTGATCTTCCGGATATCTCTATTGATGATGACGATGATGATTACCGTGACGTATTATCCGGATTATCTGATATTGATCACACCGATTATATCAGAAAAAACGATTACGACAGATTAACCAAACAATTAAAGACTAAGAATAAAAAAGCTGCCATGAAAAAGAAAAAACAAAATAAAAAAGATAATTTCTTCGACACGGCCTACTATGATGATGACATCTTTGATGATCTTGATGAAGATTATGATAACGATTATGACAACTACGATAACAATGATGACAATGATGACGACTATGATTCTCATAACAGCCGTAAAAAGGAAAAAACACGCCGTAAAAAAAGTGGCGTCAAAGTTCCTAATGTAGCCAAACCGGTTGCAAAAACAGCAAAAACAGGTGGAAAGCTCCTGTTAAAGTTTATCAACCTTCTGTTAAGAATCGGAACATTGCTGTTAATTGCCTTTATTATCTATCTGTTGGGACTGCATTTCCTGACCAATGCAGGTTCATTTGGCAATATCATTTCCCGTTTAACAGTTGTAGATCAGGAATTGATTGCATTCCTGGCGGTTGGTGCAGTATTATTGCTCTATGAAATAATCATCTTTTTCTGCGTACTTGGTGGAAGCAAAAAACAGAACCGCAGAGGCGACAATATTGATAACGGCCGTGGACTCACATCCTTTATCATTATTGCTGCAGGATCTTATCTGTCTTCCATGTTTGCCGGACTTGTTCCGCAGGTTCCTGCTGCACTACTTGGTATCCGTAATGCGCTTACCGTATATGGCGGGTTGAAAGAAACACTGCTTCCAATCTGTATTGCCGGAGTTGTAAGTTGTATCATACGCAAATTTATAATCAAGTAGTATCTATGTTGTATACAAAAATCCTGGAATTCTAACCAAACAGATTTCCAGGATTTTTATCGTTATATATTCATAAACTTCTGCCTGTCTTCAAACCCTCTATAAAGAATCTTTAATTAATATAGATCCACATAGATAACAGATTCTGCAAAATTAAAAAAGGACACTGTCTGTAACTGACAATGTCTCTTCAAATGCGGATAACAGGACTTGAACCTGCACGTCATGGACACTAGATCCTAAGTCTAGCGCGTCTGCCAATTCCGCCACATCCGCCTGCAAATAAAATGCAGATTCTTCTTTTTTGAAAAATCTGCATCCATACTGAGCGTGCGGGGATTCGAACCCCGGACAACTTGATTAAAAGTCAAGTGCTCTACCACCTGAGCTACACGCCC
>CAKRAT010000098.1 GCA_934295165.1 uncultured Dorea sp. | reverse complement strand
CTTCTTAAATTAAATTTTATTTATAACCATTATTGAAGCAAAACTGAATAAAATCATAATCATTAAATATAAAATCTTTTTACAATACCTTTATAATATATGTAGTAGTTGACACATATTATAGATAGTATTATACTTACATATAAAATCGTACGTGCGAAAAATACAAACCATTATACAAAGAGATATTTTTATGTTAAAATTAAAAAAACTAAAAAAATATGTTGCTTTAGGATTGTCATGTTTGATAGCCATAAATACAACAACTGTAACATTTGCACAAAATTCTACATCAAATCAAGAATATGAATCTGCAAACAATGAAGTTTCCAATAATGTTATTATAAACAACTCTGGTGTAATAATTAATGGAACTTATTACTCAATTGCTGAATTTGAGAGTTTACTCGATCATACAATATTAATTTCTGAAACTGGTAACTCCTCTGCACGTATTGCTGCTATTGGTGCTGGCATACCCAAAAGATTACGTAAAAAAAATGGTGATGTTAATTTAGGAAAATTTAAAAATAAAGTCAAAGGTAAAACTTCTTATAAAGAAGAAGGTGGTTGGGCTATAGATAAAGATACGGCCGGACATGGTGGTCGTAAATGGAAATTAAAAGACAAAAAGGGAAATAGAATTGCTTCACTAGGAAAAAACGGAGAAGTATTAGGAAAGTAGGTAATTATTATGTATGAAACCATTGATTTATTACAACAAACAACAGATTATTACTATATAGATTATATTCCTTATAATACAGATGATCCCAATTTTTTAGAGCTAGAAGAATATTTTGAAAAGCATTATTTGTCTTCTTTTAGTGAAAAAATAACAAAAATCATTTTAAAAATAATATACTACTATCCTTGCAAAGTATATTTAACGGAACCAACAAAAGACATTCCCATTAACTCTACTTTGGATTTTAATAGTAATATCCGCCATTATTCACCTTCTAAATTTTCCAAAATAATAAAACAGGTTATATTAACAGATTTTTCATCACTCCAAATATTGTTTTCTACACCAAAGTTTCTTATAAGTATATGTGGAGATTTTTCTGTAACAATATATGGGATTAAAGGAAACAATGAAGCTATTAATTTGTTACAACAATTGACAACTCAAGAAGGATTATTTTTGAAAAAAAATAATCGAAATCACTACTAAAATAAATACCAGTCATCAAAATTTTGAGTACTCATTCAAATAATTTTTTAATGACGGGTATTTATTATATTATTTTTTCTCTTAAACTTCTTTTTATTTCACATATTTAGAAATTTTTCAACTAATTTCAATTTTTCAATTAAGATTTCTTTTTGATATATCGTAATTTTTCCGAGTAACATATCATTTAAAATATCAAAAATTTCATATCCAATTGCCTTTAGCTCCTTCTCTAGTTCTACCAATTTCTCCTGATTATCTTTGGAATAGGTATGATATTTTCCATAGCATTGTTGTTGAGCCATATATATTTTTTCTATGTATTCTTGTAATATTTTCTGTTCTTCTTTTGTCACATAGATGCTGTTCTTACACTGCTTAATGTTATTTACAATTCTATTAATCTAATATTCACATTCGACTCTTAATAACCGCTATAGATTTTTCTGTGCCGTTCACTCTTTCAAATGATTCATCCGGCATCATGAATATTTCTGTCATTAGTTCTACCAACTCGTCTACTAACTCTATGCGATAAAATTTATTTTGTTCAAATGCTGTATACGATATCTGCTCCTTTACAATTTTCCTGTAATGGTTAATCTTATCCATCTCATCTTCTGATAAATCTACGTTTTTTGATAAGATAGATTGATTATTATCAGTTTTATTTATATTAGTCTTATTTGATTGTGATTTTGAGAACTCCAGAATATTGTTTTTCACAACTTCTGAATTGTGATTTTCACTATTCTGTACTTCTGATTCTGCATCTTCCTGATTTATGCTTTTCACTATTCCTGTTAAGCCATCTGCTGCATAATATTCTGGCTCCATTGGAATCAATACACTATCTGCGGCTGTTAGAGCATTGATTGTCAACATTCCTAAAGATGGCATACAATCTATAATCATAAAATCATAATTTTCTTTGAGTAGCATCAAATATTCTCTTAATATTATTTCTCGATCCTCTGCCATTATCAATGACACATCCAAACCTGAAAGTAATTTATTAGACGGAATTACATCGACTCCTTCTTCATGATGTAAAATTACTTCTCTAGGATCAAATTTAATCCCCATAACAATATTTTCTAACATATTTTTTAAAGTTACTGGAACTTTTTTTGAAAATCCTAGACCTATTGTTAAATGTCCCTGTGGATCGAGGTCTACTAATAATACTCTTTTTCCTTGTCTAACTAATCCAATTCCTAAATTGATTGCTGTTGTTGTTTTTCCTACTCCACCCTTTTGATTGGCGATTGCGATTACTCTACACATAACATTTCCTCTCTTTCTACTTTTCTTTTTTATTTACTTCTGCATAAACTCGAAAATATTTATTTGTTCCTTTGTTTGCAAATGGTTCTGAAATCCCAAGTACTCTGATTCTTTTATCTTCCTCTAAGATTTTTTGGAACCATTCAATGTCGCTTGTCATTCCCTGCATTCTGATTTTTAACATCTCATGCCCTCCCATTTTTATTTTTTGGAAATGTTATGTTATGAGTATTCTTTTTGGTTGCACTTATCGCTGTGTTATTCATTGCATTTTCTCCCTTCTTTATAAATTTTATATAAAAAAATAGAGATACTTTGTAATTAAAGTATCCCTATAATTTATCATCTATTTGATGATTTACTTTTATTTATAAAATCAGGATTCAATGTTCCTATAACAACATCATCAAGGACTACAGAAATGTCGATTTCTTGTAAAAACTGTTTTTTTCTAGAATTTCCTTCTATTTTCTTATAAATTAAATTCTTAGTAACCAGCGTAAACTCAAGGATTTTCAGGCATTGATCTAATTTGTTCCCATTGTAATCTCGACGGATGTAGA
>CAKRAT010000097.1 GCA_934295165.1 uncultured Dorea sp. | reverse complement strand
TTAGTTTCTGTGCTTTCATAGTTTTTATTATAAAGTGTCGTTTTCCAGTCACCCTCAACCGCATTCATCTGATCGATTGCATAATTAATCTCATTCAGTAATTCTGTATTGCCTTTTTTAACAATGACATAGAAATCGCTGCTGTCAAATTTATCCACGATGCGCTCATTGTTTGTTTTTCTCAGAGAATTGGTAACAATAGCATCAACATTTCCGTTCTGAAGGGCTTCCTCCATCTCTGCAGTCGTATTGAAATAAGATGGAACATATGTAAATCCTTTGTTACCTGCAAAATCTGCAAACTCTTTATCGCGTGAGCTTCCGTTCAAAAGTGCCACACGCATACCATTGTAAGTACTGTAATTGCCGTCCACAATCGTACTATTGTCACTGCGGACAGTCAGAATCCCATTATTGGTTCCGATCGGACGTGAAAAATCAAACTTTTCTTCTCTGTCCGATGTTTTGCGGGCAGATGTTACCATATCAATCCCACCATCTTCAAGCATCTGCTGCATATCTTCCCAGCTCTTATCGTATCCAACATATTCATAATTTACATCCCAATAACGGGCCATCAGCCGAAGAAAATCATAGCCATACCCACTGCGGCTGCCCTCTTCATCCATCATGTGATAACCATCCATGGCAAAGAAACCGACTTTGACAGTTTCATGCTGCGAACTGTCTTCGGCTGCATATGCAGTCTGTGGAGAAAATATCATACACATGCATACAAAAATCAGTAACAGTGATACATATTTCTTTGCCCTCAAAATCATATTAAATCTCCTGTCTGCCTATCTGTCAAATATATTTCTCTATACATCTCCTTGTCAACCTCCATATGATCTGCATACGTTATACTGCGTTTAATTCAGTTTCTGATCTTATCAAATCCCTTTGACTGCTATCCGCACGAATGCCTTTTTTATCCTAAATGTATTTTCCCATTCCTGTGCTTACCTAATCCGCATAACCGATTTCCTTTACACCTACGTTTTTATCTGCTCCATTTTTATATTTTAGCGGCCATCAATTATTACTTGCCTGTTTTAGTTTCTTTTTAATCTCCAAAAATAAAAAAAGCATTGTCATTGCAGACAATACATCTTTAACGTGGCAACTGACTACCATTTTACAGGCTCTATAGCTTTGCGTCGCAGACTTTCATCTGTTTTGCCGATTTTCTTATTATAGCTTTTAAACGTATGAAAAAACCTGATTTTATTATACTCTAATATACGACTGTATACAAGAAAAACATTACCACTTTAACGCTAGAAATAAAAAAAGAAACGTTCATACATTCCCACTCATTTTTCAAACAGAAAAGGCAGTGAAATCTCTCCACCACCTTTCCTGTTTTTGATTTAATTTGTTAATTGCATTTGTTCATTCGATGCAGTTTCCGGAGATACTCCTATCAGTTCTAAGAATGATTCTCCATCTCATATACCACATCTGCCACGTTCATTGTGGATACTCTGTGGGATACCAGGACAACTGTTTTCTTCTTGGCCGATTCTTTCAATGATTTTAAGATAATTCCCTCATTTAAAGAGTCGAGGTTCGATGTAGGCTCATCGAGTAGGATGAGGGGGCATTCATGGAGAAATGCTCTTGCAATTCCGATTCTCTGTTTCTCACCGCCAGACAGCGTGTCCCCCAGTTCTCCGACTTCTGTATCATATCCTTTCGGAAGTGTCATAATGAAATCGTGGATAGACGCTTTCTTTGCGGCTTCCATAATCTCTTCTCTGGATGCTCCCGGCTTTGCGATTGCGATGTTATTTGCAATCGAATCATGGAACAGGTGCGTTTCCTGTGTCACGTAACTTTCCATATCTCTTAAATGCTTGGTCGGAATCTTGCGGACATCTGCAGAGTCTACCGATACGCTTCCATCCTGCACATCCCAGAACCGCATCAACAGTTTTAAGAGTGTAGATTTTCCGGAACCGCTCGCACCATGAATCCCTGTGATCTTACCAGGCTGTAATTTCAGTGAATAGTTATCTAAAATAACCTCATTATCGTAAGCAAATGTTACGTTCTCTGCCTCTGCTCCTGTAAATTCATATTCCATGCTGTCTGCACCGGAAGTTTCCACATCACCCGGAATTTCTTCCACAAGCGGTGTCTCTTCCAGAAGAGAAAGAACACGCTCACCACTTGCCAGTGTCTGGTTCAGATTGTTAGACAGGCTTGACAGTGCCACTACCGGTCCGAAAGAACCCATCATTGCGATGGTACAGGTTAAGATTCCCTCGAATCCCATCTCACCTTTGGCGTACAGCCAGATTGTCAGTGCCAGCATTCCAAAGGATGCAAGCAGGATAACCATGTTCGTAAATGAACGCTGTGAGCCTTCCATTTTGCTTAAATCTTCCTGCATTCCTGCAAGGTTTTTGGAACGCTCAGACATCTGTTCTTTTCTCTTTTCACCCTGTCCGTACTGGATGGTCTCGTCCAGTCCACGTAAAGAATCCAGAACAAAACTGTTCAGTTCTCCGAAGTTTGTCCGAAATTCCATTCCCTTCTGGCTGCCACGTTTTCCATTCCACATCGGGATGGCTACACCGACAATCAGATAAGCTGCCAGTGCAAGCACGCCTGCCAGCCAGTGATATCTTCCGATAAAAATCACCATAATAATTGAGGTCAGTGTTGCAATCGCAATCGGGGAAATGGTATGTGCATAGAACACTTCCAGTAATTCGATATCGGTTGTAATAATCGAAATCAGGTTTCCCTTATCCCGTCCTTCCAGTTTTGCAGGGCAGAGCTTTCTCAGTGCCGCAAACACTTTGTGACGGATGATTGCCAGCAGCTTAAATGCGATAAAATGATTACAATACTGTTCCACATAATGCAGGATTCCTCGAAGCACTGCAATTAAGATCATGACTGTGATAATCGTTTTTACTGGGGTAAATACCAGCCACATATTGTTCACCGGAACAATCATTCCGGCTACCCCTGTCAGAAGTCCATGCACGATGACCTGTCCTGCCAGTATCGTCAGGAAGATTGCACATAAATAACCCAATGTTCCAAGGATGATTGCTGCCAGCATGATATGGAGCAGGGGTTTTACCAGACC
>CAKRAT010000096.1 GCA_934295165.1 uncultured Dorea sp. | reverse complement strand
GAATTTACACCGACCTCTCAAAGTGAGAGGTCGGTTCTGGTTGTGAGGCTGTACCGAATGTTACAGAACCCTCAACCTAACCCTTAGAAAATAATCGAATGAGTTATTTGAGCGACTTGAGTGGGCAGAGGTGATGGTGTTATTAACTATTTCAATCAATACCCACCCGCATTCGTAACTTTCGCAAAGCTCAAGAACGACTGCGACCTCCCTAATGAGTGAGGTTGAACTCCTTCCCTAGTTAGGGAAGGCAGGGAAGGGTATCAGCCCGTAAGGGTTAATATTAGAGAAAAGTATGGTGCAGTCGTTTGACGCACCAATAACTTTTTGATATTAATGGATTGCCACGAAAATCTTACGATTTTCTCGCAATGACGCACAACTAGGCATTTTTATGCCCCGTCATTATGAGGAGCGAGAGCGACGAAGTAATCCATTGTTATAATATCCGTAGGGTGGGAAAAGCGACTAGAAGCGATGATAAATCACAATAAACGCAGAAGGCGTTCCCACCGATTTTGCCTAAATGGACATGGTTTATAATAGGCTAGATTCTTTGTGCTAATCGCACTCAGAATGCCCCATGACTTGTTTGCTTTGCGATTTAAAAAACCCTCTCCCTAACCTTTTCTCAGGAAAGGTAATAACCGACACTAGCTTGTTTGTACTAGGTTGGGCTTTCAGCCCAACAGAATCTCTTATCCTCTTGCACAAATAGTTTGAGCAACATAAACGCCAGACGCAGATGCCTGTATCAAACCTCTTGTAACACCGGCACCATCGCCGATTGTAAACAAGTTTTTAACACCCTCTGTTTCCAACTCGTCAGTCAACTTAACTCTTGCTGAATAGAATTTAACCTCAATACCATAAAGCAAAGTATATCTAGATGCCGTTCCCGGAGCAATTTTATCAAGTGCAAAAAGCATTTCAATGATACTTTTCATTTGTCTATATGGAATTACCAAACTCAAATCACCAGGAGTTGCACAACTCAAGGTTGGCGTGATTATACTTGATTTAATTCTATCTGGAGTTGAGCGTCTGCCTTCTAGCAAGTCGCCAAATCTTTGAACCAAAATTCCGCCAGCAAGCATATTTGCCAAGCTTGCGATATGTTGACCATAAGCAATTGGTTGTTTAAATGGTTCTGTAAATTTTTTGCTTACTAAAAGTGCAAAGTTTGTATTATTTGTCTTAATATTCGCATAGCTATGACCGTTAACAGTCGCAATGCCATTATAGTTTTCTTGAACAACTTCACCATTTGGGTTCATACAGAAAGTACGAACCTCGTCACCAAAGGTTGGTGAATAATAAACCAATTTTGACTCGTACAATTTATCTGTCAAAGGCGCAAAAACAGGCGCAGGAAGTTCGACACGCACACCAACGTCAACGGCATTATTAACCATGCCGATTTTGTTTTTTGCAAACTCATGTGTTAACCAATCAGCACCTTCTCTTCCTGGAGCTATAATCGTATATTCAGCCTTTATCGTTTCGCCATTATCAAGCACAATGCCTTTTACTTGTTCGCATTCAACAATCAAGCTTTGCGCAGTAACATTATTTAAAATAGTAATTCTTTCGTCCAAATAGTCTTGCATGTGTTTCAAGACATCTAAGCTGCGTTCTGTACCAAGGTGTCTTACTGGTGAATGAACAAGTTTCAATTCTGCCAAAGCGGCTTGACGTTCAATCTCTCTAAACACTTCCATATCAGTACCGAAAACCTCGTCAGTAGCACCGTGTTCTAAGTACATATTATCTGCGTAATTAATTAGTTCTTCAACCTTTTCACGGCTCATATAGTCTACCAAATGTCCACCAACATCAGGCGTAAGTGTCAATTTGCCGTCTGAAAACGCACCGGCACCGCCCCAACCGCAAAGCAAACCACAACGTTTACAGTTCACGCATTTGGGAGAACCTTCTCTAATTGGACAAATTCTTTTTTCTATCTTTTGTCCCTTTTCGATTAATACTACCTTCCACTCTGGACGCAATTTCACTATTTCTAAC
The DNA here is from genome assembly GCA_934295165.1 of uncultured Dorea sp. Taxonomy (GTDB): domain Bacteria; phylum Bacillota; class Clostridia; order Lachnospirales; family Lachnospiraceae; genus Dorea_A. The sequence continues at coordinate 1,224 of CAKRAT010000096.1, read as the reverse complement.
GCAGAAAAAATACCAGCCGGTCCGGCACCAATAATCGCAACATTATACATCAATACTAACTCCTATCCTATTACCTGTCTATTTTAAATCAAAAAATAAACAAACTCAAGATTGAATAATATAATATTCTAATCAGATATTCTTCTTAAAAAAATATTAATTTTTGTAACATTTTTCTTTAAATCACTAAAGTTTTTCAAAAAAATGCCGATATATATGTCATAGGGAAAAATAAAAGATAAAAAAGGAGTAAACGATGAGCGGATTTTCAGGGATTAATCAATTTGGTAGTTTAACAACATCAAACGGAACAAAAATTGACTACAAGTATTTGGTAGAAAAATATGATGCCGATGGAAATGGCGAGATTTCAAAAGACGAATTTAATACTGCGTTGAAGGAAGAAAAGCTCGACAAAATTGATATTGCAAAAATTAATACTAATGGTGATGAAACAATCGATGAAGATGAAATGGCGATTTATGAACAAAAATATAAAATGCAAGAAGCAGTAAACGCAAAGAGCAAAGAAATCACTAGAGATTTTATTGGTTCAAAATCTCAATATATCGCTCAAGTAACCTTGGAATTGACTAACTATATTACAGAGTTTGTAGATTCTTATCAAGGTGAGGTTTCAAAAATGGCAGAAGAATTTACTGCTAAACTACCTACAAAATACGCTCAAATAAAAGCTGATGTTTTGAAGAACGATCCAAGCTCAATTAAATCAAATGTTTTAGAAGAAGTTTTGGCTGATATTAAAACAGCGACTGAAACAAGAGCCGGTGAAACAATTTCTGATACTGCACAATCTAAAATTGCTAAGGCACTAGATAATGAGGCTACAAAGTACATGAAGGCTAATCCAAATTGCACTGCAGAAGAGTTGAAAGCTCATTTGGAAGAATTTATGAACAAATCTGATGCAGAAAAATTGGCAGATGTTGCAACTGATTATAGAGCGAATGCTGCATCTTTGGGCTGGGTTGATAGTGGTGAATTAAGTGCATTGAAAGAATTTGCAAAAGATTTCTTGACTCAAGCTGTAAATCAAGGAGTAATAGTTAAGTTGGGCGGAAAAAATATAGCAACAACAAACGCAATTACTTCTGCTTTGAAGGGTTATTCTGATGGTGAAACCTTGAAAAAGGATATGGAAACTGCAATTGCAAATTTAAGCACTGTTAAGAAAAAAGACGCTATTATTGCTCAAGACAAGGC
>CAKRAT010000095.1 GCA_934295165.1 uncultured Dorea sp. | reverse complement strand
TAGTTCAATGGTAGAACACCAGCCTTCCAAGCTGGATACGTGGGTTCGATTCCCATCACCCGCTTTTTTCATGCCCGTTTTTCCGTATTCTGCCACTGGCAGTTTCTTACGGATGAATAGCATTTCTCCAAAAAGAAACACTATAGCTCACTGACTGCCTCATTCATTTTGACTGAAGCTGCCATTAAACTATAGTGTTTCTTTTTCTTATTCTCCGAATCTGTAATTTGCAGTCTCCCGGCTTTTCATTCCGCTTTCTGTCAATTACAGTTTTCTGCCCAGCTTTTTCAACCATATCAGAACAGAACCCGCCAGAATATAGATATCTGCCAGGTTTGCCGTAACAGCACCTAATATCCTGTGCTCCGATCTTATACCGATATAGTCTACTACTTTTCCTCTGACGATCCGGTCATAGGTATTACTGAGGGCTCCTGCGCTCAGTAATGTCAAAGCCAGTTTATTCATCTTATGCCCTTCACGAAAAGCTTCTGCCAGTGTCAGTAATCCAATTGCTACCGTTGTTACCAGCGATGCCTTCTTTACCTTATCCGGTTCGGAATCTATAGAATTAAACGCAAATCCTTTATTATATACCTTCCGTATCAGAACTTTTGTCCCACAAAAGCTTTTTTCTTCTGTTTCGCCTACATTTTCCTCTATGTACTGTTTCACAGCCATATCAAGGCCAAATAATGTTCCGGCCGCGCCAAGCATGCGTGTGTGCATCTATATCTCTCCCTGAATCTTTACGATCTCTTCTTCCTGCTTCTCAATCTCTTCGTCACGCTTTTCAATCTCTTCACAAAGCGTGATATAATCCATATCTGAGACTTCACCGCTCTGGAACTTTTCATATACCATACGTCCAATATCTGCGAGATCTCTTTCATTTGCTCTCTTTAATGACCGGACATTGCTTTTGATCTTCTGGATCTCCAGTGTATCTCCCGTCTTCTTTGTGATATCGCTTGCAACATCCGAAATTTTTCTGCTAAATTCTTCAAAAAAATCTGCCATTTGTATCCTCTCCTTATCTCGTTCTTCTTTACAGCCGTCTTAAAATATCCAGTGAACGATACAGATTCATCGTTCCGTATCCCCACTGCGTATTTGGATATTCTATTGTTGGAAACTTCTGCGAACCCATCACGATAATATTCCTTACCTGATAGGCTGATGCTCCCCTGGCTCCCGGCTGGTCGCTGATCCACTTCATGATCAGTGCACATCCGCCTGCCGCAATTGCTGTTGCTGCGCTCGAACCGGTCCGGTCCCTGAAGCCCCCGCCAGGTACTGCACCTGTAACCGATACTCCCGGCGCTGCATAATCCGGTTTGATTCTTTCATCTCTAGTATACCCCCTGCCAGAATTAATATCAACTGCATTCTCTCTGCTGTTATAATAAGATACCGTCATCGTATTCTTCCCACCTGCCGGTTCTGTAAATGTTGTATCAGGATCTGACTCCAGAAAATATACTTCTCCTCCCAGAAATTCCCTCATCGGAAGCCACATATGAAAACTACCCTGCGTCTCCATTACTGGCTGTACTTCCACTCTCCATATTCCCGGCACTGCATTCTGGAACCTGATAAATACCAGCTGTGCATCATTATTCTCCTGCAGCAATCTGTATTCCACCGTAACTGTTGTCCGTTCGAATGCAAATACAAAATCGAACAGATACCCCAGCCGGACCGGAATCTGACCGGTCCGTTCCCCGGAAGGAGATGTAACCGATACCGTCACGATATTTGGAAGGGTACTCCATAATTCCGTCACGAAACTCTCTGCCTTTTCTCCAACTCTGATCTCCGCCGTCTGTATATCCTGCGAATCTGTAAATGTACCATAATAATGATGTCTCTGTGCCGCCTCATTTCCTGTTCCCGTTACCACACACCGGTTCCGCAGCATTGCATAGCTATCCAGAATACCTGTAAGCAGGGAATCTCCGTTATGTCCTCCGAAGCTGGTTCCCAGTGCTGCACAGATTACAAGCGGCATTCCCCTCCTGCGTGCCAGTTCATTCAGATAACGAAGTCCCGTCATAATATCATTTTCCTGATAACATACCGCATCCTCTGTAATCGCAAAGAATTCTTTCAGATAACTTTTTGCCGGCTTTAGTTTTACCATTGCAATAGACGCTTCCGGAGCTGCCCCAAGAAAACGGCCGCTGCTTTCCGCACTTCCAGCCGCCACACTTGCAACATATGTCCCATGTCCATTTGTATCTCTGGTTGGGACAATTTCTTCCGGATTTTCTGCCCGAAGGGCCATATTGATCATCTCTTCCGTATACCCGGTTCCATACAGGAGTCCTTCCGGCGGTTCCCCGTTTTGAATAGTCTGATCCCATACTCCCACAATACGCGTTGTTCCATCAAGATTTCGGAATACCTGGTTAGTATAATCAATCCCTGTATCCAAAAAACCAATCATAACCCCTTCTCCCATCAGCTGCAATGTCGGATAATTCTGCAATGTAATGATTCCTGCCGCATCCAGCGGCTGCATATCCAGAAGCGTATAACACTTCGGAATTGTGCTGTACCAGTACTGCCGGAATGACAGCGGCAGCAATATCCTGCTGTCTACCGACACACTTTTATATCCAAAATCCAGTTCCTGTATACATATCTTCTCCGAATCCACCTCCGTAAGCTCCTCATCCCTGTATAAAGGAATAATAAAATCCCAGTAACCCTCCGACAATATCTTTTCTCTACATTCGTTTTCCAATGAAAAAAGCCTCTCATATACATTTGTTTTATGTATATGAAAGACTTCTTATTATTCATTAATCTTTTTATGCATTTGAATGCTGATTCAGCATACGCTCGATAATATCTACCGATTCTTCGATACCATAACTTGCACTGTTAAAACAGATATCATAGTTCATGGCATCTCCCCATTTCTGTCCGGTATAATAATTGTAATATTTTGCATGCTGACGGTCAATCTTCTTCAAAAGACGTTCCGCCTTTTTATGATCCAGATCATTAACTTCCATGACTCTGTGTACACGCTGTTCAAAAGGAGCTGTAATAAAAATGCTGACATGTGGAATATGATTGTTTGCCAGTATCACATCCGCACATCGTCCCATAACAATGAAATCCTCTTCTTTCGCCATCTTGCATATCAGATCACTCTGATTAAAGAAGATCGCATCCTCTTTTGTCAGACCATGATAACGGTCAAAATCTTTCAGATGTTCTTTCAATGTCCGTCCGGATCCCTGATACTTATTCTCAATCTCATTCGTTCCCAGATCTGCCACATCTACAACCGAATCTTTCTCTGCGTCCAGACGTCTCAATACTTCATTGAAGATCTCTGCATCGTAATAGTTGATTCT
>CAKRAT010000094.1 GCA_934295165.1 uncultured Dorea sp. | reverse complement strand
GAAGGTTTTAAAATCAACCTTCCTGATGGCAGAAGAATTGAATGCAAAAACGCATCAGAAATGATATCTTCACTTCAACTCATGGTACGTGGAGAAACAGCATTGAGTGGTAAGTTTGATAAGGTGAATACCATTAAATCTGAAACTTCAAAAGTTGATACAAAATCTCCAACTAAACTACAAGAAGAATTGAGTGAAAAGGACATTATTGCGCAACTTGAATCATCAATTCAAAACTCTGATAATACAATTAATATTCAAGAGGCAATTAATCTATTAAGTTCAAAAATAGAACAGCAGCTTCATGTTGTCGGAGTCCATGAAATAAACACCTGTGTTGATAATATAAGCAAAAAATATGCTGTTTCCCGACAAGAAGTAATAAATGTAATGTCTAGATTAACGCAATTTGGAAGTTTTGCACAACTACAAAGTTTAGGAAATAAACTGTCAGAACTAGGTATTGGTGATTTTTATTTAGAGTCTGGAATATCATCAAATACTGCATTGCACTACCTTTCAAAGAAAAAGGAGCAGTTTGATTTATTGGGCAATAAGACTGGTTTTATTATTGATGATGCAGGTATACAATATCTTGAAAAATTAAATAATGAAGAAAAAATGAAATTTAAAAAACAAGTAATGAATGGTAATATTACTTTGATAAATTTAGATGGAACAGCTTTAAAAATCAATGATAAAACCGAAACTTATACAGCATTTGATGGTGGAAAAGATATTGAATTATTGACTGATGCGGTATTTAAACAATTATCAATGGGCAAATCTTTAGACAATATACTAAATGGAATTTTTAGAGATAATATTGCCGAAATTTTAGGTAATAATATAGCTTCAAAAATTGTTAATGTACGAACTAATGAAAAATGCGATATCCCAACGATAGTTAATCAAATAAAACCTAATATGCCATCAGAGAATGCAATAAAAGCTACTATAGACGTATATGTAAATGAGCTTGGGTATACTCAAAAACAAGAGCAATTAGTAAAATCATTTTTAGTTAAATATATTGATAATATGATGAAAATGAGTTCAAGTAATTCATTTATTGAAGTTTTACAAAAAAAACAAGCATTAATAGAAAAACAAGTTAAAGATTTTGGAAAAACAATGGATGATGTAGTTTATATATTTCCAAGACATGGCAAAAGTTATGACCTTATTATTTATATGTATGCAAAAGCAAATGGAATAGAGCCAAGTAAAATTATTAAATATAATGGTACAACTAAAGATATTCCTGTTGGTAAAGTAATGGTTATGATGGATGATGTAGTAGGTTCTGGTCAATCAATGATGAACGGTGATTTAGGAGGGTTTCTATATGCAGCAGCTGCTGAAAACAATCCTGATTCATATATGATTTTCTCACCTATAACTTGTGCTAGTAAAGGCAGAGATTATGTCCGTAGCAGAATTAGTGAAGCAGGAAGAAGTGATAAAGATGCATTAATTTATGACGAATCAATGATGGCAAGTTTTAAAGATTATATTGATAGTTTACCATTTGAAGAAAAACAAATGTTAATAGATGCCCTTGGACCTTTAGGTTTTGATGGAAATGGATTATGTACTGGTTTTCAATATATGGTGCCGGATAATTGTACCGATTTTTCTGGTTATGTTTTAAATCATTGTTTGAATAATTCTAGCTCAAATAGAACATTGCCTAATGCTGAGGTTTGGGAAAAAATAAAGACATTACAAGCCCAATATGATGCAAAAGTACAAGATACAAAGAATATCTTACAACGTAATAATGGAAGATCTGTTGCTGATATACCATTAAATCAATCTACGAATTCGGACTCATATCTATCAAGTCTTATTGAAAGAATAAAACAAACAAATTCTTCAATGGCAATTGATAAAGAATTGTATGAAATAACGAAACAATCTTCTAATATAGAAATGACAGAAGAATGTTCAAAATATAAATATAAAGATTACGAAATAACAACATGCTTATCATATTATGGTGATGCAGTTGTTAGTAATTTGCATGTATTAGAAGAATTAGGTGTCAATTGTGCACCTAAAATTGTCACTACGATTCATAAAGGCAATAAAGTATATATTGTCACAAAAAATCAAGGAACAACAAAAGAAAAATTAAAATCGTATTTAGTTGGTGGACCTCAAAAAGTATCTCAAGAAGCAAAACAAAGAGCTTTTGACGATATGAAAACTATAACAGAAGCGGGTTATATAGATGATCAAAACTTAATTCCTGGTAATTGGTGCTATACTGCAGAAGGGGAAATTCTCTTGCCAAAATGGAATAAACTCAGAAAATTATCTCCTGAAGAATCTAAAGAAGATATTTTACAAGAATACCATGATATTATATTTAAAGATGTTTAATGTATTAATACTAGCATTTAGTAGATAAGGTGCAATTTTTGCACCTTAAAAACTCTTAATCGTAATAGTTATAATATGTTATAACTTAGAACTATGCCCGACTGTCCAATAAAATTAATATAGAAGTTATTAATAATTAAAATATGAAAAAATTTCTTATTTTAATTCTTGGTGCAATTCTGGGAATTGCTGGGTTTGTGTTTCTTTTTCATAGTTTTTATAACATGCACATTACTGCCGTGTTTGAAGATTTAGAGCCGTTTCCTAAAAATTTGAATGTTTATTACAAAGGCTTTAAATTAGGACGTACTGTGCGTGTGCACCCATCAAAAGATTTTACAGAAACGCAAGTTGAGATGATTTTGAATGCGAAAAATTTGAGTTTGCCAGACAACACAACTGCCAAAATGAAATCAAAAAACAAAAAAGATTATATAGAGTTAGAATACCCAAATGCACCTTCTATTACCTATCTAAAAAATCATTCTGTGATAGAAGGCAAAAAAGGGCTTAATATTGGAGATTATATAGATAAACAAGCCGAGGCCGGCGGACTAGATGAAATCAAAGACAATTTGAATAATACTGTTGCGTCCGCTGGTGATACGCTTGATGCGTTAACGGAACTTTTTGGCACAGCAAATGATATTTTGAAGGATATTCGTCCGTCAATTAAAATTACTGCAGAAAACTTAGCTGAAACTAGCCAAAATTTAAAAGAAACCTCGTGTGAACTCAATCGTTCATTAAAGCCAAAACGTTTGAGTAATTCTTTTGCAAATATTGAACAGACAACAAAAAATATTGAAAGAACGACTAAGAATTTTGAGAATGCAAGTCTTGATATCACAAAAACTACATCGCATATAAATACTGATACGATTGGAATCGTTGATTGTGTTATTGCAAACATAAATACAATTATTGATAATATTAATGTCGTAATTAATAATACAAACGATATTGTAATAGGTTTTCAACAGACACTTAATAAACGTTTTGCCGGCATGAAAATTATGTTCGGCAGACCATTAAAAAAGTAAAAAAATGCTTATGGTCTAATCAAAAACTTGATTGCGTTGCCTGCAATGTGTTGTTGCATTGCGTATTCAACTTTCTCAAGAGGAAGTTCTTCTGTTATTAGTTTTTCGACTTCAACTTCGCCAGAAGCAATCAAATCGAGCGCTTGTCTAAAGTATTTTGGCGTGTGGTGGAAAACGCTCATCAAGCGGATATCACCATAGTGCATTTTTGTTGTGTCAAAACTTACCTTAGAACCTGATTTGCAGCCGCCAAAGAAGTGAACAGTACCTCCTGGGCGAACACAAGAGAACACAAGTTCCCAAATTTCAGGCATGCCAACGCATTCAATCGCTACATCTA
>CAKRAT010000093.1 GCA_934295165.1 uncultured Dorea sp. | reverse complement strand
AAATCTGGATATGGAGCGGCTATTACACCTCTTCTGGATTCAGAAGGAAAAGTCATAGTTACAAAGTAAAATCGGAAGTTGAGAGGAGTTCGCTATAATGTTTATATTTTTATTTCTTTGTTCACTGTTAGTACCATTATCTATGACTTTTTTGGGATATACATGGAAAGATAATCCACCTAAAGATAGGCAAGGCATTTCGGGGTATCGAACTACTATGTCAAGAATAAATGATGAAACGTGGAAATATGCACACAAATGTTGGGGGAGCATAAATTTTGTTTTAGGAATTATCCTAGCGATACTATCAATTTTTGTTTTGATTTTAATGAAAGATGATACAAACTTTGAAATGATTTCTGTCTATTTAGTGTTTTTACAATTAGGAATTATGATGCTTACAATTATTCCAATAGAATTTTTTCTACATAAGCATTTTACAAAATTAGGTGAAAAGAAATAGATAATTTCAAGTTTGCAGGGCTGACAATTTATGATTATATCAAAGTAAGATAATTACAATCAATAACGCCGGTGCGGGATTTTGATATCCAGTACCGGCATTGTTGATTCCATAGGGGGTCTCTCAATTATTTCTCAATATCCGTTTTGGTGTCCAGACTACCATTCTTTAAATGAATGTCTTCTGTTATAGCGGCTTCTCGGTTTCATGGCAGTTTTTCCATTCAAACAAGTATATTGTATTTCTCCATGTTCAGAGTTCAACTGAATATTTTTTTTACCATCGCCATAAGTTCCTGTCATATTATTTCTGCGGCTGCTCGTAGTGCAGGAAATAGTATACTCACTTTCTTCTCCGCATAGATTACAAAGAATGTTTCCTCTTGTCGATGAAATATAAATTGCATCGGATGCATCGATTCCATAACAATTTGTTTTTCCAACATTAGCGCGAATATCAATTAATCTTGCTGTGACATTTTCTAATAAAATTTCTCCTGTATTTGTAGAAATACCAAGATTTCCCTGAAAATTAACATCTGTCACATGAACAATTTCTTCTTTTGTCTGTAAAACGATTTTTCCATTATATGCTTTCGGTATTTTTATTAATAACTGCGCATCTTTCTTCAAATCTATCAAAGCAAGCGTTCCGTAAATTCCTATAGCTGCGTGATCGGCTGCTGAAATAGTTCCGTTATTTTCTTTGATTTCCAACGTTCGCATCACAGAGTCACTCCAGGAAAATTCAATCTGTTCCGAAGGCGATTCCATAATACGTATTTTGAATATTTTACAGTCCACCTCGATTTTCATAACCTGATTCAATTCATAGTTTTTCTGCTTTAAGCTCATTTTTAACAGCCCCTTTCTTTATGACGTAAAATAATACTGCAAATTATAAATACAATAATTCCGACAGTCGAAAAAACGTAACTCAGGTAAGGGTTCCACACCATTGATAAAACAGATGCAGTAACAGCAAAAAATGATATCGTAAAAAACAGGATCAGCATTGTTTTCTGAGCTCGCTGTTTTTGTTCTCTGTCTGTAATTTTTCTTTGAACCGCTAATGGAAGACTTGCAATCATTTCCTGATATAAGAGTGGAAATGCAGATGGATCACCTGAATACTTTTTCAAAAGTTCCATTCGTTCTTTTATCATGGTGTTGCTGATATCAGAAGTTTGTTTTTGCGACATTTCCAATATTTCCGGAATATCATGAAATGTTGCCAGCTTTTCCTGACTTGAAATATAATTCGCGCAGGTCAGAAGAAACAGCAACAGAATTTCCATTATAATGTAACATCCAAGATATATTAAGCTTAAAGATGTTCCGGAAACCATGGATAAAAGTTTCGTAAATATCGGAAATAAAGTAATTAAAAACAGTAATATAATATTGATAAAGATATCCAGCGGTTTCCCGAGGCAATCATAAGCTGCATAGATCCATGCATGAACTGTCCATATGCTTGCAAGAGCAATGAAACTGACAAAATAGATAGTTATTTCCTGACAGATCGTTTTAAATGCCGTATAGTCAAATATTTCTACATCCGGCAATGATATTTCAAGGGCGATCATGGTCATCGCTATGGCTATTACCGCATCAAAAAATGCTTCTGTCCGATGCATAATCTTATCAGACCATTTATTTGCATTTGACGTAAAAAAGTTTTCTTTCAAGTAATCACTCCTTTTTAACCAACTTTGAGTTGATTATTTTCAACATATGGATATAATAAAATATGAAATACATTTTTACAATCAGCAGATAACCGTCAAACAGTTGGGTAAACTACTTTATGGTGTTAAAAAGTTGGATAGTGCAAAAGGAGATGCTATTTTGAAAAAAATAAAACATGATTTGCGATATATAAAAACAGAAAAAGCAATCCGTAAAACATTTCATGAGCTTTTACAGGAAAAAGATATCAGTAAAATAACCGTTAAAGAACTTACAGAAAGAGCAGAAATAAACAAGACTACTTTTTATGCCCACTATGAGACTTTACCAGATTTGGTCAATACCTTAGAAACAGAAAATATAAATTATATCATAAATAATCTGGATCAGGTACAATTACTATATACCAACCCAGACCTCTTTATTGATAATTTATACCATAATCTTAAGGACTGTAATATTGCAAAAATATCTCAGAATGGAAACAAAAATGTTGCATTCCTAAAAAAATTAAAAGAACGGATAGAAAAAGAACTTGAAGAACAACAGATTCATCCGGAAGATTACAAAAAAATAGTAGCTCTTTTATTGTTTGTATTTCATGGCATCATAGGAATCGCAAATGCAGATATAGACGATGAGATTACTCTTAATACAATTAAATTGTTCGTAAAAAATGGAATAAGTGTAAACAATTTGAACCGTGAAAATAGTGTAAAAAATTAAAGAACAGATTTCAATATCAATAAAAATCAGGATTTGAGAGGATAGATGCAGTGATGCTTGTTGATAAAACTTTTTCCAGAAAATTGCAAGAATACAAAGATGTTTGTTGCTTAATGAGAACGGCATTTCCCCAAACTGAGCAGATACCGATGTGGTTGTTGAGAGTGTTGGCACTACGCAAAAGTGTCAATTTCAGAGCTTTTTATGAAGATGACCAGTTCTGCGGAGTTTTGTATACGGCTGAGGATAATAAATATATCTTTGTGCTTTATCTGGCAGTAAATGACCAAATCAGATCAAAAGGCTATGGCACTAAGATACTTGACTGGCTGAAACTGAATACAGAAAAGAGCATTGTTTTGAACGTTGAATCACTTGATCCTTCTGCCGAAAATGCTTTGCAGAGAGAAAAGAGAATCTCTTTTTATAGCAAAAATGGGATTTTTGATACCGGATGCAGATTTGTCGATGGAGGTGAAAAATATTCTGTACTGGCATCTGATATTGAAATCTTTGATCCGGGAGAGTATGAAATGCTCTTAAGCAAGTTCTCTTTTGGAATGTATAAAAAACATATCACATGATACAAACTTCAAGCGTGACGAACTCGACATATTGAAAACTTAGGAGGTTTTTATGAACTACGAATGCAAAATAACAGTATTGGAGACAAAGGTGTTTCCAGAATTACAGGAAAAGTATCTGGCTGATCCAAAGTCAGGCCCATGTCCTTTCTTCAAAGCGGGAGATACTTTTATTCTGAAAAGAACTCCAGAGCAGGATGATTTTTACAATCTGATGAACGGTAAGTTTTGCGGAGAAGCTTGGGATGCTATCAGCAGATATGTATACTCAGCTCTGCAAGGTGGATCCATTATGCGTAAGTGGACAAATGACGACAGAATGATGATTGCTTGCTGCAATGATGGAACACGTCCTGTAATATTTAAGATTGAGAGAATAGACATTCCAGAAAATGAAGAAGAAAAAGAATGGCTGGCGAAGCAAAATTTCAAGAATACAGCGGATGATGCTTATACAGGTTAATAAAATCAAGTTTGCAGAGCCGACAATCTATCATTTTATCAAAGTAAGATAATTACAATCAATAACGCCGGTGCGGGATTTTGATATCCAGTACCGGCGTTATTGATTCCACAGGGGCTTGGGGGTGTAGCCA
>CAKRAT010000092.1 GCA_934295165.1 uncultured Dorea sp. | reverse complement strand
CAAGAACCGGGATCTTCTCCAGATCTTCTGTCTTATCCGGTGCGGACTGGTACTCTTCCAGCGCATTCGAACGCTCTACCAGTGCTTTTCTTTCTTCTTCTGTAAGACTTTCTTTATAAGCCTGTAACTTCTCCTGAAGTTCTTTATCCATTCTTGCGGTACGGCCCTTTTCCGGTCTGATCAGCACGATTGCACCATGTGTGTTCTCCAACAGATATTTCCGGATCAGCTCTTCATAGTATCCGGTTCCGACCTGTGCTTTTAAGAACTCAAATGTATCCAGTGCTTCAATATGGATAAATGGCTTCTCGTCATCGTATAACCAGCTATCCATGATCTGAAGTCCATACATCAGTCCCTTTGGATAGCCTCCGAAATCGGCCTCTCTGTAGCGGAATTCATTGTAATTGATTCCGGCTTCGAGCGCTTTCTGATCCATTCCATGTTCCACGATGTCTTTTAATGTATCTTCAATTACTTTAACAAATGCTTCTTTCTGTTCTACGTTGGCATTCTTCGCAATTACAGAAAAGATCGGCTGATAGATTCCGTTGTCATAAGAGCCCATGATGTCTTTACCGATACCTGCATCTGTCAGTGCTCTCTTAAGCGGTGCTCCCGGTGCAGATAACAACGCATAATCCAGAACTTCAAATGCCATATACAACTTCTCATCCAGACTTGTTCCGATTACTTTATTATAAGAAATGTAAGTATTATCTTCTTCAGATTCATCGCTTGCTATGGAATATGGCATCTCTTTTTCGATCACTTCGGTGAATGGTTCCTGATAACGGATCTTGGAATCAACCGGCGCATAGTCGAATTTGCTCAGATATTCCTGATCTAACCAGTTCAGCTTCTCTTCCATGTCCATATTTCCATACAGGTAGATGTAGCTGTTGGACGGATGATAATATCTTCTGTGGAAGTCAAGGAACTGTTCATACGTAAGCTTCGGAATCACCTCCGGATCCCCGCCGGATTCATTCGCATACGATGTATCCGGGAACAATGTATTCAGCACCACTCTGTCCAGCACACCTTCCGGTGAAGAGAAGGCCCCCTTCATCTCGTTATATACAACACCATTATAAGCCAGATCATCTTCCATAGAATCCATCTTATAGCTCCAGCCTTCCTGGCGGAAAATCTCCTCATGCTGGTAGATATTCGGATAAAATACTGCATCCATATATACATGCATCAAATTCTGGAAGTCCTTATCATTACAGCTTGCCACCGGATAAACCGTCTTGTCCGGGTAAGTCATTGCATTTAAAAATGTATTCAGTGAACCTTTCACCAGTTCTACAAACGGATCCTTCGCAGGAAAATTCTTCGAACCACACAACACAGAATGCTCCATAATGTGTGGAACTCCGGTACTGTCTGACGGCGGTGTACGGAATCCGATATTGAATACTTTATTTTCATCATCATTTTCTATTAATAAGATTCTTGCCCCGCTCTTTTTATGCTTTAACAGCAGTCCATGGGACTTGATCCCTTTTAACTCTTCTTCTTTTACTAATTCGTAAGCACTTAAGTCTTTTACACTCATGAATTCTATTGTTCTCCTTTCGTCTGCAATATTCCATTTTCAAAAATACTATTAAAAACCAGTATATTTCTACTTCTTTTACTCGTTATCTTTACCGGAATATTTGCCACTCATGCAAGATATTATAACACCTTTCCTGTTATTCTGCATCTAGAAAGCTTCATCCTTTTATAACCTTTTTCTAAAACAGTCAGAGAACCTGATGCAGGCAGCTTTTCTTGCATACTTTGGCATCAAAAAAAGCTCTGAAGAAACTTTTATCTTAAAAATTCCTCAGGGCTTTTTCCGTCTTTATCTATAAGTATTATATTTTACGAATGGCTTTCTGTTCTCTTCTTCATAATCAGCAGTGCCACTACCAGAAGTACCATGCCGATTGGAAGACAGATTACCGCATTCTGTACAAATCCTGCGATCACATAAGTAATACATGATACAATAGCAACCGTAGCCGCATAAGGCAGCTGCGTTGTCACATGGTTGACATGATTACACTGTGCTCCTGCTGATGCCATGATCGTTGTATCTGAGATTGGTGAACAATGATCTCCACACACAGCTCCCGCCATACAAGCTGAGATAGAGATGATCATCATTGTCTCGTTCGTTCCCTGGAATACTGCTACTACGATTGGGATCAAAATTCCGAATGTTCCCCATGATGTTCCTGTTGCAAATGCAAGGAAACATCCTACCAGGAAGATGATTGCAGGAAGGAAGTTCAGTAATCCGCCTGCTGCTGACTGCATCACATTTGCCACGTATTCTGCTGCTCCAAGACTGTCTGTCATTGCCTTTAATGTCCAGGCAAATGTCAGAATCAGGATTGCAGGAACCATCGCCTTGAATCCTTCTGGAATACATTCCATCGATTCACGGAACTTCAGTACTCTTCTGACCGCATAAAATACAACCGTAACCACCATGGCAAAGAAACTTCCAAGCATCAGGCCTACCGATGCATCACTGGCTGAAAACGCTTTAACAAATCCGGTACCACTGAAGAAACCTCCTGTGTAGAGCATTCCGGCAATACAGCACGCAATCAGCACCAGGATTGGAAATACCAGATCGATCACTTTTCCTTTTTCCTCTACGCTCTCATTCTCAGCATTCGCATACGGTCTGTCCGGTGTTGTATAGATATCACCTTTTACTGCATTATCCTCATGTAATTTCATCGGGCCGTAATCAATCTTAAGTACTACAATCAGAATCATTGCAAGAATTGTAAGTAATGCATAATAGTTATATGGGATCGCACGCATGAAAATTGAAAATCCATCTTCTCCTTTTACGAATCCGGTTACCGCAGCTGCCCAAGATGAAATCGGTGCAATGATACATACCGGTGCTGCTGTCGCATCGATCAAATACGCCAGTTTTGCACGTGATACGTTGTGCTTATCTGTGATCGGACGCATTACGCTTCCAACCGTCAGGCAGTTAAAATAATCATCAATGAAGATCAGGATTCCAAGCACGATCGTTGCAAGCTGTGCTCCCACTCTGGTCTTAATGTGGATACTTGCCCAGCGTCCGAATGCTGCCGAACCTCCGGCCTTATTCATCATACAGACCATAATCCCCAGAATCACCAGGAATACCAGAATTCCCATGTTGTAACTGTCCGTCAGCACACCAACAATTCCATCCTCGAATACATGTAGAACTGCCTTCTCTGCATGGAAATTGGCCCAGAAGATTCCTCCGATTGCAATTCCTACGAACAGTGAACTATACACCTCTTTTGTGATCAGTGCCAGACCAATTGCCACAACCGGCGGTACCAGTGCCCAAAATGATGCATACATCTTTGGCACATACTCTTTTCCTCCGTCTGCTGCGAATACAGTGACCACACTGCATGCAAGGATCATGAGGCAGGTAAGTACTGCAAAGAGTAATTTTTTTCTTTTTCTCATAACTCTCTCTCCTTCATTTTGTTATATGCAAAAACTTGCCATTGGCAGATTTTTCTGCATATTTAAGTATAAAAAAAACCATGAACAATTTCCTTTACGTGGATTGCTCATGGCATATATCGTCTTATAAGCAGGACAGTTGTCTTTCATGCTTTTATGTCATCCGACTCTTTTTCATGTCCCATATATTACTTTAAAATGCAATTTACACATTTTCAACTCTTATATCTTCTATATACTCCGATAGCGCTCCACTTACTGAAGTGACAGTCCGCAGCATATTCTGCTGCGTCCCAGGAAGTATATCACGAGTATAGCTCTTAAGGGATGATCACTTCCTTCGGCAGTTTTCCCTTTCAACCAGAACCATTTTCCCTTTATCTGTTATTCTGCTTTACTGATGAAACCTGCGCCTCTATCTAGTCTCATTATTCATATAATAATATTTTTATCATTTTTTGACGGATTTGTCAATACAGTGCACTGTCAGCTTCTTCTGAGCACATGGCAATATCTACAGAACCTGTCACTGGCAGCTTCTTCCGAACACATGACGACACAAAACTCCCGTAGTCCTTTCGGATCCACGGGAGTCATGATTTATACTATTCGATTGCCAAATCAGATTACGATTAGTCCTCTACTTTGTAAAGGTCTGTCAGTTTAGACAGGTAATCGTATCTTTCCATAGCCTCTGCCTCATTCTTAGCGAA
>CAKRAT010000091.1 GCA_934295165.1 uncultured Dorea sp. | reverse complement strand
GTAAAGAACTTCAAGAAGTACGAGGGCAACGAGACTGGTAAGGCTTTAGTAGCTGCAGGTCCGAAGGCTGAGTAATTCAAGTTTCGAATTTAAAATTCAGAATTCAACTGATTAACAAAAAATGAAGGCGGGTCATGCGAAAGCATGACCCGTTTTTTTAAAGATTTCTTATGATGATTCAGACGATATAACTGGTAAAATCATGCAGATCATATTTTGGGCAAATGGTTGCTTTAAGGCAGACTATTATCAGGATGCGATTGCATATGAGCATCAGAACAAAAACTACGATCAGGAAACATTTGGCAGGAGATATTTCGATCAAACCACTAGTGTTATGCGAGATGAAGTTGAAAAATTAGTGGAAACTCCATCACAGATTGCTTGATAAAAGGGCAGCTTTATGGTACCATGAAGGTACAATAAGAGTGATATATACTCTTATCAATAGTGAGAGATGGAGGTGTTTGCCAACGTGAAGGTAGAACTTGGCAGTCTTAGTATTGAGGATCGCTTTGATTATTATAAGGCGGTTTTGAAAGATTTGACAATCTTCCACGATATTTTCATGCGTAATGTATTCAAACAGAAAGAATGTACAGAATATGTTCTGCAAATTATCATGGGAAAGCGAGATTTAAAGGTTATTGACCAAGTGATTCAAATGGATTTTAAGAATTTGCAAGGACGCTCAGCCATAATGGATTGCGTAGCATTAGATAATAAAGGGAAAAAATACGATATAGAGATTCAGCAAGCTGGAGAAAATGCAGATCCTAAGCGTGCTAGATATTATAGTGGTCTTATGGATATGAATACGATTGATCCGGGAGAAGATTTTACCAGTCTTCCAGAGAGCTATGTAATCTTTATTACGCGAGACGACACTTTGGGATATGATAAACCTATTTATCACATAGACCGCATTATTCGTGAGGTTGAAGAGGATTTCAAGGATGAGTCCCACATTATTTATGTCAATTCAAGTAGACGGGATAATACAGAATTAGGGCGGTTGATGAGAGATTTGCATTGCAAAGACTCCAAAGATATTCAAAGTAGTGTGTTGGCACAGCGAGTTTTTGAACTAAAAGAAACTCAGAAGGGAGTTGAGACTATGTGTCGTGAGATGGATCAGATTTATGCCGCGGGCGCTGAATTTGGAGAAACCAAGGGCTTAGCAAAGGGAGTGACAGTAGGCGAATTAAAGAAAGCTAAGGAAATAGCTTTGAAAATGTATATTCAAAAAAAGCCTGTGGAAGAAATTGCATCACTGCTGGAAGTTCCTGTTGATACGGTGAGAGAATGGGTTCAATCTAATAGTTAAAGCGGCATGGAAATAGAAGCAATAAGGATTAGCAATAGATGGATTTTAAAATGATTATGTTGAAATTATAAAATCTGGTGTCAGACATTATAAAGGCGGGTCATACGAAAGCATGGCCTGTTTTTTTTGTCAAAAAGAGTCTTGTCGTGGAAAATGACTGTAAAGCCGCATTAAAGCAGATTGAGGAGAAAAATTATTTGAGAATAAAAAAGTATTGACAGATTTGAAAAAGAATGTTATAGTCAAACTGTTCTCATCGTTATCTGATGAGCAGAATGGATGAATGAATGTTTGGTAAGAAGTTGGCGCTTGCGAATATACGGGCGTATTGTGACTTTTTACACAAACAATTATATTCTGCTTAGGAGGTATCACGATGGGATTTTTTAGTTTATCTAAGAAACAGTATAACAAGCAGCAGGCTGTTGGCTATGTCGTTTACATGATGGTAGGAAGTTACTTTCATGCAGAGGATTTGCCAAGAAAATTTCATAATTTCCATCTGCATTATGCAGAACTACCTGAGGCGCAAAAAGGAAAGATTGCAGATCAGGTTATCTGCCAGATGGACAAACTTGATACGAAGTTTTTGCAAGAGATTGCATTGCTTCGATGTGAGGTGGTAAGCTTCTATGAAGGCGAGAAGCTGTGTCTGGTATTTTCAACTTGTGGCTTTGGCGAGATTCGTTGTTGGATTACCAAAGATGGATGGTTTGAGTTAAGTAGCAGAGAGGCTACTTAATCACAGAAAAAGAAGCAATTTCGAATTATGCCATTAATTGAAATAAGTTTACAAGTAAAATAGCTTGCTTACAAACTTAATAAATGAGGCGCTTCTTGTATAATAAAAAATATGGATGTTGAAAATTGAATATATCCTAGAATACAATAAGACTACTGACTGGCAGGTTAATAGTCTTATTGTATTCATTACAGAAAAAACTTTGGTATTCGGAATCAAACTGTTACTTATGGTAGAAATGCAAAAATAACGGATGACAAACTGCAGGATGAGTGTTATACTAAAAAAGATTCAAGTAGTGCTAGTGGCAATTAAATATATCCAAATTGTTAACATGCACGAAAAATGACCATTGTTAGAATATTCTGATAAATGCCTGCAAAAACAGGCTCCAGAAACCGCATAAAACCTAGGTTTTTGAAGGGGTACCGTAGAAATGGAGCACTAGCCCGAAAGGGCATTGATACTCGTATCCAATTGAAACAAATGGAAAATCTTTATCGTGTAGAAATGGAGCACTAGCCCGAAAGGGCATTGATACAAATTAGACCAATTAAATGGCCAATAATCTGGTTTGCCTGTAGAAATGGAGCTTTAGCCCGAAAGGGCATTGATACAGTGCCAGAAACCAGAGTCTTGTGCTATTAGCTAGATCCACGTAGAAATGGAGCTTTAGCCCGAAAGGGCATTGATACAACTACAATAGCGGTATAAACGATGATGTTTAAGAGTGTAGAAATGGAGCACCAGCCCGAGAGGGCATTGATACCAGCAGTGTGTTGTCTTGTAATCATACGTGTTTCCTCCTTCAAGTAGAAATGGAGCCCCAGCCCGGTAGGGCATTCTCTGGCAACTCATATCATAAGAAAGTTGTTTATGTATATCATCGTAAAGATGTTGCGTTATTGCTTAGAAGCAAAGGGATAGCGGCTAAATAAGCAACGTGAGAATAAAAAAGTATTGACAGATTTGAAAAAGAATGTTATAGTGTCATCTTCGACACTTAAAGAAAAGCATAGTGGCAGAAACCCTTGATTTTGCTTGACTATCGTGCTTATTTAATTTACAATATAAGCGCGAAAGGATGGTGATTCTATGGATGAGATGGCAAGATTGGTTCAAAATCATGATTACCTTACGCCGAGAATTGCGAGAAAATCTGGAATTTCAAAATTTAAGTTTTATAAATATGTCAGAGAGAACGGATTAGAGCCGGTCAGCCGTGGTGTTTATTCTACGGGATCGGATTGGGTAGATGAACTGTATGTACTTCATCAGAGATGTCCGAATGCTGTTTTTTCACATAACGAGGCTTTTTACTATCATGGTCTGACAGACAGGGAACCTTTTGGCCATACACTTACAATATACAGCGGCTACAATGCACATCGGCTTACAGAGGATGGAAGTTGTAAGGTATATACAGTAAAACGGGAATTATTGGATGTCGGAAAAATTATTGTAAAGGACAATGATGGAAATATGATTCCGATGTATGATCTGGAACGAACGATTTGTGATCTAATCAGAAGTCGGAGTAGTATTGAAGCACAAGATTTTAATTCTGTTTTGAAAACGTATGTTACTAGAAGAGACAAGGATTTGAATCGGCTTATGGAGTATGCAAAGCTGTTTAGAGTTGATAAGGTGATTCGCAGATATATGGGGGTATTATTATAAAATGCAGCTGACATCAGAACAGGTTAAAGGAAGAATCAAAATTTGTCAGGTGAGGATGCCAGACGGATCGTGGATGAGATCAAGGATATTGATCTTGATGATGGTGTGACTTTTGAAATCAAAGAGGTCTCTAATATCATGGATGAAATGGAATATCCGGATATCCGCTTTACTATGAATGCTATAATGGGAAAACTTGTAACACCAATGAAGATTGACATTTCCACAGAAGATTGATATTGAAGTATTAAAAAGGGCATTTGATGTGATGTGTAAAAAGAGAAATATTCGTATGCAGCTGATATCAGCTATGAGGATGTAATGGAGAGCATAAAGCTCTTATGGAGCAAACTTCAATAATCGGCATTATCTATATTTGAGACACCTTCAGAAGAAATTAGGTTGGCGAAAGAACGCAGAGCGGATTTTAGAGAAAGGATGGGAAAAGGATGAGAACATTAAAACAGTATAAAGAAGTTCAGATGAAAGCACATGAATTTGTAAAAGAATAT
>CAKRAT010000090.1 GCA_934295165.1 uncultured Dorea sp. | reverse complement strand
GATACAAACCTTTCAGAAGAACTTCTGGAAGAAGGATTTGTACGTGAGATCATCAGTAAAGTACAGACCATGCGTAAAGAAGCCGGATTTGAAGTTATGGATAAGATTGCGGTAACTTACGAAGGAACAGAGAAAGCAGAGAAAGTATTTGCAGACAATGCAGAGACTGTAGCTGACGAGACACTGGCACTGGAAATTACAAAAGCCGCTCCGGCAGGATATACCAAAGAGTGGAAGATCAATGGTGAGGCTGTAACGATCGGTGTAGAAAAAAGATAATCAAAGCCCAAGTTTTATCAGAAGGGAAGTAGAAAATGTATAATCCAAGATTTGAAAAAGATGTATTTAAGAGAGATGTGCGGAACAATGTAAAGACATTGTTCCGTAAGGAAGTAGAAGAAGCAACTCCACAGCAGTTGTTCCAGGCAGTTTCTTATGCTGTAAAGGAAGCCATCATCGATGACTGGCTTGCAACACAGAAGAAGTATGAGAAAGACGATCCAAAGACCGTATACTATATGTCCATGGAATTCCTGCTCGGAAGAGCTCTCGGAAATAACCTGATCAACATGACAGCATATAAAGAAGTAAAAGAAGCTCTGGAAGAGATGGGAATCGACCTGAACGTGATCGAGGATCAGGAGCCGGATCCGGCACTTGGTAATGGCGGTCTTGGACGTCTGGCAGCTTGTTTCCTGGATTCGCTTGCAACACTGGGATATGCATCTTATGGATGTGGTATCCGTTACCGTTATGGTATGTTCAAGCAGAAGATCAGAGACGGCTATCAGGTAGAAGCACCGGATAACTGGTTAAAAGACGGTAATCCGTTCGAGCTTCGCAGACCGGAATATGCGAAAGAAGTACGTTTTGGCGGAAATATCCGTGTAGAATACGATGAGAGCGGTAAGACTCATTTCGTTCAGGAGAACTATGAGTCCGTAATGGCCATCCCTTACGATTATCCGATCGTAGGATATGGCAACCACATTGTGAACACACTCCGTATCTGGGATGCAGAAGCAATTGTGAACTTCCAGTTAGATTCATTTGACCGTGGAGATTATCACAAAGCCGTTGAACAGGAGAACCTTGCGAAGAACATCGTAGAAGTTCTTTATCCAAATGATAACCACTACGCAGGAAAAGAACTGAGACTGAAACAGCAGTATTTCTTCGTATCTGCAAGTATCCAGGCTGCAATTGCGAAGTTTAAAAAGAAACATGGTGATATCTCAAAACTGCCTGAGAAAGTAACATTCCAGATGAATGATACACACCCGACGGTAGCAGTAGCAGAGCTTATGCGTATCCTTCTTGACGAGGAAGATCTTGGATGGAATGAAGCATGGGATATTACAACAAAATGCTGTGCTTACACGAACCATACAATCATGGCAGAAGCACTTGAGAAATGGCCAATCGACCTGTTCTCCAAACTGCTTCCACGTATTTACCAGATCATTCAGGAAATCGACCGCCGCTTCATCGAGCAGGTAAGAGCTCAGTATCCTGGTAATGAAGAAAAGGTTAAAAAGATGGCAATCCTGATGGACGGTCAGGTTAAGATGGCACACCTTGCAATCGTTGCAGGTTATTCTGTCAACGGTGTTGCAAAACTGCATACAGAGATCCTGAAGAATCAGGAATTAAAAGACTTCTATCAGATGATGCCGGAGAAGTTCAACAACAAGACAAATGGTATCACACAGAGACGTTTCCTCATGCATGCGAATCCGCTGCTTGCTGACTGGGTAACAGATAAGCTCGGAACAAAAGAGTGGATCACAGACCTGTCTAAGATGGACGGACTGAAGAAATGGTTAGATGACGAAGAAGCTCTGAAAGAATTCATGACAATCAAGTTCAAGAACAAAGAGCGTCTTGCAGCTTACATCAAAGAGCACAATGGTGTAGAAGTAGATCCAAGATCTATCTTCGACGTACAGGTAAAACGTCTGCACGAGTACAAACGTCAGTTACTGAACATCCTGCACGTTATGTATCTGTACAATCAGATCAAAGAGCATCCGGAAATGTCCTTCTATCCTAAGACATACATCTTCGGAGCAAAGGCTTCCGCAGGATATATCCGTGCAAAAGAGATCATCAAACTGATCAACTCTGTTGCGGATGTGATCAACAATGACCGCAGTATCAACGGCAAACTGAAAGTTGTATTTATCGAAGATTACCGTGTATCCAACGCTGAGCTGATCTTCGCAGCAGCAGACATCAGTGAGCAGATTTCTACAGCTTCCAAAGAAGCTTCCGGAACAGGTAACATGAAGTTCATGATGAACGGTGCACCGACTCTTGGAACAATGGACGGAGCGAACGTAGAGATCGTAGACGAAGTTGGAATCGACAATGCATTTATCTTCGGACTGAGTGCAGATGAAGTTATCAACTACGAGCAGAACGGTGGATACAATCCATACGATATCTATAATAACGATCCGGAGATCAGGAGAGTTGTAGACCAGTTGGTAGACGGAACTTATGCAAACGGTGACAAAGAGATGTATCGTGATCTTTACAACAGCCTGCTGAATGCACAGGGTGGTTCTAAGGCAGACGTATACTTTATCTTAAAAGATTTCCGTTCTTATGCAGATGCTCAGGCACGCGCAATGGAAGCATATAAAGATACAGATAAATGGGCTAAGATGGCTCTCAAGAACAGCGCTAGCTGTGGTAAATTCTCAGCAGACAGAACCATCCAGGAATATGTAGATGATATCTGGCATCTGGATCATGTTGTGATTGATGAGGATGAACTGGAATATTAAGAAATGGCTATCGGTGGAAGGTTCCTGGTATTGCCAAGGAGATGAAAGAAGCTGCTGATGGCAGACTTTACAGATGAATAATAAGAGAAGCTCTCTCATACATTGAGGTATGGGAGGGCTTTTTTATATGTGGAGAAGTAGGCATAGAATGTGGAGAAATCCTGTGAATAAGTGGGAAAAAGTCGAAAGACGGGAGAAATATAGTTCAGTAAGCAGTTCGGCAGGCAGAGGAGAATCCGAAAAAATACAGGGAACTTACCGGTCTGTATGGAACAGGAGACCGGCAAGAATCAGAAAACTCAGAGACCAGTTGAAAAGAGCCGGCTGCTGGCTGATCATTATAGTATTGCTTCCATATATCATAACGGTATTTATAAATGGACCGAAGGTCATCACTGCTTCAAAAGCAGATGAAACAAAGGTGAAAATAAAGAAAAATGGAAAGCTGCCGGTGGAGGAATATTGTATCGGAATGTTAGCCAGGGACATGCCCGCAGATTACGAGAAAGAGGCACTGAAAGCACAGGCAGTGCTCATTCGGACAGAAGTATACCGTATGATTCAGGAAGCCGGAGGAGACGGCACGTTGCCGGAAGAAGCAGCGGATGAATTCTGGACAGAGAAACAGATGAAATCTGCATGGGGAATGCGTTATGCGGAAAATTACCGGAAGTTAAAAAACGCGCTGGAATCCACAGCGGGACAAGTGCTGTTCTATGGAAATGGTCTGGCAGTGACGCCATTTTTTAATCTGAGTAACGGATATACGAGGGATGCGGAAGAAGTGCTGGGAAAGGAAGAATATCCGTATCTGAAGATCGTGGAATGCCTGGAGGATGTGAATGCGGAGGGAGAGATACAGACAGTTGTATTGACAGAAAAAGATATCGAAACGCTGGATGTAGAGATCCAGGAGACGGACTCAGTGGGATATGTGTTGAAAATCCGTGTAGGAGACAACGTAATGAGTGGGGAAGAATTCCGAAATAAATATCATCTGGCATCCAGCTGCTTTACCCTGCAGCGGTATAATGGAAAATTACGGGTAACAACAAGGGGGATTGGTCATGGAATCGGCATGAGTCAGTATACGGCGAATGAGATGGCAAAAGGGAAAAAAGGATATCGAAAAATTTTGAAATATTTTTTTGAAGGAACAGAGATAAAAGAAGTGACAGAAATTGTAAACGGTGTGTTGGAAGAACAGACGCAGTAAAGTCAGCTATAAAGGAAATGAAAAATAATATAAAAAAAGGAATAACTACATCACGATCTGGCAAAAATATGGTCAGAGGTGGTGATGAAATGAATAAAAATCAGAAACCGTCAATGTCCAAACGGCGTGCTGCCGTAGCAGCAGTGTTATGTTTTGTGGCAGCAATTGCAATAGCAGGAACATATACATTTAATGATTACAGAAAAACGCAGAAAAATGAGTTGGCAAAGGCGGAAGAAAAGAGCAGTCAGGACGGATCAGACAAGAAGAAAGACAGTGATGCAGCAAAAGAAACCGGAACGTCCAAGATCAAAAGTGAAGGTACGGGAAACAGTACAACAGGAACAGACAGTAATGGAAGCGGCAATTCCAGAACAGGGAAAAATGGACAAACAACAGGTACAGGGACAACGGGGACGGGAACCGGAACTTTCGGAACAGATGGAACCGAAGCATCCGGGCAGACTGGGACAGGAACCCAGGCAACGGCAGGAAGAAGCCACAATATTAACTTTACAGAAGACAGCTACATCCTATGGCCGGTGAACGGGGCTGTGATCATGAGCTACAGCATGGATAAGACGGTATA
>CAKRAT010000089.1 GCA_934295165.1 uncultured Dorea sp. | reverse complement strand
AAGAAAAAGCAAACAGATGTTGTTGATGATATGAAAAAAACAGGTGAAGGCAATACTATTACCAAAGATAATTACCAAAACTATGCTGATGAAATCAAAAAAGCTTTAGGTAATGATAAAAATGCTATTGTAGAAAAAGCTTTGGAAAAATTGGTAAAAGATTTTACTGAAGGCAATATCTCAATGAATATGGTTAGTACAATTACTGATGCAATGGGTATAGATAGCTCAAAAGCAAGATTTTCAAAGAGAGGTAATGAGCTTGGATATAAAATAGAATACAATGGCAAAACATATACTATGTTTTGTATGATAGATGCTTTAACCTCTGGTACTGATGATAAATCTTTACGAACTTATACACTAAGTGACTTGCAAAAAACAGAAGCAACAGAAGAACAAATAAACAAATATTTTTATGATGCAACAACAGTAGATGGTAAAACTACGACTTATCACATGAGGTCAAATTATACTTATGCACAATTTGAAGAAGAAGTTAAAGCATCTCAAAAGAAAAATGGTGTAGAAACTTCAAAAAATGCACAAGGATACAAAGTTGAAACAACTTACGTTGATGGAGTTGTGACAAAAGTTGTTGAGTATAAATATAATGGAAAATCAGTTGCAAAAGAAACAGAATACTTTGCAAATGGTCAAGTAAAACAAGAAATAAAATATGTTTCTTATAACAATGATAAGGAATCAGTAACCGAATATTATGAAAATGGCCAAGTGAAACATGATATAAAATATGGTTATCATGAAAAGAAAAAATCTGAAACAGAGTATTATGAAAATGGTAAAACGAAATTAGAAATTGAATATAATTATGATGAAAAAGTAGAGTCAAAGAAAGAATATGATGACAGTGGAAATCTAACATTAGAATATAAAAAGCTAGTCTGGGGTAATTTTGATGAAATTACCTATAATTCAGATGGTTCTAAGATTACACGAAAATTCGATAGCGATGGTAATCCAACAGGTGATGAAACACATACATCTGCTGATGGAAAAGAAAGATATTTCTCTGTAGAGTATGATACAAATGGTGCAAAAACATTAACAGAAAATGATAAGAGTGGAACTAAAATAAGTGTTCAAAAATATGACACTCAAGGTCGCTTGATTAATGAAGTAAAATATCAATCAAATGGTTGGTCAGTTGCAAGTACAACTACTGTATCTTATAAAGCTGACGGTTCAAAGACTGTTACCGTAAAAAATGGTAATGGTAATCCAACTTCAATAATTGAGTATGACAAGACTGGCAAAGCAATTAAGACTACAACTTATAAATATAAAAATGGATATTTTGGCTTGGAGTTTGTAGATGCAACTACTAAAGATGCACAAGGCAGAGTTATTTATTACAAAGACTATAGTACAGAAACATATTATGATTATGACAAAAACACTAAAACAATAGTTGATAATAGTTATAATACTGAAACTGTATATAACATGTCTAATAATCAAAAGATTACAGAAACTAAAACTAATAACGACGGAAGTAAAGTTGTAAATAAATACGGAAATGGTAAAGTCACATCAGAAGAAAGCTATGACAAGAATGGTGCATTGCAAACAAAGACTAAATATGCATATTCTTCTGATGGAAATTATGTAAAATCTATATATGATAAAAATGAAAAATTATTAAAATATATAGAAATCGTGACAAAAGACGGAAAAACAACCGAAACTACAAAAACTGCAACAGGTGCAACAACTTCCGAAAAAGTTACAACAAAAGACTCAAATGGAAGAGCAAAAACAGAAACCAAAAATTATGATGCAAGCGGTAAGCTAACATCTAGAGTGATTACTTGGTTTAGCAGTAATGGTAAAGATTATTATGTAGATACTTATGACTCTAGAGGCTTGATGACTAAAAGAGTTGTAAATGATGTAACGTATAATTATACTTATAGTAACTATGTAGATTCTAAAAATTATACACAAACTAGAAAATGCTCTAAAGGTGGAACATTAGTTTCAACAAAAGTAAATGGTGTTGTTACAAAAACCGTAGAAACAAAAACTAATGGTGACATAGAAACAATAATTTACGACCCGAAAACCGGTAAAAAGAAAGTAAGTTATTATAAAACAAAATCAACAGGAGCTATCAAGACAACTGAATATGATGCAAATGGTAACTCAAAAGGTGATTATCGTCATCGTTTAACAGGCGAAGTGACTAAAGACTTAGGTTGGGCAACAGTGTCAATGGATATAAAAGATTTATATAAAAATATAACTGATAGTATAAATACTATAACCGCAAAAGAAGCCATCAAAAATATGGGTGGTGATATAACTTATGAATTTTTACAAATGGCACAAGCCGGCTACAATGGTAAACCATCAGGTAGCGATAAAACCTATGTTGGATATCAAAGTGCTCCAAGTAATGTTCAAGCACATATAAAGAAAGATTTGGCAGGAACAGTTCCAGAGTACGGCTATACTCCGGAAGAAGTTAAAGGATATCACTATTCTACAACCTCTGCAATGTCAAAGAAAATTAGTACAAATAAAAATTTCACAAATTACGTGAAGAATAATATTAAAAATTTGGTAAATGGTACAAACTTATCATCAACAAGACTTGATTTTGAACAAAATGTTGATAAAGATTTGTGGGGTAGCTTGCATGGTACAGATGTGGTAGCTACAAAATTAGAAGGTACCAAATTGACAGTAACAATATATGACTTATATGATTTTGAGAATCTTCAAGGAAATTCTAACAATGATGTCTTGAATAGAGCCGGTTACGCAGCAATGAAAGATGGTAAATTGAAACCATATTATGTATTAATTGATGTTGTTATTGATTTATCAAAATCACCATATAACTATACAGCAGCGCAATTACAAGCAATGAAAGTATAGCCCCTTATCTAACAGGTAAAAATTCTCAGAAGAGAATTGATAAGAATAATAAAATCGTCAAAGCCTTAATGGCTTTGACGATTTTAATTATTAAAGAGTTTATTGCAAATTAGTTAGTTTTAGGCAATAAAGCTTGAACCATTTGAGAATTT
Organism: uncultured Dorea sp.; assembly: GCA_934295165.1. GTDB lineage: Bacteria > Bacillota > Clostridia > Lachnospirales > Lachnospiraceae > Dorea_A. Next base: position 2,242 of record CAKRAT010000089.1, on the reverse strand, counting down.
ATATTTGTTGTTAGCACTGATAACATGTTTGAAGATTGTTGTAAAAACAAGTTTCTAATATAAGAAGATGTAACCTCAACTATGTCTGCATCTTGCAATGTTGATTTTGATGCAGCAAGGTTGTATGAGCGAGTTGTATTTTCTTCTAATGCTGATGACAATCTATTGTATTGTGAACCAATTTCTGTTAATTTTTTAGTAACACTTTCTATTAATGAAGAAGATTTGTCTATAGAAATATTTGCAAAATCATTATTTGAAATGTTAAATTTTAATCTTCCAGATAAAAATCCTGTTGATATATCAATTTGTGAAGATGAATTTGAATTTATGCCAGCTTGAATTTTTATATCATCGACTTTTTTTATTAATTTATCACATTTATCAATAAATGTATTATTGCCGGCATTAAGCACTGTTACATTAGCTTGGTTGCCATTTATAATAGTGCCATCAGATTTTTCAGTGACTTCAATATAAGCGTCGCCTGATTTGCAATCAATAGTGTTGTTATTCCCATAATTTGTTATATCATAGCTTCCGGTGCCAGATTTAATTTTATTGTTGTCACCATTTATAACGAAAGAAGAATCTACTGAATCAGCAAGGTCTATATTATTGTTAGAACCATTAATTGTTAAATTAGAAGCTTCATTTTTTGTTGTTTTAATTTCAGAATTATTTATATCTAAAATTAATGATGAAGAAGATTGTTGATAATTAACTTTAGTATTTGGCTGATCAGTTTTTAAAGTATAGTTATTTTTATTATGTTGAATTGTAACTTCGTTGGTTTCTGTTAATGTAAAACTGCCCTTTGAGCCTATTATATTAATAGTATCAAATCCTGTTAAAGTCGAAGAACCACCTTCATTAATAATGTCATTTCCGCCAGAATTGATAAAAGTATTATTATTGCCAGTATTTATTACAGTATCGTCACCGCTACCGGTTGTGATGTTTGAATTATTAGAGCCTGTAGTAATTATTTCATCGTTACCGCTTCCACCATTAATTAATCCTTTTGAGCCAGAACCTTTAACATGAATAATATCAGCACCACTACCTCCATCTATAGTATAGCTTTCAGAGTTAGAAGATTCCATTATGATTGTATCATTGCCATCGCCACCATAAACATTGTTATTTGCACTATTTATTGTAATTATGTCATCACCATCATTGCCCATAATAGAGTTATCAAAGCCGGATTCAACATAAATAACATCAGCAGATTCTCCGCCTAAAATACGGTTAGAATTGCCATTTACAGAAACGGTATTAATTCCACTTGAACCGTTATATGTGTTATTGTCGCCAATGACTTGGAAATTTTTATTTCCAGATGTTGTATTAATAGTATTGGAGTTTCCTTCCACAATCAAACTGTCATCACCATCTTTCAGATTGATATTGTTGGAATTTCCCATGATTTTTAATGTATCATTTGTATCATTTTGAGAATTTATTGTTGCACTGTTAACAGATAAATTTAGTAAATTATTGATTATTTCATAATTTACTGTTTGTGTAACCGGTGAATAGAATGTATAAATTCTACCTAAGATATTTATTTTAATTTGCGTATTTGCAGCGAGAGAAAAATCACCTTTTGAAAGAGTTGATGTTATATCTTCAAATTCATTGCAATCAGAAATTGTATTTGTTTGATATAAGCTATCATGTCCAGCTCCACCATGAATATTTGAGTTATTTTTGCCTGTTACTGAGATATAATCATTTCCTGCGCCACCTGTTATCAAGGCACTATTGTTGTCAGAGTTTACATATATATTGTCGTTACCTTCGCCACCGTTAATAGCATTGTTGTTGCCAGTGGTTGTAATCGTGTCAGCACCATTTTCGCCAAATATTTCATTATTATTTCCGCTTACGGTTATGTTATCGTCACCATTTCCGCCTCTAATGTTAGTATTTTTATTTCCAAGAATATTAATAACATCGTTGCCTTCGCCTCCTGTTATTAATCCAGAACTGTTAGAGCTGTTTATGGTTATATTGTCATTACCGGTACCGCCTGTTATAGTATATGATGAATTATTTGTCCCATTGATAATGATACTGTCGTCATCAGCACCGCCGTCTATATTGTTGTTATTAGAGTTCATTTCTATATAATCATTTCCGGCACCACCTTGAATTTTATTGTCGCTACCGGATTGAATATATATAAAATCATCGCCATCATTTGTTGCAACTTTATTTGAAGTCCCTTTTATGC
>CAKRAT010000088.1 GCA_934295165.1 uncultured Dorea sp. | reverse complement strand
AGTATCGTAGATAGATTCAGTGGCCATACCCAGTAGATGGAATAATTGTATTCCTTATCCTTCTCTGCCTTCGGTATCGTGATCTGAAATCTTCCATCTTTGATCCAGGTGTACGTTACTGTATCATTCTGTGTTTCTCCCAGAAAATACACGATATGACCACTTAAAAATTGTGATACTGTTGATGTCTTATCTACAACTTGTGGAGTGTCACCATCCATAACATATGGAACAATATCTAATGAAAATTCCAGTGATAACTTTCCTTCCTCATGTGGTTTAATAAAGAAATCCAGTCTTCCCTTTGTCCCCGGCTCCATGGCATAATCTTTTCGAAATTTTGCCCCAGTATCCGTAAAACTTTTTCCATCACTATAATTGTTCATGTTGCTCTTCGAATTAAGCAGCCAGTTAATACTTCCTCCCAGGGATGTATCATGCTGGTTATTACTTCCTTCACCAGGAAGGTGATAGGTAAGGTCACGCTTTACCCGCTTTAGAATATCATCGTGAACACCCTGGCTGCCCTTGGAACCAATCTCTATTCCAGATTCTTTTGCACTAGTGCTTCCTAGTATTCCATTCACCTGATTGTTACTAACAAACCAGGCAATACAGAGTGCAATTATCACAATAATTGCTGCAATAACAAAAACGATTATCTGGCGAATCCTTTTTTTCTTTTCCTTTTTTAATTCTTCAAGGTTCTCTTGCATAAAATCTCTTTTCCGGGACAAGATTTTAGAGTATATATCATTCTCCAGTATGATCTATTCCCTCTGATTTATCATTCTATTTGTGTAAATTTTTCGAATTATTTAATCTAAATACCCGATTGTAATCGTACCACAAAAAAGATGGGTTTTCAACGACTTCATTTTTGCCTGTATTCCAGGGAAACCCATCCTTATCAAAATGTAATACTTTGAGTTTCCGGCTGTCTCTTGCACATATCTGCCCGGCCAGTTTATCACGAAGATCTTTGATACACCGGACAAGTCACCTAACAAAGGTACCGCGGCGCAGACAAGCTATTGGATATGATCTCACGGTGTGCTCCCATTATAAAATATCATATTTTCTTGGAGCGGTATTTTTACTATTGAATCTTTGAAATAATATTTTGTATTGTAGAAATATCTTCTTTGCCTCTGCCCTGTATATTTCTATTTTCATTTATTTTTCCGAACATTTTCGTCGACTTGCCTAAAAAAAGGCATAAAAGCTTAATTTTCATCTTATCATAGCACTTATTGCTTTTCAATCTTCTGCCCGAAAAAAGTCTGTAAATGTCGAAAAGCCGTCCGGTTTCTCCCACCAGACGGCTTCTTATATCTTATCCATATTATACTGCTGTCTTATTCCACAAGCCCGATTCCAAATGTCATCGTTCCTGTATAATTGACTCCCGGTTCCAGGTTCTGTCCCTGAGTTCCGATTACTGGTTTTGCCGTATAGGTAACCGTTCCATTCTCTGTAAATGACGCAATCTCGGTTCCTGTTACGGTATCCTGTTCTGTAGTTTCGATTATATTTCCGGAAGGACTGATGAGTTGATAACGGATGGTACCCGTATACGACGGCTTTGACGTCTTTGCAGAAAGTACCAGCTGGTTCCGGTAATAATCCGTACCATCTATCGTTACCGATACTTTTTTACCATTCAGATATGCCACATCCGAAGCAGTTATCGGCAGTGGTGCCCCTTCATCCGTGAGCGTAAGTGCCGCCGGAATAGACACCGTATAAGTCGGATCATTCTGTTTTGTATAAGTAAACTGTGTACTTCTCTCCTCCGTACCGGCTGCCCATATCTGTAATCCTGCCATATTCACGGCAAATATCATAGCAAATGTACACATTATAGCTTTTTTCTTTAATTTCATAACCTCATACCTCTTGATGATTTTCTTTTATTATATTACAGTTAAACTGGCGTTTGATACCGCAGAATTTAATGCTCTTCCGGATTCGCCAGTGTAATCTGTTGTTCACATGTACCGGACTCAAATGTAAGATTGTCATAGCCCGGGATCTTGATCTGAGTGTCTGACGTACTCGCTTTTTTCTCATTTCGATTCCATGTAGAAGCGTTCTTATCAAAAGAGAGGGAACCCTCTGCGTTTTCCCTCCTGATAAGTACAAATGTCAGCAAACCGATGATAACTACTAATATTGCAATCGTAATCACAAATATATTTTGCTTCTTTTTGTTCATATTATTTGATATTTTCAACTCCTATTGTAAAGTTGATCTGTCCCCACCAGTATGGCTTAGCATTTGTTGCTGTATCTTCCAGTGGTGTTACACGGTAATATTTTGTTGCATCTTCTGTAAATGCAAGCAGTTCCTGGTTAAAATCTGTCAGTGCCGGACCATAACTGCTGTCTGAAAGCTTCGGCTCTACTTTATATTTCATAAAATCATAACCGCAGTACAGATTGTATTTGTGGTCGTCATCCTTGTATTTTTTCGGGAAGTTCGTTGCCCATGTATCACGGACTTTAACCGATACATATTTATTATTTTCTGCCAGATTCTTTGTATTAGACACTGTCACATACACGTCTGTTCCATCTTCCTGCATCTGCAGAGACTGTGGAACCTGTACAGAATAGGTTGGTTTCAGGGCATCTTCATAATTCAGACTGAGTCCGAAATCTGTCGTTGCATTTCCTGTTGTCTTCCATAATACAGATCCATCCTGTACGCCTGGTTTCTTTTCTGCATGTGCAACGGTTGGTGTGAAGATAGCTGCTGCAAGTGATTGCTTTTCCCGGCTTTACCATATCTGATGTGTAGAGCACTTCCTCTGTATCCGAAAGAATCAGCTGGAACTGAAACAGGCACTGATTCGTATCTGGATTGGCCAGAACAATCTTCGCCGTATCCTTCCCTTCCTGTAATGATACCGTCTCGTACCCCGGAACCGTTATGTATCCTTCTTTTCCTTCTGTCTTAAAACTTCCATCCCAGTCTACTGCCTGTGAACTGTACGAAGGGGTTCCATTTTTCTGAGCCAGAAAATGTAGATAAACCAATCGCCCTGCCCATATCAGAATCAGAACAATCAAAACACAGCAAATTCCAATCCATTTTTTCTTCTTTGTTATATTCTGCATAACCGAACCGCTCCTTTTCTCTGAATACAAAATTACTATATCCGGTGCATATAAAGTTCTGATTCAGCAGAATTTAAATCAATTTTAAATCCACGTAAAAAACATCTGCTTTTGTTAAGTCAGATGTTTTTTTACTTTTTTTACTTTTTTTACTATTCAATTTTCGAAATAATCGTTTGTATCGTGCTTATGTCTTCTTCTAATTCTTCCGCAATCTGTTCTGGCGTTTTGTTTTTCGCAAGTTTCTTTTCAATTAATTCTTTTAAAAGTTCATTCCGTCCTTGAGTTATACCCTGAGAAACGCCTTTCTCAACTCCCTCCGCAAAGCCCTCAGCCTTTGCATCTTCTCTCTCCATTCGTATATGCTTTTCTTCGTCATATTCATATATACTCATCTTCTTTGCCTCCGCCTTGTGTTTGAACAAAAATTCTGATAAGATTCCTTCGGATATACATTCTGTAATCGCCTTTTCTACTGCCTCTTCTATCGGCATTTCTTTGGCATATTTCCTAACTCTGCTTGTATACTCTGCATAATCTTTCAATGACTTACACAGACTTTTCAGATTCTCATTATATCCCGGATTAATGTTCAGCAAAATTACTTCCAGCTCCAGACTCGGTTCCGAATCTTCGGTCTGATATGCTGCTGACAGTTTTAATATTTCTTTTTCCGGTCGTTTTCTTTCCCCGTTATAAAATATAATAAACTTCGGAGTCGGTATTTTTACTATTTTCTCACCATACAGATTCGCATTCTTGGTTATCTCAGAATACAAATTTGAAATGTAAAAAAGAAATCGCAACGGCAGATTCGGACTATAGGTTGACTGATGCTCATAAAGCGATATTTTCATATCGATTAAGAACGATACATCATTATGCATTGACATATACACCGCATTTTCCAGTGTATTGATTTCCAATTCATTCGGATCATCATACGCTGTTCCATTCACTGCATTGTAAAGATTCAGCAGTTCTTTCTTATCACTGTACAGCATCTCAAAAATTCTTGCTTTGTACATGAAATTAACGGGTGTCAAATCTTTGCTTTCTGGCATAGACATTTCTCCTTTTGTAAAATTGTGCAGGAGATCTGACATCATTAAATCCGTTCCTAATTACATGTTCAAAATCTCTCTGCTTATATTAATGGGTTTCAAAGCATTGAGATTCCTTATAGCCTTTTACTGGCTAATTACTGATTCGAGATGTGTAATCAGATATGTGATATAGAGTTTAGAAATGTAATGCTTTTGATTATAGTAACATATATTAATGGATATTGCCACCTTTCCTTTTAAAGAAATTTAAATTTTAATGTATTTAAATCTTCAGGAATTATATATGTTTTTACTGTTGACAATCCCTCAGACCATTGATCCGGAATCCACCATATTTTACAATCAGCGGTTGAAGCTGCTGCAAGATGTGGGAACTTCTCAGGTGGGAAAGATAGATGAATTGTGTATAGTTGCTGCAAGATAAAACCATTCGTGGTTGCACTGATTGTAGTTGTGTTTGCAGTTACTGAATTATTCGATACATACGCATAAGTAGCTGATGTAAGAGCTAACGCTGATGAAAAAAAAGCAAAAATTGTCGCAGCTAATTCTTTTTTAATTTTTTTATTTGGTTCATTGCTGTTCTCCTTCTTTTTTAATAAAGTTACTCAATTACTGCTGAGGTGCATTAGCCTCACCTGTTACATCCTGTTTTACTCCACCTTCTGCTGTATTATCAGCAGTAAAAGAAATATTTGATGGTACCGATAATGACTATTTTGGCGAAGAAGGAATCGTTTCCTATAAAAAAGTACAGAACAAGCCGAATGTCTGTTCTGTACTTTACTTACCTTTCATCTCACCGTAAAACTGAAAGAATGGTTCTTTTAACCTTTTCTGCATCAACAGGCTTTGCAATATGTCCGTTCATTCCTTTTTCAAATGCCTTTTTTCTATCTTCCTCAAATGCATTGGCTGTCATAGCTATGATCGGAATACCGGCTTTTTTCTTATCTTCCAGCCTTCTGATTGCCTGCGTTGCCTTATAGCCATCCATGTTCGGCATCTGGATATCCATAAGGATCAGATCGTAGGTCCCTGCTGGTTTCTGTTCCATCCTTGCCACACATTGAACTCCATCCTCAACACGGTCAACCATAAGTCCCATATCCTCCAGGATAAACTCTGCGATTTCCGCATTCAGATCATTATCCTCAGCCAGCAGAACATGTTT
>CAKRAT010000087.1 GCA_934295165.1 uncultured Dorea sp. | reverse complement strand
CCCGAAAAACTGAAGCACATAACTGCAATATGCAGCAGGATCACATTTTTTCTTGTATTTTTACTCATCGATTTCTCTCTCATAACTCTCTCCTGTTAATCTATTTTTCCGTCTCTTTTAATCTCCGAATCTCTGCTTCATCAATCTTACGCAGGATTTTGCATGGATTTCCTACCGCAACTACATTGGACGGAAGATATAATTCTCCTGTATGCATCTTATCTTTCATTGTTCTCATGTTCTTTCTCCTCTTCTTGTATCTTTTTATACTTTTTTCATCATATATCATCTGTAATTCCTGATCAGTTCTTCTTTTTCTTTCCTGCAGATCAGGTGATATGTCACATCCGCTTCCGTATCTGTCAGCGGAATTACCTTTCTTCCGTTCAAAAGATGATTCACATCAGTTGCGAAATTCGATGTAAAGCAAAAAAGAGTCGATGCCCGGATCAGCTCCTCAAATGCAAATTCATCCGTCTGGATCAGGAATTTAGACGCCGGCATCTTCTCATGACACAGGTCCGTCCAGAATCCAATCTGATCTCTCAGCAGACAATTGAACCCGTTAAGCTGCGCCATTGATAATTCTTTTTCATTTGCCAGTTCATGTCCTTTCGGAATACAGACATTCAACTTTTCTCTGAAATAGCTTACGTCCACCAGCTTATTTTCCGCCTTTTCTTCATTTGGCTTTCCAGCATCCGCATGATCATATCTCATAAGCGGTCCCGGAAGGATTCCAACATCACATTCTCCTTCCCGCACATGTTTCACAATATCCTCTATCTCCACCAGTCTCGAACTGATCATATTCTCGTGATATCTCGCGGTCAGTTCCGGCAACAGCGTCCATAAAGGAGCCGGAGCACAAGATTCTACCCGGATCGTATGCATATTTTTATCAAAGATCTGCACTGTCCGGACTGTATCTTCTGCTTTTTCCAATAACTTCTCCGCACACTCTACGGCTTTTTTCCCCGTCTCATTCAGAGCAATCCTATTCTTCCCCCTTTCGAACAGCGTAACCGCGAATGCCTCTTCCACATGCTGCATGGTTCTGGTGATCGTTGGCTGGGAAATATTTAAAACCTCAGCTGTTTTTGAAAGTGTCCCGCATTTTGCAAATGTAACAAACTGTTCCAGTTCGTGCAAATCCAGCATATTTTCTCTCCTATTCATATTTTACTATTCATATTTTGAAATCTACATTTCTTATTTTCTATTGTACATTTTTTCTTTCTCGTTGTAAATTATGAATTGTAAAGATCAGAAACAACCAATTATACTACATTACATTTCAAATTTTTTATCACAGGAGGTTATCATTATGGAATATGTAACATTAAATAACGGTGTAAAAATGCCAATCTTGGGATATGGAGTATATCAGACTCCACCGGAAGAGACCGAGCGATGTGTACTGGAAGCCATCCACACCGGATACCGCAGTATCGATACCGCACAGGCTTATGGCAATGAAGAAAGTGTTGGAAATGCAATCGAAAAATGCGGACTTCCAAGAGAAGACCTTTTTATTACTACAAAAGTATGGATCACCAATGCCGGATATGAAAAAGCAAAAGCTTCCATTGAAGAATCTTTAAAGAAGTTAAAATCCGACTATATCGATCTTCTGCTCATCCATCAGCCGTTCGGTGACTATTATGGAACTTACCGTGCTATGGAAGAGGCTTACAAAGCAGGTAAAGTAAGAGCAATCGGAATCTCTAACTTTTATCCAGACCGTTATCTGGATCTGGTACATTTTGCAGAAGTAAAACCTGCTGTCAACCAGGTCGAGACTCATCTGTTCCAACAGCAAAAAGTTGCCAAAGAATACATGGCCAAACACAATACACAGATCATGTCCTGGGGACCATTTGCAGAAGGAAGAAATGATTACTTTAATACACCTGCTTTAAAAGATATTGGTGAAAAATACGGAAAAACACCTGCCCAGACTGCTCTTCGTTTCCTGATCCAGAGCGGCGTTGTTGTCATTCCAAAATCTGTTCATAAAGAACGCATGGAAGAGAATTTCAATGTATTTGACTTTACGCTTTCTGAGGAAGATATGAAGACACTGGAGGCTTTGGATACCGGAAAGAGTCTGTTCTTCTCACATCATGATCCGGCTACGGTTGAGTGGTTTATGAGTATTGTTTAATGTAAAGAATGTTTTAAATTAAAGGCTATGAGCCCCCATAAAAAATAAATATAGTATCATGCTGGTTCCGTTCACTTCGTTCAAAGTCACCTGCATGATACTATATTTATTTTTCACGGGGCCGCGTAGGTTATTTTTTCAACAGCTTCTTTACATGAAATAATAGCTTCCATTTAGTATATATTAATTGCGTAGGTTCAGGAGATTATAGGTTCCGGTTACATGAAGTCCCGGGTAATATTCCCCGAACCAGCTTTCCAGTTCATTTTTCACCAGGTCTCTTTTTATCATAATCAATGGCGTCTCTGCAAGATCTTCCGGCGTTGCAAATCCTTTCCCGGCCAAAGCTGAATCTGTTCTTACCGGAACGCCCCATTCTTCCGTTCGTTTCATACGGATAAAATTATATTTGGAAATGTCTACCGGTTCTGTGACCATTCCAAGATCCAATAATCCTTTGTCCAGTTTTTCTTTTACATCATCAGCGTTCGCTGTGTAAAGCTCATACTGGACCATCGGATATCCGCACAGGTAGCTGTTCCGTAAATCCATATATCAGCGGTATCTCTTCTCTCTCCAGATCATACACAATCACTTTTTTCTTATTCGGATCCACCAGCCAGTATTCTCTTACTCCAGCTTTCTGATACTTCATAAGCTTCAGATAACTATCCTTCTTCCTCGTACTTTCGGACATGATCTCAACGATAAAACCCGTTGCTCCGAAAACATCCTGTCTGATAATCTTTTTTTTGTCACAGACAATCATAAGATCCGGCTGTTTCACCGCTTCATCTCACCCTCAATCCACGTCATGATGACATCCACCAGATATTCCTGCTGCACTTTACTCAGCTCTCTGCCCGGACACATCTTATGCCATTTATAAATGCATCCTCTGCAACACGTAGCCGTTGCGTGCTGTGCTATGAATACCGGGTGTCCCTGCATTGGCGTCTGCTTTCCATCATTTGGGATCACCGCCGGTGCCTCTCTCTTTGCAATAAAGTCTTCGGCATGACACCGGATGGTATCCATGCCTTTTTCACGTATGTATGCCTTGTCTTTTTCTTTCAGATGAAAACTACTTCTGAATTTTGACTGTTTCAGATGGGAAAATAATTGCTGATACCATTCTTCCTTAGTCACCTTTTTACGCCTCTTTTCATTTTGCAAATGTAATTTAATCTATCCTGGATACTATACTAACATATACCAGCAAAGAGTTCCAGCTCATAAATCTACCTGATTCCATGAACTTTCTTCTATTACGCCATATCATCCAGAATATCCTTTATCTTCTTTTTGTGTCGATTATCCATCCGAAAGTTTCATATACAAAAGCGGATATAGATTGCCTTCCTCATCGTAATCTGTCCTCTTATTTCCAAGAGCAAAACCGATAGAAGTAATCCCCTGTACCGTTTCCCGGCTCTTCGGTGCGATCTCTATACATCATATATGAACGGCATATAAGCAAACAGCTGTCCTTTCCAAGAAAGCGTCGAAGCTCCCGGAACCGGCCACTCTCTGCATCCATCTGGTACCACATTTTGCCATGTAACCACCAGGATCATCTCCGAATAATCCGATGACTGCACAGTCTGAAGCTTTTGTAACTTCCCTATTATTAATACGGTTGATATCCGGTCTTATCTGCATCTGTAATTTTCCGGATTACCTTACATGGAACACCGGCTGCAACGACATTCGCAGGAATATCCTTTGTAATTACGCTTCCTGAACCAATAATGGTATTATCGCCTATGGTTACTCCCTGATTGATATGCACACCTGCTCCAACCCATACATTATTGCCAATCTTGACCGGTTTTGCATAGCATGCTCCGTGAACACGTTCCCATGCATCCATGGCATGGTTGGAAGTGTAAATTCCTACTTTCGGACCAAAAAGGACATTATCTCCAATCTCAATGCCGCCCCCATCTAGCATGACACAGTCAAAATTCGCATAAAAATTATTACCAATAGAAATATTATATCCAAATTCACAGCGGAAATTTGGTTCAAAATAAACCCCTTTTCCCATGGACTTCAATATTTTTTTGAGAATAGCCTCTCTTTCTTCTGCGCTTTTTCCAAAACTGGCATTGTATTCATTAGTCAGAAACACCGTATTTTCACGTGCTTTTACCAGTTCCTCCGTCAGATCATTGTACATTTTTCCACTTAATACCAGCTCTTTTTGTTCTTCTAAAGTCATAATTAGTCCTCCTTACCTGTTATCTTTCCATAGGCGTTTACGAAACGCCAAAAGCCGCATAAACACGGCATTTTTTGTTATTAAAATAAAATATCTCCTCAAGGTGCTTCTTGATGAAGCCATTAACCTTGATGATTATGGTAAAATAGAATTGCCTGGAAACTAATTAACCAATCCACCCCAAATGAGATATACCTACATAATAACATGTAAACAGCTCACTTTGACAGAAATTTTTGAAGATTGTCAGCAGAAATTTGACAATAACAAATATCAGTTCCTTTCAATTGTTCCTGTTTCTTTTGTTTCCCACTTTCACGCTAGGGGAATCTGGGAATAAGGTACAAAGGAAGACAGAAGAAGGGCATAGGTATGTCCGCAGTGCTTGCAGTAAACACGGACGACCGTTAAAGTAATGATACGGTTCTTAAGCTGGATCTTCCGTTTATAGGAACCATGGCGGATCAGGGATCCGAAGTGACCACAAGTACATGGGATCAGGGTCAGATCGAGAGAATCTATTGTTTTCGTTTAAATAATCTATAAAATCAATTACTTTTTTATCTGATTTACACTTCATTAAAGGTAATACAAAATTAAATACTTTCGTAATTTCTTCTACCCAAAAAACATTTTTTCTTCAGTTGATAAAGTTTGATATAACGAAAAGTTAAAAGGCATTGTTATTACTGAATAACCATCTGAAGCTTTAAGCCTTACTGCAATTTCTTTTGCATTTTCATCGCATTCAACATTTAATTGTTTTATAAAATCATTATCACAATATCTAACAACATTGTAATATTCAAGATATAAAAAATCAGATTCTTTTCGTATCAAAACTGTTCTTTCTTTTGTTTTTTCCAAATCTCCTAAAAATGCAGAAAATATATTTATTGCTCTTAATCTCATTTTATCACTCCTTTACAACTTCTATTTTTGCTGTCTTAGACAAACTTGAATTTATTGAACTACAAGCCCCTTGCTACATTTCTGCAGCAAGGGGCGTTTTGGCATATCTTTATTT
>CAKRAT010000086.1 GCA_934295165.1 uncultured Dorea sp. | reverse complement strand
ACGATCCTGCGTGATGCGCATCAGTCTCTGATCGCAACCCGTATGACAACAGAGCAGATGCTCCCGATCGTTGATAAAATGGACAAGGTTGGATATCATTCCGTAGAGTGCTGGGGTGGAGCTACATTCGATGCATCTCTTCGTTTCTTAAAAGAAGATCCATGGGAAAGACTTCGTAAATTCCGTGATGGATTCAAAAATACAAAACTTCAGATGTTATTCCGTGGACAGAACATCTTGGGATACCGTCCATACGCTGACGACGTGGTAGAATATTTCGTACAGAAATCTGCTGCAAACGGAATCGACATCATCCGTATCTTTGACTGCTTAAATGATCTTCGTAACCTGAAGACAGCAGTGAAAGCTGCAAACAAAGAAAAAGTGGAAGCTCAGATCGCATTATCTTACACATTAGGTGATGCTTATACACTGGATTACTGGGTAGACATCGCCAAGAGAATCCAGGATATGGGTGCAAACTCTATCTGTATCAAAGATATGGCTGGTCTTCTGACACCATACAATGCAACAGAACTAGTTGGAGCACTGAAAGAAGCAGTAGATCTTCCAATCCAGCTGCACACACACTACACATCAGGTGTTGCTTCTATGACTTACATGAAAGCAGTAGAGGCTGGTGTAGATGTCATCGACACAGCAATGTCACCATTCGCACTTGGAACATCCCAGCCTGCAACAGAAGTTATGGTTGAGACATTCAAGGGAACACCTTACGATACGGGATTAGACCAGAAACTTCTGGCAGAGATTGCTGATTACTTCCGTCCGATCCGTGACGAAGCTCTTGACAGCGGACTCCTGAATCCAAAGAACCTTGGAGTTAATATTAAGACTCTTCTGTATCAGGTACCGGGCGGAATGCTTTCTAACCTGACATCACAGTTAAAAGAGCAGGGTGCAGAAGACAAGTTCTACGATGTACTTGAGGAAGTTCCAAGAGTACGTAAAGACCTTGGAGAACCACCGCTTGTAACACCTTCCTCACAGATCGTTGGTACACAGGCTGTATTTAACGTACTGATGGGAGAACGTTACAAAGTAGCAACAAAAGAGACAAAAGACCTCTTAAGTGGTAAATACGGACAGACAGTTAAACCAATGAATCCGGACGTGATCAAGAAAGTACTTGGAGACGATCCTGAGATCATCACATGCCGTCCGGCAGACCTGATCCCGGATGAATTAGACACACTCCGCAAAGAATGCGAACAGTGGATCCAGCAGGATGAAGATGTACTGTCTTACGCACTGTTCCCACAGGTTGCTGTAGACTTCTTCAAGTATAGAGAAGCACAGCAGACAAAGGTGGATGCGACAGTAGCTGATACGGAAAACGGAAGTTATCCTGTATAGGTTTTCGGGGACGTCAAGTGTAGAAGTGCCTGGTTCCATGCGACTTCGGGTGCTTGCAGGGCGTAAGCGAAAAAAAGACGATAAAATAAGAACCGAATACATTCGACGAGAAATCTTGATGATTTCTCATCTCAGGTATTCTTTTGGGATGTGCTTGTGGCACATCCCAAATCTTATTTTATCGTCTTTTTTTCACCAACTCCTTGCAAAGCACCCTGCGAATGCATGGAACCAGGCACTTCTACACTTGACTGTTCGCGAAAATATGCGGAGGATAGCGGGGAGTGTGGCTCCTCGTGAGGTGGTGGAAAAAGCAAGATAAAAAATTCTTTCCGGCGGAGCCCCAATAGCTTTGCGGTAACAGTAAAGCCGCTTCTGGTTGTCGGAGTGTATGGCTGAGGGAGATGTGGAGGTTTGGGTGGATGGGCATCCGTTGGCGGGAGTAGAAGATGTTAAAAGAAAGTTTGGGTAAAATCAGGATTCGAGCTGTGCTACAGGCACAGCTTGAAAGAATACCTGAGGTGAGAAATCATCAGATTTCTCGCCGAATGTATTCGGTGCCTGATTTTCCCCAAGCTTTCTTTGTTACATCTTCTTCCCGTCCATAAGCGCCCATCCACCCAAACCTCCACATCTCCCGTCCCCACACACCCGACATCCGATTGACTATTCCCCCACAAAGCTATATAATAAAACCATTGTTTGAAAAAGAGGTACATCGCATGAGCGTAAAAAATGAACTGCTGAAGATGATCGATGAAAGATATCAGAAATTCAGCAAAGGACAGAAAAAACTGGCGGATTTTATCCGTGAGGATTATGATAAAGCAGCTTTTCTGACGGCTGCGAAGATGGGGGAAGAAGTTGGTGTCAGTGAATCGACAGTGGTGAGATTTGCAACTGCCCTTGGATATGACGGATATCCGGAGTTCCAGAAGGCTCTGGGAGAACTGGTGCGGATGAAGCTGAATTCCATCCAGCGTATGGAAGTGACATATGGACGGATCAGCCAGGGGGAGATCCTGACATCGGTTCTGCATTCGGATATTGAGAAGATTAAGCTTACGATGGAGGCAATTGACCATGAAGCGTTTGAGATGGCTGTAGATACGATCCTGAAAGCAAAGAGAATCTATGTGATTGGAATACGGAGCTGTTCGCCGCTTGCAAGCTTCTTAAGCTTCTACCTGAATCTGATCTGCGAGAATGTAACAGCGGTCAATACGAACAGTTCCAGTGAAATTTTTGAACAACTGATCCGTGTCAGTGAAGATGATGTAGTGATCGGAATCAGTTTTCCGAGATATTCGATGCGTACGTTGAAAGCACTGGAATTCGCAAGTAACAGAAAGGCAACGGTGATCACGCTGACGGACAGTGTACATTCTCCAATGACCTTGTATTCTTCCTGCAACCTGATCGCAAGAAGCGATATGGCATCGATCGTAGATTCGCTGGTAGCACCTCTCAGCGTGATCAATGCACTGGTGGTTGCTCTCTGCATGAAGAAACAGAAAGAGGTCATCACAACACTTGAGACGCTGGAACAGATTTGGGACGAGTATCAGGTGTACAGTAAGGATGAACTGAATATGGTAGGGGACAGAGTCGAACTTTCCGGGAATGAAAAAGAGTAAGACCAGTGAAATGGGGATATAAAGGAAAGTATCTCCGTGGTTCGAAAATAATGTCAACGAAATAGAAAGACAGATAGAAGAAAAATAGAAGAAAAATAGAAAAGGATAATAAAAGATGAGTAAAGTAGTTGTCATTGGAGGCGGCGCGGCAGGAATGTTTGCTTCCATCGCAGCGGCTGAGTGCGGACATCAGGTTGTGGTATATGAGAAGAATGAAAAATTAGGAAAAAAGCTTTATATCACGGGAAAAGGCAGATGCAATATTACCAATGCCTGTGATATGGATGGCCTGTTTGACGCAGTCAGAACGAATGCAAAATTTTTATACAGCAGTTTTTATGGTTGTACGAATCAGCAGGTGATCGAGTTCTTTGGACGGATCGGAGTACCGACGAAGATTGAGCGTGGAGACCGCGTGTTCCCGGTATCAGATCATTCTTCAGACGTGATCCGCGGGCTGGAACGGGAGATGGACCGTCTGGGTGTGGAAGTGCATCTGAGAACAGCTGTGAAAAAGGTTGCCGCAAAAGATGGACAGTTTGATAAGATTATACTTGCGGATCAGAGAGAAGTATATGCAGATGCCTGTATCATTGCAACGGGCGGACTGTCTTATCAGTCGACGGGATCAACAGGAGATGGATTCCGTTTTGCAGAAAGCCTCGGACATACGGTGACAGACTGTATGCCAGCACTTGTGCCGATGGAATGTAAAGAAGACTGGGTGCCGGAATTACAGGGACTTTCACTTCGGAATGTCAATGTAACGATTCTTGACGGCAAAAAAAAGCTGTATGATGATTTTGGCGAAATGCTGTTTACGCATTATGGTGTGAGTGGGCCATTGATCTTAAGTGCCAGCAGCCATGTCGGAAAGAAGCTGAAAGCAAAAGAACTGACGCTTAAGATTGATCTGAAGCCGGCTCTTTCGGAAGAACAGCTGGATCACAGGATACTCCGGGAATTTGAAGAGAATCAGAACCGCCAGTTTAAGAATGCGGTACACAAGCTGTTTCCGTCAAAGCTGATCCCGGTTATGATCGGATTAAGCGGGATTGATCCAGAGAAGAAAGTCAATGTGATCACAAAAGAAGAACGTCTTGGATTTGTAAAACTGATTAAGAATCTGACGTGTACACTTACAGACCTGAGAGACTATAACGAAGCGATTATTACCAAAGGCGGAGTTAAGATAAAAGAAGTCGATCCGGGAACGATGGAATCCAAACTGGTGAAAGGGTTGTATTTCGCCGGAGAAGTGCTGGATCTGGATGCAGTGACGGGTGGATTTAATCTGCAGATTGCATGGTCGACGGCGTATGCGGCCGGAACAGGAATACAGGAGTAACAGGTAGAAAATGCCGGATAAAGATAATGCATAAGGCTGGAAAATAAGAAAAGAAAATGAAAATAAAGGAGATTTATCATGGGATATAACGTAGCAATAGACGGACCGGCCGGAGCCGGAAAAAGCACGATTGCAAAACTCGTGGCAAAAGAAAAAGGATACATTTACGTGGACACAGGGGCAATGTACAGAGGCCTTGCGATTCATTTTCTGGATAAAGGAATCAAACCTGAAGAGACAGAAAAAGTGATCGGGGCGTGTAAAGACGCAGAAGTAACGATTGCTTATGAGGACGGTGTACAGCATGTATACCTGAACGGCAGTGATATATCATCCCGCTTGAGAAATGAAGAAGTGGGCAATATGGCATCTGTAACATCAGCAATCCCGGAAGTCCGCAGGAAACTGCTGGAACTGCAGCAGAATCTGGCGGAGACACAGGATGTGATCATGGATGGAAGAGATATCGGAACCTGTGTTCTGCCGGATGCAGATGTGAAAGTCTACCTGACTGCCAGCGTGGAGACAAGAGCAAAGAGACGCTATAACGAACTCAGAGAAAAAGGTGAGGACTGTAATCTGGAGGCAATTGCACACGATATTGAAGAACGTGACCACAGAGATATGACACGCGAGATTGCACCATTAAAACAGGCGGAGGATGCGGTTCTGGTAGACAGTTCTGATATGACGATCGACGAGGTGGTAAAAGCAATCGTGGACCTGTGTAAATAGAGAAAATCAGCAGAAAGGAATTGCAGTATATGAATGTCGAACTTGCAAAGACAGCAGGGTTCTGTTTCGGAGTAAAGCGTGCGGTAGATACGGTATATAAACAGATAGAAAAACACCAGGATGAGAAGATATTTACTTATGGACCGATCATCCATAACGAAGAAGTGATCAAAGATCTGAGAAGTCATGGTGTAGAAGTCCTGAATGATGAAGAAGAACTGAAAACAGTGGATGCGGATGTGGTTGTGATCCGTTCCCATGGTGTGGCAAAATACATTTACGATGTCATGGAAAAACGTGGGATCACATGTGTAGACGCGACCTGTCCTTTTGTAAAGAAAATCCACAAGATTGTTGCGGAGGAAAGTGCGGAAGGCTCGTACATTGTGATTGTCGGAAATGGCGAGCATCCAGAGGTAGAAGGCATCCGCGGATGGGCGGGCGAACAGGTGACGGTCGTGCAGACACCAGAAGACGCAGAACGATTTGAACTGCCGGATAAAGACCAGAAAGTATGTATCGTAGCCCAGACGACATTTAACTACAATAAATTCAAAGAATTGGTTGAAATTATTTCAAAAAAGAGGTATGATATAGTTGTTTTAAATACGATTTGCAATGCGACGAAAGAAAGGCAGACTGAAGCCCGTCAAATTGCAGCGAGAGTAGATGCTATGGTTGTGATAGGTGATAAGCGTAGTTCGAATACTCAGAAGCT
>CAKRAT010000085.1 GCA_934295165.1 uncultured Dorea sp. | reverse complement strand
TTCAAACAGTATACAGAGATGGTCAATGCGGAAGGAGAACACATCAACCTGCGTGGACAGTTAGAATTCAACTATCCGAAGAAAGGCATTCCGATCGAAGAAGTAGAAAGTGTTGATGAGATCGTAAAACGATTCAAGACAGGAGCGATGTCTTACGGCTCTATCTCCAAAGAAGCGCATGAGACACTGGCAATTGCAATGAACCAGTTACATGGTAAATCCAACAGTGGTGAAGGTGGAGAAGAGATTGAACGTCTGGACACGGACAGATGCTCTGCGATCAAGCAGGTGGCCTCCGGACGATTCGGTGTTACATCCAGATATCTGGTAAGTGCACAGGAGATCCAGATCAAGATGGCACAGGGAGCAAAACCAGGAGAAGGCGGACATCTGCCGGGCGGAAAAGTATATCCGTGGATCGCAAAGACCCGTCACTCTACACCTGGAGTCAGCCTGATCTCACCGCCGCCGCATCATGATATCTATTCAATTGAGGACCTTGCACAGCTTATTTATGACTGTAAAAATGCGAACAAAGATGCAAGGATCACGGTAAAACTGGTATCAGAAGCAGGCGTCGGTACGGTCGCAGCCGGTGTTGCAAAAGCTGGAGCAGGACTGATTCTGATCTCCGGATATGACGGAGGAACCGGAGCGGCACCGAGAAGTTCGATCCATAATGCCGGACTTCCATGGGAACTGGGACTTGCAGAGACACATCAGACACTGATCCAGAATGGTTTGAGAGAAAGAGTCCGCATCGAGACAGACGGTAAGCTGATGAGCGGCCGTGATGTGGCGATTGCAGCAATCCTCGGAGCAGAAGAATTCGGATTCGCAACTGCACCGCTGGTAACGATGGGATGCGTGATGATGCGTGTATGTAACCTGGATACCTGCCCGGTCGGAGTGGCAACACAGAATCCGGAACTGAGAAAGCGTTTCCGCGGAAAACCGGAATATGTTGTGAACTTTATGCGTTTTATCGCAGAAGAACTGCGTGAATATATGGCAAGATTCGGTGTACGTACACTGGACGAACTGGTCGGAAGAACGGATCTTCTGAAGGTGAAAGATGTGCCGACCTCCGAACGTGCATCCACACTGAATCTGGAACAGATCCTGGATAATCCTTATGAAGGCACAAAGACACCGATGACATTCAATCCGAAGAAAGTCTTTGACTTTGAACTGGAGAAGACACTGGATGAAAAGGTTCTGGTCAAAGAACTTCTTCCGGCAGTAGAGAAGAAACAGAAGAGAAGCATTGAAATCGATGTAACGAATACGAACCGTACATTCGGTACAATCTTTGGTTCCGAGATCACGAGAAGATATCCGGAAGGCCTGGATGAAGACAGCTATGTTGTACATTGTAAAGGTGCCGGCGGACAGTCATTCGGTGCATTTGTCCCGAAGGGACTGACACTGGAGCTGACCGGTGACAGTAACGACTATTTCGGAAAAGGACTTTCGGGTGGAAAACTTGTAGTATATCCACCAAAAGGAATCCGCTACAAAGCCGAAGAAAATATTATTATCGGTAATGTGGCGCTCTACGGTGCAACCAGTGGTAAAGCATTCATCAATGGTGTGGCAGGAGAACGTTTTGCAGTACGTAACTCCGGCGCGACAGCGGTTGTAGAAGGTGTCGGAGATCACGGATGTGAATATATGACAGGCGGCCGCGTAGCCGTTCTTGGAGGAACAGGAAAGAACTTTGCGGCCGGCATGAGCGGCGGTGTCGCTTATGTACTGGATATGGAAAATGATCTCTATACAAGAGTCAACAAAGAGATGGTTCATATCGAACACGTGACAACCAAGATGGATGTCGGAGAATTAAAGAGCATGATCGAAGAACATGTTGCCAGTACCAATTCCGAACTTGGTAAGAAGATCCTGGATAACTTTACAGAATACCTTCCAAAATTCAAGAAGATCATTCCAATCGATTATGAGCGGATGCTGACAACGATCCTTCAGATGGAAGAACAGGGCATGAGCAGTGAACAGGCAAAGACAGAAGCATTCTATGCGATCAAAGAAGGAAGATAGGGGGTAAGAACAGTGGGAAAAGCAACAGGATTTATGGATTATGACAGACAGGATAAGCCGGCTGAAGATCCAAAAGAACGAATTAAGCATTTTAAAGAGTTTCATACACCTCTGTCAAAGGAAGAACAGGAGCTGCAGGGAGCCAGATGTATGGCATGCGGCGTGCCGTTCTGCCAGTCCGGTCAGATGCTGATGGGAATGGCAAGCGGATGCCCGCTTCACAACCTGGTACCGGAATGGAACGACCTGATTTTCCATGAGAACTGGGAAGAGGCATACTACAGACTGAAAAAGACGAACAACTTCCCGGAATTCACTTCAAGGGTGTGTCCGGCACTCTGTGAAGCTGCATGTACATGCGGACTGAACGGAGATGCAGTATCAAGTAAGGCGAATGAATACAGCATTATTGAAAATGCATATAAAAAAGGTTACGCAGCAGCAAAACTGGTGAAGGTAAGAACTGGTAAGAAGGTTGCAGTTGTAGGTTCCGGTCCGTCCGGACTTGCAACGGCCGATATGCTGAACAGAAGAGGCCACAGCGTGACAGTCTTTGAAAGAGAAGACAAGATCGGTGGACTTCTTCGATACGGCATTCCGAATATGAAACTGGAAAAGCAGTTTATTGACCGTAAGATCGCGATCATGGAAGAAGAAGGAATTCAGTTCGTGACCGGATGTAATATCGGAAAAGATAAGAAAGCCGCTACATTATTAAAAGAATTTGACCGTGTGGTTCTTTGCTGCGGTGCATCCAACCCAAGAGATATCAAAGTACCGGGAAGGGAAGCCGAAGGCATCTATTTTGCAGTGGATTTCCTCAAATCAACCACAAAAGCACTCTGGAAAAATGCAAAACAGAATGCAGACGGAACCTATGATCTGAGCCTGAAAGACGGCACATACATTTCCGCAAAAGGGAAAAATGTTATGGTCATCGGTGGCGGAGACACCGGAAATGACTGCGTGGGAACATCCATGAGACACGGTGCCAAGAGTGTATTACAACTCGAGATGATGCCGAAAGCACCGGATGAACGTACCGAGATGAACCCTTGGCCGGAATGGCCGAGAGTCTGCAAGACAGACTACGGACAGCAGGAAGCTGCCGCTGTATTCGGACATGATCCGCGTGTATACCAGACAACCGTCAAAGAATTCAAAAAAGATAAAAACGGAAAAGTCTGCAAGGCAGTTCTGGTGAAATTAGAGCCGAAGAAAAACGAAAAGACAGGCCGCATGATGATGGCGGAAGTAGCCGGAAGTGAATATACGGTAGATGTAGATCTGGTACTGATCGCTGCCGGATTCTTAGGAAGCCAGGATTATGTTACGAAAGCATTCGGAGTAGAAGTGAACGAGCGTACGAACGTGAAAACAGCACCTGGAAAATACGATACAAATGTGAAGAATGTATTTACGGCAGGTGATATGCACAGAGGACAGTCGCTGGTTGTATGGGCAATCCGCGAGGGTCGTGAAGCAGCAAGAGAAGTAGATGTCAGTCTGATGGGATATACGAATATGTATGTGCAGTAAATAATAATGTATCTTTGTAGAATGAAGAACTGGTAAAAATTTTCTTGAATAATCTGAGAACATAATTTATAATAAACAAGAATAGGGTCGGGATGAGTTATTCCGACCCGTTAAATTGTTATGTATTTGCAGGTTCTGGAAATGTTACAAAATTATTAAAAAATGTTGCAATTTATATTTTTGTGAGTTATAATGATGACCAGATGTGAGAGATTGCTCTCATAACGAGGGGAAAAATAAATAAAACAAAAATAGAAAGAAGAGTGAGTATGAATAAATACGGAATCAGATTGATTACAGCAGTAGCAGTAAGTTCACTGATTGTAACACCAGTTCTGGCAGCGCCGTCTGTCGATGATTTGAAGAAAGAAAAAGCAGCAAAACAGAGCGAAGTAAGTTCGCTGCAGTCACAGTTGACAACATTGATGGGCAAAGTCAATACACTGGAGACAGAACTGATCCAGACAGGTGAAGATATTACGCAGGCACAGAGCGATCTGGAAGCAGCACAGGAAAAAGAAAAAGAACAGTATGCAGCAATGAAGAAACGTATCAAATATATGTATGAAGCCGGTAATGATTCAGCATTTGAAACACTGGTTACATCAGAAAATTTTACAGATCTTCTCAGCAAAGCAGAATATGTTCAGAATGTACATAGTTATGACAGAAAACAGTTACAGGAATATGTGGAGACAAAACAGCAGATTTCTGATCTGAAAGACAGTCTTGAAAAAGACCAGAAAGAACTGGAGAGTAAGCAGGCTGAATATGAAAAACAGGGAGATAACCTGAATAACCTGATTACTTCAAAGTCGGCAGAGGTTGCAAACCTGGATTCAGAGATCCAGGCAGCTGCAGAGGCGGCAGCAAGAGAGGCGGCTGAGAGAGCGGCCAAAGAAGCAGCTGAAAAAGCAGCGCAGGAAGAAGCGGCCAAGGCAGCAGCAAAACAGCAGCAGGCAGCAGCCAGCAAAAATAATTCTACAAGCAGTAGTTCTTCTACAGGTAATAGAAATAATACGACAAGCAATACGACAACAAGTAATAAAAATAATACGACAAGTAACGGTTCGTCAAACAGTGGTTCAAATGGCGGTTCGTCAAATAGTGGTAATACAACAAGCGGATCTAATGCAAATGGCAGCACAATCGTAAGCAGAGCGTACAGTCAGCTTGGAAAACCTTATGTATGGGGTGCATGTGGACCAAACAGTTTTGACTGTTCGGGATTCGTAAGCTACTGTCTGACAGGAAGCTATACACGTATCGGAACAACACTTACATTCATGGGATGGACAAGAGTAAGTAACCCTCAGCCTGGTGATGTCGTAACAACAGCAACACACTGTGGTATTTATATCGGAAATGGTCAGATGATTCATGCTCCGCACACAGGAGATGTTGTAAAAGTCGGACCGGTACAGTCTGGTATGATTTATGTGCGTAGATAATAAGAATGAATGAAAAAGAAGTCAGGAGAAATCCTGATTTCTTTTTTTATTGTAGAAACGGAGTCTATGGATGAAAAAACAATGAAGAATAGTAATTCTCCTATTAGCAAAACTTATAAAGACAGGAAACAAAACTTATGAATATAGATTTATAGAGTGCGGGGATAACACATATAGACTAAGCCAACAAAATGAATAATATGAATAATATATAGTGAAAATTAATTCGACAAAAAAGTATCGGAATGATAGGCTATAATTCGGTCCGTTCTTTGAAGTGGTAAAAGATAACGGATGTATTGTGAAAGAAAGCAGATTGAAGAATGATAATGGTTATTACACAATGGATCTGGAAGACCTGGAAAGCAGGATCACGGAGAAGGCAAAAGCAGTGATCATCTGTAATCCACATAATCCTTCCGGAAGAGTCTGAATCGAGAAAGAATTAAGAGACCTGGCAGATATCTGTATCTGGCATGAGTTGTATATTCTGTCGGATGACATTCACAGTGAACTGTTATCCAGAGGCAGTAAGCCTACATTTATCTCGATGTTATCTGAAGAGATAAAAGACAGATGCTTCATCTTCACATCACCATCCAAGGCATTCAACCTTGCAGGCATACATGTTGCAAACTGTTTTATCTCCAATGAAGAATTACGGAAAGAATTTATGGCAAAAACAGAAAAATTCCATGCAGGAGAGAATACATCCTTTGCAGAAGCAGCTCTGACTGCGACTTACGACCAGTCAGAAGAATGGCTGAAAGAACTGAATGAATATATTGATGGGAATCTGGAATATTTTGTAAATGAACTTCAAGAGTATATGCCGGTGCTTGGAATCAGAAAGCTGGAAGGAACCTATCTTGTATGGGTAGATTTCCGCAATACAGATATTCCGAAAGAAAAAGTAAGACAGTATCTGCTGGAAAAGTGCAAGATTGCAGTAAATGAAGGAGATTTCTTTGGAGAATACGGAATCGGATTCGTAAGATTTAACCTGGCATGTCCGAGAAAAACGGTGGAGATGGCAGTAGAAAGACTGAAAGAAAAGTTTGCGGAAAAATAAAAGGAAAATCCTTGCAAACAGACAACCTTTATGGTAATATTAAAAAGTCGCAAAAAATCACGCATAGG
>CAKRAT010000084.1 GCA_934295165.1 uncultured Dorea sp. | reverse complement strand
GACATCTGAACATGTCGTGCTCTTTCTTATTGGTATGTCATTGAGAGGTTTTTCCTCGTTGCATTGCAGTTTTGTTTTTATATACAAAGCTGGGGAATGCTCCTCCATGTAGAGGATGTATATATCAATTGGAGTTCACCCTCGCAAGGTCATTCTTGGGGGAAACGACCGGCTTAGGTATAACTGCAATAACAACCATAATAATGGTTTTCTTAAAAACAGACCGCTGTACTGTCTGATTCTAAAAGAGCAGTTCCTATATAATATAACTCTGTTAAGGAACCGCCATTGGTGTCTGTGTCTGTCTTTAAGTTGCTATTAATATAACACGTTAATCCGATGGTGTCAATAAGGATGGAAAAAACTGGCATTGCAACAAGAAAAACGTGTAATAAGGGATATTCTTTCGTGCAATTTTAATGAATAAATGAGAAATGATGTCAAAAATGAGGACGGAAGAGTAATTTGAAGTGAATGGATTGTGGAAAAACACGAGTAAAAAGATATGTTTACACAAAAATATGTATAAATATTCATAAAATGTAAACGTTGACAGATAATTTGCGGTCTGTTATAATATAAACAGATTTTATGTGACAAGGGTGTTACTTCTTGAAGAAAGAGAAGTAACATCCTTTTGTTTTATATATTAAAATATAAATGAAGACAGCAGAGAGTATTGAAAACGCGATTTTGAAAGATGAAGCGGTCACATAGAATATTAAAAAGGATAGGAGTGTTGTTATGAGTGAACACAAAGAAACTAAAAGTTTCTCCAGATTTGGCTATATCATGGTTGCGGCCGGTGCTGCGATCGGACTTGGAAATATTTGGAAATTTCCGTATCTGGCATATGGTGATGGTGGGGGAGCATTCGTACTTGTCTATATTATAGTATGTATCCTTCTGGGACATCCGATCGTCCAGGCAGAGCAGGCTGTCGGACGCAGGGGCCGGGCAAGTGCTGCAGCAAGTTATGGAGTGGTAAACCCCAAATGGCGCTTCGTCGGAGTAATCAATATTGTTTGTACCTTCCTGATTGATATTTATTACCTGGTAGTATCAGGATGGGTGCTGAAGTATTTTGTTACATATGTAGTATCCGGTGACTTTGGAAAAGATAAGCAGGCATATTTTGACAATTATATCAGCAATACAGCACAGCCGTTGATTTATAGCCTGATTATTATGGCAATCATTGTATTCTTTCTGTATTTTGGAATTACGAATATTGTTGAGAAAGCTTCGAAAGTAATTATGCCGGCATTGGCAGCTCTTTTAATTGTATGTGGTATTTATGCACTGATCGTTGTTCCGGGAGCTGTAGATGGATTAAGATATTATTTTATTCCGAATTTCAGTAAATTCGGAATGCAGGAATTTGCGGATGTATGTATGCAGGTATGTTTTTCTGTTGGTATTGGATGGGGAATCTTTACAACACTTGGTGCAAGCATGGATAAAGATGCAAATCTGCAGGTAGATGCATGGTGGGTGGATATCTGTGATACATTCGTCGCAATCCTTGCCGGATTCGTTATCATCCCTACTGTTGTAGGAACCGGAAGTGAGATGTCTTCCGGACCGTCGCTGGTATTTGTTGCGATGACACAGATTTTTGAATCGCTGCCGGGAGGCCGGATTATCGGTATCTTCTTTTTTGCGGCATTGATATTTGCAGTTATTTCAACATTCTTTACAATACTTGAGATTCCGCGTATGTACGTGCAGGAGAAGACGCATACTTCGCATCGTTTATCTCTGATCATTACGGCGGCACTGGTATATGGAGGAAGTATTCTTTGTTCTCTTTCAAAAGGAGCACTCAGCTGGTTTAAGCTTCCGTGGCCAAGTTTTCAGGGAATTGCATATTATGATATTTATGACTGGTGTGATTGTCTGAGTGGTTATGTACTTCTTCCGCTTGGTGTATTACTGACATGCTTCTATATTGCAAAAGGATGGGGATTCAAAGAATACGAAAAAGAACTTACGAACAATGGAAAATATGGAAAACTTTCATTTTATGATAAGTTATCGCTGGCGGTAATTTGTCCGGTGCTGACACTGGTGGTTATTCTTCATGTATTTGGATTTATTTAAAGTGCAGAGTGTATATGTGAACAGACGGGCATATCAGAGAACGGAATAAGAGTATTGGCAATTATTATATAGAAAGAACCCATACGGCAATCCTTTCGGGGAAAAGCAGTAAGGGTTCTTTTTTTTGCAGCGCCATGTGTCCGAAAGAAGCTGCCGGTGGCAGGTTCTGCAGATAGCAAAGCATGCTGCATTTAATCATCCAGCAGGAAATCTTTCGCATATTCCAGAAATGTCTTGGAAGCTGGTGACAGATCTTCCAGAGAAGAATAGGCAAGACCTAACTGTCTGGTGAGCGCCGGCTTTAATGGACGTTTGACAAATTTTCCCTGCTGACCACGGAGTAGAAGTCCTGGAAGGATCGTGTAGCCCAGTTCGTGCTCAACCATGGAAAGAGAAGAAAATTCATTTCTGGTTACATAACGGATATCCGGATGAATTTTATGCTTTTTTAAAACACGGTGTACATCACTTCCGGGGGTATATTCAGTGATGATAAAAGGTGCTCCTTCGAGCGTTTCAATTGGAACTTCGTCTTCTTTGGCCAGTGGATCGTTTTCCGGAACGACCACATACATCGGGTCATTCATGACAGGAAGAAACTGATATTTGTGATTTTTCTGAAGACTGATAAATCCGATGTCTACACGACGTTCCTGAATCCAGTCGGCGAGTTCGCCTTCGACCCCTTCGATTACCTGAATGATAATCTCAGGGTGTTTCTGTTGGAATTCCCGGATGATTTTTGGAATCCAGTGGATGGAACAGCTAAGATACGTACCGATGCGGATGGTACCTCTTTGTGCTCCGTTTAATGCTGCGATTTCCTGATGAATTACTTCATCGGCGTTCAATAATGTACGGATTGCCGGAATCAATGATTTTGCTTCGTTTGTAAGTGTAATACCGTGATGATCTTTAATGTAGAGCGGGAAACCGACTTTCTTTTCCAGATTCTTCATCATCTGGGTAATGCCGGACTGTGTATATCCAAGTTCCGCACCTACACGGGTAAAGCTGCCGTAATCATCTACGGCCAGCATGATTTTCCAACTTTTGATGTCCATTTTTTATTCTCCATGTATATAAATATAAAATTTTATAAAAATTTTATTTGCTTATTAATAGTAGCGAAAAAATATAAAAAATACAAGCCTATAAAATTAAATTTTTAAAATTGCCGTTTGTGGATCAACGTATGAATCCGAATACATTTAAAATAATGATCACCATGAATATCGGAACAACAACGCAGGTAAGAATCTTATCATATAAAGTGATTCTTCCGAACTTACCGTCGTTGGTGAGTTCTTTTTCGTAATCTTCAAATCCCCAGACTTTGGATATAAAGAGGCATACCAGCAGACATCCGAGCGGAAGCAGGATATATCCGGTGAATGTATCGAGCCAGTCATAAAGTCCGAGATGTGATACACCTGTAGCGTCCAGCCATGGAAGTTTTGTGCCGCTTAATACTCCAAAGCCAAGAGAAACGATAACATTACCGATTCCGATGATCAACGAAATGACAATAGTTGCCTTGATGCGGCCCATTTTCAGGTTATCTTCGAAAGTACGGATAGAAATTTCGAAAAACGTAAATAATGAAGAAATTACGGCAAATACAATTGCAAGAAAGAAGCAGATACCAATCAGCCGCCCACCAGGGAGTTTACTGAAGATGTCAGTCATTACAAGGAAGATCAGACTCGGACCGCTCTGCATATCGACGCCACCCGCAAATGCGGAAGGGATAATCACGAATCCTGCGAGGATTGCGGCACCGGTATCGCAGATGGATACAAGGATCGCATCACTCTTCAGATTATTCTTCTTTGGAACATTTGCTCCAAGTGTTTCATAGATTCCCCAGCCGATGCCTACGGAAAAGAGAACCTGAGTTGCCGCCTGAGAGAATACTGTGAAATTAAACTTGCTGAAATCAGGCAGAAGGTAATACTTTAATCCCTCAATTGCATTGTCTGTTACGAACATTGCCCAGATACCACATATAATAAGAAAGAGAAAGAGTACAGGCATGATGATTTTGGTTACTTTTTCAACGAGATTAGTAATTCCAAATAATAACAATACGGAAACAAATACCAGCAGGATCATAGCCCAGAT
The DNA here is from genome assembly GCA_934295165.1 of uncultured Dorea sp. GTDB lineage: Bacteria > Bacillota > Clostridia > Lachnospirales > Lachnospiraceae > Dorea_A. Next base: position 2,061 of record CAKRAT010000084.1, on the reverse strand, counting down.
GATCGGTTCTACGGCTGAAGTTGTAAAATCTGTAAAATAGGCCTGCTTATCGGAACCAAAGTCACCGTTTATAATATACTGGAAAGCATATTTGAGCACCCATCCGCCGACAACGACATAATACATGTTGATGAGCAGGGTACAGATATTGGCAAGCCATCCGACGAAGCCCCACTTTTTATTGATCCGTTCAAAACAAGTCACTGTGTCGGAAGCACTGTGGCGTCCAATTGCAGTTTCCATTTCGACCATCGGATGAGCCATGACGGCAACGATGAGGATGTAAACGATCAGGAATACACCACCGCCGCCCTGGTAAGCGAGATACGGGAATTTCCAGATGTTTCCAAGTCCAATCGCAGCACCGGCAGCGACCATGATGTAGCCAAACCTAGAGTTCCATTCACGAGATTGTTTTCCATTTTCACTCATATGTAACACGCTCCATTCACTATGATATTTTGCAAAAAAGGGAAGCAAAACATCTGTGATGTCTGACTTCCCTGCCTGCTTTGTTTTATACTAACAGTATAGTCTGGAGATTTTAAAATATCAATAGAATTATTAGAAAATATAATACGGATATAAGGAGATATGATACTTTTAGCAAAAACTTAACAGCCTGACGCTTGATGCTGCAGGCTGTTAAAAAAGAAAATGTTGGTTTTTGAAACAATATGTATATAAGGAAATACTGATAAAAATTAGATAGTATGCTACTTGGTTGGCTGCTTCCTTGCATCGTTAAAGAACATAAGTGCACAGATGACCATAACGACACATACCAGATATGTAAGCAGTGTCAGAGGAAGAGAAGTAACAATGAATCCGGCAATCAGTACACCAATTACTCCAAGGATCAGCATTGGAATGGCAGCGCCTCTTGCGTATTTTCCCTCTTTTACAAATGTAATACCGGCTGATGGCATCAGATATGCACAGGAACCCATCATAACAGGAAATGCAATGTCAGAGCTCATTCCGAGAAGCAGAACCAGTGCCATACAAGGTGCGTAAAGTCCGATTCCGGCTGTCATAAGAGCACCGAGGAAGAAGTTGACAACGACACCGATTACAAGCATACTGCCGGTGAGTCTTCTTGCAGTTCCAAGGATACCGAATGGTCCGAATGCATTGATCTTACAGAGTGTAATCACTGCTACGATGATAAGTGCAATACCAAGAACCACGCGGATTTTCATAATATCAAGCTTGGACATGATCTTTGCTCCGATGGTAGCTCCGATTGCTGCGGAGATGATCATAAGTACCAGTGTAAGAGGATCCATATCAATTCTCTGGATGAAGATCGTTGCTTCGGTAATGACTGGCACAGCGAATACAACATTTAACGTACCGGGAATCTGATCGTCGGAAATGGATTTTGTAAATTTCCAGGCTGACGTTGCAATTGCAAAGCTTCCGATACCGAGTGTATCGAAGAAGTTAGCAATCAGGCTGATGACAGAGTTAGTGACAATCTTTTCCTTGTTTAATTCGTCTTTGTGTTTGAGAATATCCCGGATTAGAACCACAAGGAAAAATGCGGTGTATAGCCACAGGATTAAAAGTAAGATAGTTGCAATACTCATTCTCTATTCCTCCTTTTTTAAAAACATTTCCTTATTATATATATGCATATCAGAAAGATTATAAAACTATCTGAAACGACAACTGTTAAAATGCATCTATTATAATAGGAAGAAAAAAGGACGCTTTTCCCTCCCGTGAAGAAAGAAAACCGTCCTTGGTTAATAGTTATGTTTATAATATATCATATGTATAGAAAGAAATCAATTTATTAACGGAAAAAAATCCGATATAATGGAAAAAAACAGAACGAAATAGTAAAAAAAGAAACAGGAAGGAGGAAAATGGATTGTATGGATAAAAAAACAAAAAAGTACTTGCAAAAATGGAATGAATCGGATATACTAAGAGAGCTGTGACATGATAGCGTTGAAGCGTGAGGTTGCTGCTGGGAATCAGCAGGTTTTCCGTGGAGCGAATGTCAAGTTAGGAAACTGGCGACAAGTCACTGTACGAAACTACTATAACGGC
>CAKRAT010000083.1 GCA_934295165.1 uncultured Dorea sp. | reverse complement strand
TTTACACTGGTGTGTGCAGCTTGTATATTGGGATTTTCGCAGTTTGGAAGTTTTGGGGATTTAATTGGGATTTAATTCAGGAAGGCGGTTTTTTTCTAGTTAGTTCATCATCGTGGCTTACCCCGGTCCATGAGAAAGACTTGGTATTCTGTTTGTTGCTGGATGTCACGATGCAGATGTTCTAAGGCAGTCCGCCTTCCCTAAGAACGAAAGGGCCTCCGCTCAAAACTCGGCATTCGCCTCAAACAATTCGCTCCGTCCCTTTAACGGGAAGTCGAACTACCTAAGAACATCTACACATCGCGCCAAAATACGCATCAAACAGAATACCAAGTCTTTCTCACGTCGTGATTGGCCAATGATAATGAATTCAATAGAGGGACCCTTTGTATGTAGCCGGGAGGTTGTGGTGACTGGTTTTGTAAGAAAACTTCCGGTATCACAACAGTTATGCTTCCACTATTGAATCATTACAGCATGCGATAACGTAAGGAAGAAAAGTAAGAGAGTCCAGCTACGTGCATATGAGATCATGGTTAGTATTTCTTAAGTATCAAAATTGTCCGTTAGCAGTCAAAAAATCATTGTCTGAGCTTGCGAGTTTTGGTTTTTTGACTGCTGCTTTTAGGACAATTTTTATGCTTTAGAAATACTCCATGATCGAATCAGCACGTAGCTGGACTCTCTTACTTTTCTTCCGACCGGGTATCAGCCGCTTAAAAGATTAAATAGAAAGCGCAGCCACCTTCCGGTAATCCCCATATTCCGCTTTACCCAATTTCTTCCCCGTCATAGCATAAGGATCCAGAAGTTTCTCAGCTTCTTCCTCCGTAACATATCCCTTCGCAACCGCCAGCTCACGTACCGGCACATCCGTTTTCAAAGATTCCTTAGCTAGTGCAGCAGAAGCAGCATATCCAATCGATGGGCAAAGTGCAGTCGCGATACCGGCACTTGCATTTACCAGATCTTTACAGTGTTTTTCATTGGCAGTGATTCCAAGGATACAGTTGTCGGTCAGAGTCTGTGCGGCGTGTCCGAGTGTTTCGATGGATTCGAATAAGGTATAGAAGATTACCGGCTCAAATGCATTGAGTTCCAACTGTCCGGCTTCGGCAGCCATTGTGATCGTGTAATCGTGTCCGATGATATTGAAAGCAACCTGGGATACGACTTCTGGAATAACCGGGTTGATCTTGCCTGGCATAATAGATGAACCATTCTGTCTTGCTGGAAGATTAATTTCGCCGATTCCGGTCTTCGGACCGCTGCTTAAGAGACGCAGATCGTTACACATCTTGGAAAGGTTAACGGCGCAGGTCTTTAAGACACCGGATACGGTTACGAATCCATCCAGGTTCTGGGTTGCGTCAAACAGATCATCCGCCAGATAAAAGTTTCCTTTTGTAATTTTATTCAGGTTTTTACAAATGTTTTTGAGATATAGAGGACTTACATTGATGGAAGATCCGATGGCGGTTCCGCCCATATTGAGCATTTCCAGGGTGTGTATGGTATCTTCTAATCGTAAGAGATCTCTGTGAAGGACAGAAGCATATGCGTGGAAGGACTGGCCGAGGCGCATCGGAACGGCATCCTGTAACTGTGTGCGTCCCATTTTTAAAATGGGATCGAATTCTTCCGCTTTGTCCATAAGTGCTTCATAGAGACGGTGAAGTTCTTTGATGGTGCCGGTAAGTAATGTGATGGCAGTAAGCTTTCCTGCACTTGGAATGATATCGTTGGTGGACTGAGCCATGTTGACGTGATCATTTGGGTGAACCAGGGAATAATCACCTTTTGTTCCACCGAGGATTTCAATTGCACGGTTGGCGATTACTTCGTTTGCATTCATATTTGCGGAAGTTCCTGCACCACCCTGTATGGCATCTACGATGAAGGCGTCGGTGAATTTTCCGACGATCAGATCGTCGCATGCCTTCATGATCGCTGAGGCGATATTCAGTGGGAGAAGTCCTGCATCACGGTTGGTGATGGCAGCGGCTTTCTTGAGTTTTGCCATACTTTTTATGAATTCAGGATGTAACTGCTGGTGTGTGATCGGGAAATTCTCTTTTGCTCTTAATGCCTGTACTCCGTAGTAGGCTTCTGCCGGGACTTCCATTACACCAATTGAATCTGCTTCTGTTCTTGTTCTCATCATAATTACATCCTCCTGCTTGTCGTTAAAATGTTGTGATCAGAAATCACATTTTTAAGTTGTTCTGTGATCTCTGTTTGAATTATGGTGCTAAGGTTACACCCGATAAAAAATTTTGTAAATAGAAGATGCACGAGTGTGAAAATAAATTCGAATTTTGAAGGTTTGACTTTTTATTTTTAAAAGATGAGGGATCTGACTTTATTTTCTTAAGTGTAAGTAGAGAGAAAATTGTATTTTTATAAGTACAAACGTATACTTATTAAGTACGGAGTGAGAAAATGCAATTATAGGAAAAATATATAAGAAAATGAACAGAAAAATCTAAGATAAAAATGAAATAAGATCAGGGAAAGGACGTGACAATATGGATCGTATCGACGAACATTTGATTTATTTATTACAGAAAAATGCGAGAATGTCATTAAAAGATCTGGCAAAGGAGGTATACTTATCCACTCCGGCGGTATCGGCCAGAATTGAAAAAATGGAAAAAGAAGGAATTATTAAAGGCTATGGAGTGAAGATAGATCCGCTAAAATTAGGTTTTCATATCACGGCATTTATCAATATGGAATTGGAGCCGGTGCAGAAACCGGAGTTTTATCCATTTATAGAAAGCATTCCGAACGTGATTGAATGCAATTGTGTGACTGGTAACTATTCGATGCTTATGAAGGTAGCATTTCCGAGTACGATCGAACTGGACGGATTCATCGGACAGCTTCAGCATTTCGGCAAGACACAGACGCAGATCGTGTTCTCAACGCCGGTTGAGCCGAGAGGGTTGAATGTAGAAGCACTGGAAGAAGAGGAAGAAGGATAGAAGATGAAAGAAAGGCAGATGTTTTCAGGAATATTGTGAAAAGCATCTGCCTGCGGTCTTTGAGTTAAATAGATTTTTGATATATCAGACGCACATCGCCGTTTTGCAGTGTAGTATGACCGCAGCAGGTGAAGCCTAATTTGGCAAGCAGATGCTGCATAGGGATATTGTCATCGTGCGTATCGATCTTAATGTTTGAAAATTGCTCATAAGCCCAGTTCAGGCAGAAAGTAGCTACGCCTCTGGTATCTGGTGCGGTAGCAACCCTGTGTACAACCGCATATGGTTTGTCGTTTAACCAGGAGCCGTCAATATTCTGGTAATCAGGGTCTTCTTCCTGATGAAAATAGAATACGCCTCCGATTTGTTCTTTGTCTTCTGTCTGAATAATGCAGACATGTAAGCAGCCGGACTGGATATCTTGTGTGGTGAGTGAGACCGGAGGATAACTGTCCCGCCACTGATCGGGATTATCGTGTTCTTTCATATATTCCCGGGCATAAGCATAGATTGCGAGAATGTCCGGAAGGTCATTCATTGTCGCTTTTCTGATCTTCATGAAAACTCTCCTTTTGTATTTATTGTTTGCGTTTATTTTCGTAACTGTGGAAATATTTCAATACTGCGTTCGAGTATTCCTTTCATATAAGCGATCGCAGTTCCATAATTAGTGATCGGAATATCTGCGTCACCGGCGCATTTCAGGCGGTATTTCATTTCACGTTCATTCAGCATGCAGCCACCGCAGTGTATGATCATTTTATAACGGTCCAGCTGCAGTGGGAATTCGATTCCGCTGGTAAATTCAAAATTCACATCTTTTCCCGTATATTCACGTACCCATTGTGGCAGCTTGACCGTGCCGATATCGTCACACTGACGGTGGTGGGTACAGCCCTCGCTGATCAGAATGGTATCTCCATTTTCCAGTGTATCCAGTGCTCTTGCACCATGGACAACGGTTTCCAGATTCCCCTTATATCTTGCAAAAAGAATAGAGAAGGAAGTAAGCGGGATATCACAAGGGGTATCTTTGTCTACTTCTTTGAATGCCTGACTGTCAGTAATTACAAGTGCAGGTTTCTTTCCAAGTGAAGCCAGAGTACCCTTAAGTTCCGTCTCTTTTACAACGATTGCTGTTGTGCCGGCATCCAGAAGATCACGGATCGTCTGCTGTTGTGGAAGAATGAGTCTTCCCTTTGGAGCAGCGGAATCAATCGGAACAACAAGTACGACAAAATCTCCGGGATTCACGAGATCGCGGACGATGAACCGGGAAGCATCCTCTGCCGGGACCAAAGCCCCAAGAAGCTCTTTTAACTCATGAACATGAAGATTGTCCGTTGTATTGGTCCACAGGATATGATCCAGAGGAATCTTGTACTTCAGATGCGTGGACACAATCATTTCCTGATGGGAGTGCTCCGATACCAGATCGGATTTATTCAGGACAAGTAAGAGCGGAATATTTTTCGCCTGTATGCGTGTAAGGATTGCAGTGTCCTCAGGAGTGATCCCCGTGGTGCCATCGATCACGAGCACAGCGATATCGGTTTTGTTCAGAACCTGATAAGCTTTCTGGATGCGGAGCTTTCCGAGTTCTCCTTCATCGTCGAGTCCCGGTGTGTCGATCATGACGACAGGACCAAGTGGAAGCAGTTCCATGGATTTAAATACGGGATCAGTGGTGGTTCCACGCACGTCAGATACAATTGCAAGATTCTGCCCGGTAAGGGCGTTGATCAGACTTGATTTTCCGGCATTACGCCTGCCGAAGATTCCGATATGTATCCGTTCTGAAGAAGGTGTGCTGTTTAAACTCATGATGTATTCCTCGCTTTCTGACAGCTATGTGTAAAGGCTGACGATATAAAAGTTGCTAAAGATGCTTGAATGTGCAGCAATGTTATTTTACGTGTTCGTAGTGTTGTATAAATAATCAGGAAATTTTAAGTGTTCAGGGAATCGCCCCGGTCTGTTACAACCTGATAACCTACCGACTTCATCCGCATTTCCAGACAATGCCTGCACTGGGCGGATTCATCACCGGTACAGATCTTATTATCATATAGAAGATAATCTTTTCGTACCTCTGTCGGTGAAAGGTTCGGCATCACGACATTGGCACCTGCCAGAATACCCAGTTCACGTCCTTTCGGATGGATGGTTCCAAGCGCGGTCGTGGCAGGAAGCAGTACTTTCGGCATCATCAGCCGGATCAGACCGAGCATATATAAGGTAAGCTCCAGTGTCCCAGCAGATTCTCCGGCAAATGGGGTATCATGATGCGGGATGAATGGACCGATTCCAATCATGTGAGGATTCAGCTCTTTCATGAAGAGCATATCTTCCGCCAGATGCTCCGGAGTCTGGTAAGGAGATCCGACCATGAATCCGCAGCCGATCTGATAACCGATGTCTTTTAAGTCACGCAGACACTGCTGTCTGTGTTCGGGACTGAGATTTGATGGATGCAGTTTTTTGTAATGCTCATGATTATAAGTTTCATGTCGCAGAAGGTAACGGTCTGCACCAGCATCATAGTAAGCCTGATAGCTTTCTTTGGATTTTTCTCCGATGGAAAGCGTAATGGCACAGTCGGGATATTGTTCTTTGATCATCCGGATCAGATGGACGATGCGTTCATCTGTATAATAGCCGTCTTCGCCGCCCTGTAAGACAAAGGTGCGAAAGCTAAGTTCATAGCCTTCATGACAGCATTTCAGGATATCATCTTCTGTCAGGCGGTAACGGTGGGCGTTGTCGTTGCTTTTCCGTATGCCGCAGTAAAGACAGTCATTTTTACAATAATTGGTAAATTCAATCAGACCGCGGACATAGACATCATGTCCATAATATCGGTGGCGTTCTTCGCGGGCCAGGGAAAAGAGATATTCAGAAAGTTCCGGGGTGCGGCCTTCGATCAAGGTGATCCATTCTTCTTTGGTCAGGGTCTGTTCTTTATGTAATTGATCGATCAGGTATTTTAAAGTTAAGTTTGTATTATTCACGAAAATCATTCCTTTGCCCGTATGTTATTGATCATAATATCTCATATTATTGTAACAAATAAGTGGTGGACGGGCAATGAAAATTATGTTTTGGGATTCTCAATGATTGTAATATGTGCTATATAATAAATAATGGAAAATATTAAATAAAAAGATGCGATATGAATACAGAATAAGGAAGGGCGGGAAAAAGAACGCTTGTTCTGCACCGTGGAGTATGGTATACTATAATCAGTCGAAAGAATAGAAAGGACTGATTATATGGATAAAATGGATCATAATGCACATTCA
>CAKRAT010000082.1 GCA_934295165.1 uncultured Dorea sp. | reverse complement strand
GACTGAAAGAGTCCATAACCAGCAGGATAGAAAGGCAGGAATCAGAAGATGGCAGAACATGAATATTTTGAAGTAAACGGAAGACAGATCAGAGTCAGACCTACAGAATCTGGTCAGGAAATAGATGAATATGGTAACTTTCACAGACAGCCGAATCATTTCACCAAAGGATTCGGAGAAGGAGAGAATCCGGTAGAAGCAGACAGATACATCTTATTCTGGGGCAAAGGATGCAACTGGTCCAACAGGGCATCGATCGCGAGGGAGCTGCTTGGACTTGATAAGGCAATCAAAGTTGAGATCGTAGACTGGGGAGATTATGAAAAACCTCTTGGATGGGAATTCGTAAATTCACCGGATCATATTAACAAAGAGACGGGAGCACAGTTCTTAAGCGAATTATATTACAACGCAGACGATGATTATGAAGGAAGAACTACAGTACCTGCACTGGTTGATTACAAAGAAAAGAAGGTTGTAAATAACGATTACCACCATCTGACCAATCATTTTGAGACAGCATTCAAGCCATTCCATAAGAAGGGCGCACCGGATCTTTACCCGGAAGAATTAAGAGAAGAGATCGATAAACTGAATGTATGGTTATTTGAAAATGTCAATAATGCGGTGTACCGTGCACAGTTTGCAGAGAGCTTACAGGCATTCAAAGACGGATATGAGACATTCTTTGCAGGACTGGAAGCAATGGATAAGAGACTGGAAAATCAGAGATTCTTATTCGGAGATTACATTACAGACAGTGACATCCGCCTGTATACAACACTTGCAAGATTTGATTACAGCTATTCCAGAAATATCGGACCTTGCATACACAGACTGGTAGATTACAAGAACCTGTGGCCATATGCAAGAGATCTGTATCAGATCCCGGCATTCAGGCACAATACATATTTCAAGGATTTTGCAGCATCAGAAGATCTTACACATGCACCGGAAGATTACTGGGAGAACGTATATTACGACATCGTTGTACAGGAGACGGACTGGGATACCATCTGGAGTCAGCCGACCGGAAGAGAAGCACTGAGTAAAGACCCTGCACATAAATGGAAAGCAGAAAAATAGGAGGAAGAACCGATGGAGGCAATCCGTGTAACAGATAAAGAATGGGAAATCGCGGGAGTCCATTATGTGAGGACTGAAGCCATGTGCAATGGATTTGGTGTGTCACTGGAGATGGAATTCGGTGAAGATAAAGCAGGCGATGAATACATACTGGTGCTGGATGGAATCCATCCGGTATCGACCTGCAGACTGCATCAGCTGGATGAGAATACCGGAAAGATTGAAAGAGTCGCAACACTTAAGGAATACCGTGGACAGCATTATGGAGCAGCGGCAATCACTGCGGCAGAAGATTGGTTTGCAGAACGCGGTGTGAAAAAGATCTTTATCAACTCCAGAACCGAAGCAGTTGGTTTTTATGAAAAACTTGGTTATGTGGCAGATCCAAAGCAGATTACCGGAACCGGAGCATTTCAGTGTATCATGACGGAAAAACAGCTGTAATCGGCAGCGGACAGAAAATAGAGATAAAAAGCAGAGAAACGAACAAAGTATAAAGAGGGAGAATGTATTATGAAAAGAAATAAACTGGTAAGCATAGCAGCAATCACTGTAGCACTTGGAGTATTGGCAACCGGATGTGCCGGAGGTTCCGGATCTTCCAAAAGTGACAGCAAAAGTTCCGGTGGAACGAAGACGGTAACAGTAAAAGCAGGAACAGGAGCAAATGTAAAGCCTTATACTTATGTAGGCGAAGACAACGAAACAACAGGATATGACGTAGAAGTGTTAAAAGAAGTATTTGAGCGTCTGGATGGATATGATCTTCAGTTGGAAGTCACAGATATTCCATCTGTATTCTCCGGCGTTACGAGCGGAACTTATCAGATCGGTGTCAATAACTTCTCATACAATGAAGAAAGAGCGAAATCTTACCTGTACTCTTATCCATATGACAAAATAGGATATGTATTTGTCACCAAAAAAGGTGCACCGGAAGTAAAGACATTTGCAGATGCAGCAGGAAAATCTTTTGAAGGACAGTCTGGTGTCAGTGTTACAACAGCAATCGAAAGCTGGAATGAAAAGAATCCGGATAAGAAAATCGACATTACTTATACCGATGCAGATACAGCGATCACATTACAGCATATCGAAGATGGAACAACAGATCTTGCAATCATTGATGTCGCAATGTATAACGCTTATCAGAAAGAATATAACTATGATATCGTTGCAAATCAGATTTCCGATGATGATGCAAAAGCAATCGCTGACAACAGCTATGCATATTACATTTTCCCGAAAGATCAGGAAGAACTCAGAGACAAAGTAGATGAGCAGTTAAAAGAACTGAAAAAAGATGGAACACTTACAGAATTAAGCCAGAAATATTTCGGACAGGATACAGCTCCGGAAGATGATCAGTTTGAAAAAACACCAAACTAACATCAATCTGGAATCCAGAAAGGAAGAATCAGCATGAGTAATTTATTTGATATCAAGATGGTATTTACACAGATACCGGATCTGTTAACCTATCTGCCGGTGACACTGGAACTGGCAGTGGTAGCCATGATCGTCAGCCTGATCTTAGGTCTGATCCTGGCACTGATCAAGATGAAGAAGATCCCGGTGTTAAAACAGATTACCAATCTGTATATTTCAGTGATCCGTGGAACTCCGGTACTGGTACAGTTGTATGTAACATACTTTGGAATCCCGATGATCTTAAAAGCCATCAACCTGAAATATGGAACGAATTATAATGCCAACGGCGTGGCACCGATCATCTATGCATTTATCGCACTGGCAGTCAATGAATCGGCATACAACGCAGAAGTGATCAGAGCTTCACTGGAATCTGTACCGAAGGGACAGATCGAGGCAGCCAATGCACTTGGCATGACATATTTCCAGGCATTACGAAGAGTGATTCTTCCGGAAGCAATCGTAGTTGCATTACCTTCACTTGGTAACTCCTTTATCGGACTGATCAAGGGAACATCGCTTGCATTCGTCTGTGCGGTTGTAGAGATGACGGCAGCAGGAAAGATCATCGCAGGACGTACATACCGTTACTTTGAAGTCTATGTATCTCTGGCGATCATTTACTGGATCATTACGATCATCGTAGAGCAGGGAATCAAACTGATTGAGAAGAAGATCCGCATACCGGAGAATGCACCGGCAATACAGACAGATGAGGGGGCATTGAACCAATGATCGAAGTGAAAAATATTTCCAAAAAATTCAATAATAATGTGGTCTTAAACGGCATCGACCTGAACATCAACAAAGGTGATGTTGTAGCGATCATCGGACCATCCGGAACCGGAAAGTCAACATTCTTACGATGTCTGAACAGGTTAGAGAAGCCGGAAAACGGAAGCATCAGCATCGGAGACCTGAGCGTAGATCTGGCACACACTGATAAAAAGTCGCTGGTAGAGCTTAGAAAAAAGACCAGCATGGTATTCCAGGGATTCAATCTCTTTTCCAAAAAGACAGCATTGGAAAATGTAATGGAAGGCCTGATCATCGTAAAGAAAATGGACAAGAAAAAAGCAGAAGAGATCGCAAGAGAACAGCTTAAGAACGTAGGACTTCTGGAGTGGGCGAACCATTATCCGGCACATTTATCTGGAGGACAGCAGCAACGTGTTGCAATCGCAAGAGCACTCGCGATGGAGCCGGAACTGTTACTTCTCGATGAGCCGACATCTGCACTGGATCCGGAGCTTGTAGGAGAAGTACTGGATACAATTAAGAAAGCAGCGAATGAAGGATATACAATGCTTTTAGTATCTCATGAGATGAACTTTGTAAAGAATGTTGCAACAAGAGTTATCTTCCTTGAGAACGGTAAGATCATCGAGGACGGACCTCCGAAGGAAGTGTTCAATCATCCAAAGAGTGATCGTGTGAGAGAGTTCTTTGCAAAGATCAACCGTATGGTGGAACCGGAATATTCTATCTAGTTACAGAACCTGCTGCGGGCAGGTTCTTAGTGTATAAGCAGGAGATTTAGAACATGAGCATTTGGATAAAAACAGATAAAGAAAATGTAGACTGGAACGAAGTGGCAGACATTCTGGATGAAAGCCAGTTAAGCCATTATGATCCGGTCACAGAAGAAAAAATCTTTCGTAACAGTTATGCAGTCGCATTTATCTGTGACGGAGACAAGATCGTCGGATGTGGAAGAGCATTGTCGGATGGTGTGTGCCAGGCGGCCATCTATAATGTAGCGTTAAGACCGGCATATCAGGGAAATGGATTTGGAAGAGCAATTGTGGATTCTCTGGTGGAACAGGTAAAGGGCTGCACGATCATTTTGTACACACATCCACAGACACTTGCAATGTATGAAAAGTTTGGATTCCGCAGACAGAAGACAGGATTTGTGATGTTCGCAGGAGACGAGGAACAACAAAAGTGGCTGGAAGAGGAAGGTTTCCTTCTGCCGGACGGATATAGATTCGGAGATAATGAATACGAGAGGAGAGCAAAAGAATGAGAATATCATCAGATAAATGGACAGGAAAAGAAGTAGATAAAAGTGGAAAATTCGTACGACAGAAGAACCGGTTTGATACACCGTTCGGAGAAGAAGAAGGACAGCTTCCGGTAGAAGCCGGAAGATACAGACTTCTCTGGGCACCTGTATGCCCATGGGCACACAGAAGTATCATCGTAAGAAAATTACTGGGACTTGAGGATGTGATCAGTGTCGGAAAGGCAGACCCAAAGCGTCCGAATGTATCAAGAAGCGACTGGGCATTTACATTGGATGAAGGTGACGTAGATCCGGTACTTGGAATTCATTATATCAGCGAAGTGTATCTAAACGCAGACCCGGATTATCAGGGAAGATTCACGGTACCGGCACTGGTTGATCTGAAGACAAAGAAGGTTGTAAATAATGATTACTTTCATCTGACACTGTATTTTGAAACCGCATGGAAGAAATACCACAAGCCGGGAGCTCTGGATCTTTACCCGGAAGAGTTAAGAGAAGAGATCGATGCCCTGAATGATATCATTTTCAGAGAAGTAAATAACGGAGTGTATAAAGCGGGATTTGCCAGAAGTCAGGAAGCATATGAAGAAGCTTATCATACCGTATTCAACCGTCTGGACTGGCTGGAGGAAAGACTGGCTGACAGAAGATATCTGTTCGGAGATAAGATTACGGAATCCGATGTCAGATTATATGTAACACTGGCAAGATTCGATGTGGCTTATCATAATATCTTCCGCGTGAACAAGAAGCGTCTGAGAGATTATAACAATCTGTGGGCTTATGCAAGAGACCTGTATCAGACACCGGGATTCGGAGATACGACAGACTTTGCTGCGATTAAAAAGCATTATCATATTGACTGCAATCCTGGAAACATCCATCAGATCATTGCAAAGGGACCGGATGAAGAAGCATGGCTGCTTCCACATGGAAGAGAAAAACTTTCAGAAAAATAAAATATAAGAGATTAGTAATATGAAAAAGCTGTCTGGTTATGAAGGTATGCAACCAGACAGCTTTTTGTGATATAAAAGTGTACACGGGAAGATACCGGGATGTATAATATTTTAGAGAAAGTATTTTTCGGAGATACACTAGTATTAAAATTTCGGAACATCCAGTTTTGGAATGATTTAATAATCGGAGGAGTGAAATATATGTATGAGCAGGATTATATAATAAGAATGAATAATGAAGTTATCAGAACAATGGTGAAATTATTATTAAACAAGGATATAGGTGCACCTGTAGATATCTCAGAGGGAGCAATTAAAAGTGAAAATAAAAAAATGTTAGAAGCTGCTAATGGACAAAGTGGTATAGACAATATTAAGAAGATGGAAGAGGAGATATTAACGCTTGTAGATGCGAATAAAGAAGGAGCTTTAGAAAAAGCGCTTGTATTTTATGGATATCTAAATGAATTGACGGAAGATGCATTATTGTCAAAGAACTATAGTCATGAAAAAGTTAAAAGAGGGTTGAAGATGATTGCGGAGCGTTATGGAATATTGAATGTTATTGATTTGATATATAGATAGAGCTGTTATTATGCAAGCAAGTGAAAAACTGAAAAACATACTTGACAAATATGACATAGCGGTAATATAATAAAACCTATCGAAACAATAGGAAATATAAGGATTGGTTTTATTTAGTTTAAAGAGCGGAAAGGAGCGTGCAGGATAATGACAAAAGAAAAGCGAATGTGGGGACGAATGCGATGTTGTTGCGCTTGCGCGCAT
>CAKRAT010000081.1 GCA_934295165.1 uncultured Dorea sp. | reverse complement strand
TTCGGGATTCTCGTGTGTGGTTACACTGCCATATCTGCTTCTGGATTTCCATCCGATGAGCGGCCTGCAGATATTAATGCTTCTGGGTGCGGGACTTGCGGCTGCAGGCGGCCAGTTTGGAATCACGGCGGCTTATTATCATGCACCGGCGAAAGAGATATCCATTTATGATTATTCGCAGATTATCTTTTCGACGATCCTCGGGTTCTTCCTGTTCGGGCAGGTGCCGGATAGGTATAGTGTGCTGGGGTATGTGATTATATGTGCGATGGCACTTTGGATGTTTATTTATAATAAGAATCGGGAGTAGATTTCTATTTAGTTCACTAAGCTAGATCCCCGAACCGTAATAAAAGGTGGAAAGGCATTCCTGTTCAGATTCCATCATCGGGAACTTCTAAGTTTATTCTGATCGGTGACAGCCGTCATGATGCATTAAATAGAAAACTGATTTAATAATTCCTCAATCTTCGCCTGCAATTCCCCAACCGAATGCTTCCGTGACCGCGCACACTCCTGTGCCTGACATCCGCAGATGATACATTTTCGGTAAGTGCCGCGGGATAATTTCATAGCGTCTGTTCCAATGACATCCATATCAAAGAGCCGTCCGAGAGGATGGCTTTCTTCGATTCCTGTAGCAAGTGTCTTGATATCTTCGGCAGGCGCATCCAATGCCATGATCAGTTCATCACCGGATGGTTCATGAAACTCTTCTGTGTGAAGAATTGTTATATTGTGATCAGAAAGTGCTTTTAATAATTCAGCTTTTCCGGAATCAAAAGCTTTTCGGATCTGTTCGTTGGTTTTTACAGGTCCCGGGATATTCATGCAAAAAGACAGGACCGGCTGATTGTATTTGCCGGTTAATTTGTTCTGGATGCTTACGCGCCGATCCCGGCAGTTCATCATATCTGTGATAGTTACATTTATTCCGTTCATGGTGAAAGAACTCCTTTCGTATCAAAAGTGTATATTTAAATTGATTTGGCATGTTATTTTCTTTGTAATCATTATAAGAGCTTTTTAGTGGATTTTCCAGAGGAATAAATGAAGTATGGAAGTATACTAATAAGATTAATTTTATTACTTGAATAGTAATGATGTGATATGATACAGACAGGGAAACCAAAAGCAGGCGGCTACCTTCCAACTTCGGAGGGATAAAAACACCCTCCAGACAAAAGAAAGGAGGGCGATGCGATGGTTACATATTCTGATCTGATTCAGTTTTGTATATTCATTGTTGCCCTTGTAGGTCTTTGCTACGAGATTTTCAAGGACAAACGAAGATAGCCGCCAACTACTGGGAATAGTTGACGACTGATGTTTGTAATAGTTGACACTATTTGTGGGTAGCCGCTTGCGGTTTCCCTCTTGATATTTCTAATATAGCATATCAGGGAAATAGATTCAAGTGAATTATAGAATAAAGAATAATTATGAATATAAAAAATTATATTATACAATATTGGAAAGGAAGATATTTTGTGCAGAGAAAAGAAAAATATTTTGGAAATGCTAAGAGAATTTTTGGATCAAAGAAAGAATTAAAAGAGGAAAGTAAAAAACTTGATGAGATGATTAAATTTGAAAAAAACTTCAGACATAAAACACTAGAGGAACGTGCTAAGAGGTATGAAGGAAAGATTAATCTGGATGGAGAGTATGATTGGGGAGAAAGTGTCGGAAGAGAGGAATGGAAATAATAGTCCAGTCTTTTTTGCACCTTAACAAATATTAAGAAAACCCCCCTCTCTTCTGTAAGGTTCCAAGACTATGATAAACCCATAAAGAGATAAACAAAGTCACAAGATAAATGAAAGAGGAGGATACAAACATGGAGATTAAAAGACCTGCAATAGCGGGAACATTAGAATCCAGTGACTGTCAGGTAATGGTAGAGGCCGGAGAAGGAAAGATTGACCTGTCCTTAGACAGTGCAGTAATCAATCAGTATGGCAATCAGATCCGAAAGGTTGTCCTTGAGACACTTGAGAATCTTGGGGTAGACGATGTAAAGATTACAATCGTTGATAAAGGAGCGCTTGACTGTACGATCAAGGCAAGAGTAGAAGGAGCGGTTTTCCGTTCTGTAAAACAGATTGAGAATCTGCCATGGGGAGGTGCGATCAGATAATGAATCCAAATAAGAAACGTTTAAGAAGAACCATGATGTTTTTGAATGCCCAGAAGCCAGGTCTTATCAAAGATCCTTATATTTACAAACCAGATTCTATTATGCTGGATCTGGAAGATGCAGTAGCTGAGAACCAGAAAGACGCAGCGAGATTCTCACTGTTCCATGCACTGAGAAGCATTGATTACAGAGGATGCGAACGTGTCGTACGTATCAATGGTCTGGATTCTCCTTACTGGAAGGAAGACATCCGCTGTTCGGTAGCCGGCGGCTGTGATGCGATCCGTATTCCAAAGACAGAGACAGAAGAAGATGTCAAACTGGTAGAAAAAGAAGTTGTAAGAGCAGAGCGTGAGTTCGGACGTCCGGAAGGAAGTGTCCTGATCATGGCAGCGGTAGAATCTGCAAGAGGTGTCATGAATGCCCTTGAAATCTGTGAAGCTTCTGACCGGTTATTCGGAGTTGCATTATCCGGTGGAGATTATACGAAGGATTTACAGACACACATTACAGGAACAGGTATCGAGCTTATGGGTGCAAGACAGAACCTTGTGATCGCAGCGAGAGCCGCAGGTGTGCAGTGCTTCGATACAGTATACACAGACCTTGATAATATGGAAGGATTCCGTCAGGATGTAGAGACGATCCACCTTATGGGATTCGACGGAAAATCCATCATCAACCCAAGACAGATCAATACGGTACATGAGATTTATACACCATCTCAGAAAGACATCATCTTTGCAGAAAAGGTTGTAAAAGAGATTGATGAAAAGAAAGCACAGGGAATCGGTGTATTTACGGTAGACGGTAAGATGATTGATATTGCGTTCTACGACGGCGCAAAGAGAACAATCAGTCTGGCAAAAGCCTCAGGCGTGTACAAGGGGGATTTATAAGATGATTAATGCAGTTGGAAGAGACATTCCGGAAGAGATTCTGGAAGCTACAGGAAAAGAAGTATTTCAGGGAACACATCATTTTGATGGATATGAATATAGAAAACAGGGACCGATGACAAAGTGTGTTATCAACTCCAATGGAAGCAAACTTGTGGATAACATTCGTGACGTGCTGGAAAAATGTGGAATCAAAGACGGAATGACAATCAGTTTCCACCATCATTTCCGTGATGGTGACTATGTCGTAAATATGGTCATGAAAGAGATCCACGATATGGGAATCAAGGATATCACAATCTGTGCAAGTTCCCTTGGTAAAGCACATGCACCACTGGTTGAATATATCGAAGACGGTACAATTACAAATATCGAGTCTTCCGGTGTTCGTGGAGCAATCGGAGAAGCTATTTCCCATGGAAAATTAAAAGGACTTGCAATCATGCGTTCCCATGGCGGACGTGTCCGTGCGATCGAAAGCGGGGAGACACAGATCGATATCGCATTCGTCGGAACTCCGACAGCAGATGAATATGGTAACTGCCGTGGTATCGGTGGAAAGTCTGACTGTGGTGTGCTTTCTTATGCGATGGCGGATGCTTACCACGCAGACAAGGTTGTAGCAATCACAGACTGCCTGGTTCCATTCCCGAACTTCCCGGCTCACATTTCTATGACAAAGGTTGATTATGTCGTAGTTGTAGATGAGATCGGTGATCCGAAGAAGATCGCAACAGGAGCAGCAAAACCGACTACAGATATGAGAAAGCTTATGATGGCTGATTACTGTACACAGTTCGTTGTAAATACACCATATTTCAAAGACGGATTCTCTTATCAGACAGGTGTCGGAGGTGCATCTATCGCATCTACGATCTCACTTGCCAAGATCATGAAAGAGAGAAATATCCGTATGAGATTCGGTGTCGGAGGCTTAACAAAACCAATGTGTGACCTTCTGATCAACGACCAGGTAGACGTACTTCTGGATACACAGGATTTCGACCTTGCAGCCGTAGAATCTGTAAAGAACCTGAAACATTTCCGAATCAGTGCGGGAGAATATGCGAACCCATTCAATAAGGGTGCAGTTGTAAACAAACTGGACTTCGTAATCCTTGCAGCACTGGAAGTGGACGTACACTTCAACTGTAACGTAGTTGTGGGATCAGACGGAATGCTGACAGGAGCACAGGGCGGACATCCGGATACAGCAGCAGGAGCAAAATGCTCGATCGTTATCGCACCGCTGCTTCAGGGAAGAATCCCGGCTATCTGTACAGACGTAACAACCGTTACAACTCCTGGAGAGACTGTAGACGTAGTCGTAACAGATTATGGTATTGCAATCAATCCTAGAAGACAGGATCTGATCGAGGCAATGAAGGATGTAGATCTTCCGTTCAAGACGATCGAAGAGTTAAGAGACATCGCATATTCTATCGCAGGAGAGCCGCAGAAGGTTGAATTCGGCGACAGAGTGGTAGGAATCATCGAAAGCCGTGACGGTACGATCATGGACGTTGTAAGAGAAGTAAAGCCATTTGAATTCTCTGAGGACTAAATAAATGAAAGGAGTGGGAAAGATGGAATCTGTAAGAATGTTAAATCAGACCGGAGTGCAGACAGCAGAGCATATCGGGGTGCTCGCATACCGTGCACTTCTGGAAGAAGTCTATACCACTCCGAAACCGGGACTCGTAGATCTTGCGACGACCGGAGCACATACCGATATGGATGTGCATACATTTGAAAGAAGTGCGGCGGCACTTTGCCCCTGGTTTGTGCGGATGGCTCTTGAAGGAGAGACCTTCCAGGGGACACCCCGTGAGCTTTTTCTGAAGATCAGAACTTATGGGATCGCAGCGGAACAAAAGATGTACCGGGCAACCGGCGGCGTGAATACGCACAAGGGACTGGTCTTCACTCTTGGCATCTTCTGTGCGGCAGCGGGCAGACTGAAAAAAGAAGGAAAAAGTATAACTGTCAGGGAGCTTGTGTATATGGAACAGCTTATGACAGCAGAAGTCTTAAGAGAAGAGATTCTGCATCTGGTTTCGCCGTCAGAAGCAGAAGAACGGATGGAAAGATTTCAGACAAACGGGATAAAGAACCTGCAGGCTTATGGAACAGCAGGCATCAGAGGAGAAGCACTTCTGGGATACCCTTCCGTCACAGAAGCGGCTCTTCCGGTATTGCAGCAGGGAAAAAAAGAGGGAAGAGACTGGAATCTTGTGAAACTCCAGGTATTCATGACGTTGATGAGTCGGGTACAGGA
The DNA here is from genome assembly GCA_934295165.1 of uncultured Dorea sp. GTDB lineage: Bacteria > Bacillota > Clostridia > Lachnospirales > Lachnospiraceae > Dorea_A. The sequence goes on along the minus strand of CAKRAT010000081.1, from coordinate 1,180 downwards.
TTCCAATATTCTCTCAAGGACTTGTCCTGAAGTATTGAAAAATGTTCACAAAGAAGCAGAAATGTTTCTGGACGCAGGCGGTGCCTATCAGAAAGACGCCGTACAGATATTGCTTCAGATGGATCAGTCCTTTATACAGAGAAATATCAGTGCGGGAGGCTGTGCAGATATTCTGGCAGCAGCAATTTTTCTTGATTCATTAGTAGAAGAAGGAGAAGAAGCATGATATTAGACGGAAGACCATTAAGAGGAAAAGAACTGGACCAGCTGAAAGATTTTCTGGGGAGCCAGGAAGTCGGATATGATCCGGAAGCAGAATATACCGTATGCCTCCTGAATGACAGTTATGAGATAGAAGCTGCCGGATCTGTCTGTGGTCATGTGATATGCTGTGTGGCGTTCGGAGAAGCCGGACGGGAAAAGTATGCGCATATCCTGATCGCAAGACTGGTTCAGTATCAGTTCAAAAAATCCAGAAGCCATATCCTGGTCTATACCAGACCGGAATACCTGGAACTATTCCGTGAACAGGGATTTTACCCGGTTCTGAATATCGGAAATATTTTGCTTATGGAGAACAGGATCTGCGGCCTTCGCAGTGAGATTACTGAAGAAGGCATGGATGATATGTTAGAGGAAGAACAGAAATGTTCGATTTTATGTAATTTGCTTATCGGAAATAAAAAAATACAGGAGCTGATCCCGGATGATATCCGGAACAAACTCCTGCATACATCACAAAAAAATATGTATGAAACCAGGTTTAAGGAATAAACCTGTACCCAAGCCCGCGGATCGTAATGATATGCTGCGGGCTTTGTTTATTATCTTCGATCTTGCCGCGCAGACGGTTGATGTAGACCATGATCGCATTGTCATCGATGGCAACCGTATTGCCCCAGACATGTTCATAGATCATATCTTTGGTGAATACCTGCTGTGGGTGCTTCATAAAGAGAAGAAGGAGCGCACTTTCTTTTGCAGAAAGGATCAGCTCTTCCCCATTCTTATAGAAACGCATGGTAGAAGAATCATAGCTGAACGGACCGGATTCCAGCATGTCGGAACTGTCCAGAACCAGATTCTTATTCCGGCGGATCAGTGCTTTTACTTTGGCTCCGAGAACCAGAGGACGGAAAGGCTTGGTAATGTAGTCATCGGCACCGAGGGAAAGACCGTA
>CAKRAT010000080.1 GCA_934295165.1 uncultured Dorea sp. | reverse complement strand
GCTTTTTTAGATTATTCATCATCTTTTTTGATAATATGGTTTTGTTTTCTATATTCACTTGGAGATATACCATATGTATTTTTAAAAGCCCGTGAGAAATGTAGCTGATTTGGATAGCCAACATTTTCACAGATATCTTTGATAGGAAGGTCTGTTGTTTTTAATTGATCAGCAGCTTTTCCCATGCGATAAGAAATTAAAAATTGTTGTGGGCTTTTTCCGATGTTATCATGAAAGATCTTTCCAAAGTAACTTCGATTAAGGTTACAAAATTGTGCCATATTTTCGACAGTAATATTGCGCATATAATTTTGTTCAATAAATGAAATAGCCTCTTTTATATAAAAATCGCTTAATTTTCCAGATTGAATATCATGTTTAGAGCTGGAAGACTGAATCAACTGATTTAGTATCAGATACATATAACCAATTAAATGAAGGGGAGGTTCATTCGAATGATGGGCTATATATAAAATTAGATCACGAAGTTTATGAGCTGATTCTATAGAATTGGGGTGATAAATAGGATTTTTGAAAGTAATCCCAGATTGATCAAGAAATTCTTTTACTTTCATACCATCAAATTCAACCCAAGTGTATTCCCAGGGATCATTTTCATCGGCAAAGTAGTGATTAATCGTATTCGGACAAATCAGAAATCCCATATCTTTTTCTAATTTATATTCTCGTAGTTGGTTTTGGTAAGTAGAAAGAAGAGTTCCTTTTCCTGAAATTATATAATGAAAGAGATAATGATTCCTGACAAATGGTCCAAAGGAATGTAAGGGGGAACATTGTTCATAACCAAATTGGTATATATTAAGATCAATAAATCGTTCATTCGGAAACATGGAAAAAGTATTTTGGCTCATAGAGACTCCTTTCATAAATAAATGAATATAAGTTTTTTTTTATTATATATCAAAATGCTAGATGAATTCAACAAAAAAAGGAATAGATAGTATTTTGGTATATAACATCTTAAGTTAATCCATTCCTTGTTTTTGTATATAATGCTATAATAAAGTCAATTTCTCGAGGAATAGTTGTACAAAGATTATAAAAAAGGAGGATAAGCATTTGAAAAAACAATGGTCAAGAATTATCTCATTTATTATGATAATATGCATGATTAGTGTGGTATCGATAGGATGTGGTCGTTCGAATCAAGATTCAGGTAAAAAGGTAACTATTAATATATTAAATTATAAAAGGGAGACCGTAGACATCTTGCAAAAGATGATTGATAAATTTGAAAAAGAAAATCCTAATATTCACATTCAGATGGATTCACCAAGTGATGCCCTGACAATTTTGAAAACTCGTTTGGTAAAAGAAAATCCACCAGATATAGCGATTTTAGGTGGTGAACGTTCTTATGCCGATTTTGTAGATGCAGATACGATAGTAGACATAAGCGATTATAAAGGACTTGATAAAGTAAAAGATGTTTATAAAGATATGGCAAAGCAATTGGAACTGAGTAAGAAAAAAGGAACATATTGTGTACCATATGCAGCAAATGCTGCGGGTGTTCTTTATAATAGAGATATGTTCAAAAAATATGGATGGAAGATTCCTGAGACATGGGATGAATTTATCGCTCTTTGTAAACAGATTAAATCAGATGGAGAGACACCTTTTTATTTTATGTTAAAAGATTCCTGGACAGGAATTACTCCATGGAATGCATTAGCAGCAAACCTTACTTCAACAACAATTTATGATAACGTTAATCAAGGAAAAGATTCTTTCTCAAATCATTATGGAGAACCGGCTAAAAAATTGAAAGAACTTTTAAATTATGGGCAGAAGGATCCATTTGCATATTCTTATAATGATGGAACGACTGCTTTTAGTAAAGGTGATTCTGCAATGCTTCTTACTGGAAACTTTGCAATTCCTCAGATTCGAAGTACAAATCCAGACATGAATCTTGGTGCGTTTACATTACCTGTATTAAATGATGCATCAAAAATAAAATTAGTATCAGGAATTGATGTCATGTTTAGCGTTATGAAGGCAGATCATAAAAAAGAATGTTTAAAATTTATTGACTTTATGTTACAAGATGAAAATGTTGCAACCTATATGAAACAAGCTAGTTCTGTTTCCTGCATCAAAGGAAACTTCCCTGTTCCAGCTGATTTAAAAGAAATGGAAAAATATTTTAATAATAATAAGGTTGTTGACTTTCCAGATCATCATTATCCAGCAGATCTTCCAGCAGGTGATATGATCCAAGGATACTTAATGAACAATGATATAAAAACATTTTTAAATAAGTTTGATACAGAATGGAAGAAGAGTAATCGAAATTTAATTCGAAAACTTCAGAAATAAAAAGGAGGATGTTATGAAGAAAGTTAAACTTGGAAAAACCTATAAATTATTTGTACTTCCCATATTGATCTGTTTCTTTGCATTTAACACGTTCCCGTTAATTAATGCAGTTGTATACAGTTTGACAGATTCTAGAGGTTTTGGAGATTTCAACTGGGTAGGGTTTCAGAATTATTTCGATATGTTTAAGGATAGCAGAATTTTGAATTCATATTTATTTACATTTAAGTTTGCAATAACAGCAACAATCATAGTAAATGTGATCAGTATCTGCCTTGCAGTTTTGTTAAATTCAAAAATTAAAGGAAAAAGTTTTTTCAGAGGTCTGTATTTTTTACCAAATATTCTTGGAGGATTAGTTGTAGGTTATGTATTTAATTTCTTTTTTACATTTATTCTTCCAAGCTTTGGTAAATTGATTGGAAATGAATTTTTAAGTACCAGTCTTTTAAGTAATGAAAGTACTGCGTGGTTTGCAATCATTATATGTACAGCATGGCAGGCAATTGCCTTCAATACGATCATTTACATTTCTGGTTTACAGACAATTCCTGAGGATGTATATGAGGCAGCAGCCATTGATGGAGCTGGTCCATGGCAAAAATTCTGGCATATTTCATTTCCTTTGATAGCACCATTTTTTACGATTAATATGGTATTATGTATGAAAAACTTTTTAATGGCTTTTGATCAGATTGTAGCAATGACTGGAGGAGGACCAAATAGTTCTACAGAATCCATATCATATCTTATTTATAAGACAGGACTTAGCGGAAGTCAGTTTGGATATCAGTGTGCAAACTCAGTAATCTACTTCATAGTAATTGTATTAATTTCTGTATTTCAGATGAAGTTTTTAAATAAGAGGGAGGTACAGTTATAATGGCAACGATTAAGAAAAAAATAAAAAATAAAGGAAATATAGCAGTTTGGGGAAGGACCTTATTGCTGATTCTGTTGGCATTGACAATAGTTTTTCCTTTATATATGACAGTGATAATTGCATTTAAACAGCCTACAGAGATGACAAATGATGTTTCTGGAGCATTGGCGTTTCCACGACATTTCAGTTTTCAAAATTTTATTCAGGCGATTCAGACAACAGATTTCTTTCATACAATAGGTAATTCTTTGTTTATTACAATCGTGACATTGATCGTTGTTGTTATCTTTCATTCTATGGCAGCATATGCGATTGGACGAAAAATGAATAAACATAAGAGCTTTAATTTCCTTTATTTATACTTTATCAGTGGAATGTTTGTTCCATTTTCAATGTTGATGCTTCCGCTTGTAAAAGAGACAAGTATTATTGGAATTGATAATAAACTTGGATTGATCATACTGTATACGGTATTTTTCTTCCCGATGAATTTATTGTTATATACAGGGTATTTAAAGAATATACCATTAGCGTTGGAAGAAGCGGCTTATGTAGATGGTGCAACGACTTGGACAACATTTTGGAAAGTGATCTTTCCATTATTAAAACCGATGCATGCCACAGTTATTGTTTTAACGGCACTGAGTGTATGGAATGATGTTATGACGCCACTGGTTATTCTAAGTGGTGGAAGTGGTAAGGATACAACATTACCTTTAGCACAGCTTTTATTCCAGACTCAGTTTGGAACTAATTATAACTTGGCATTTGCATCCTATTTATTAGCATTAGTACCTATTTTGATTTTATATTTATTTGCACAGAAACAGATTATTAACGGTGTAGTAAATGGTTCAGTAAAATAAATGTAAAATGAAAGGTTTTAGAATTGATACCATAGAAAGGAAGAAGGATGAGTATTCACTTTAAAAAAGATAATAAGATCATACAAATAGATACAGAAAATTCAATGTATCAAATGCAGATTGATAAATATGATAGATTGATTCATTTATATTATGGAAAAAATATAGGAGATGATGATTTAAGCTATCTGGTCCAAAAATATGATAGAGGATTTTCTCCAAATCCTAATGAGGTTGGAAATGACAGAACATATTCGCTTGATGTACTTCCACAAGAATATACAGGGGCAGATAATGGGGATTATAGAATTTGCTGCTTGGAAGTTTGCAATAAAAATGGGAACAGACAAGTTGATCTGAAATACAAATCTCACAAGATATACAATGGAAAATATTCATTAGATGGATTGCCGGCATTGTTTGATCATAAAGGGGATGCACAGACATTAGAAATTTTAATGCAGGATGATGTCACAGGACTTGAAGTAAGATTATTATACGGAGTATTTGAAAAACAAGATGTTATAACAAGGTCTGTGATCGTAAAAAATCATAGTAAAGAAAAAGTGCAAATTGAGAAAATTCTTTCTGCCAATCTTGATTTTTCATATGGAGATTTTGATATTATCAATTTTACAGGACGACATACTATGGAACGACAGATGCAAAGATCAAAAGTAACACAGGGAATTTACCAAATAGGAAGTATTCGAGGAACTTCTAGTCATCAGCAGAATCCATTTGGAATTCTTTGCGAGAGAAATGCATCAGAAACATATGGAGATTGTTATGGACTCTCATTTTTATATAGTGGAAACTTTGTAATAGAAGTTGAACAAGATCAATTTTTTCAAACAAGAATGGCAATGGGAATTCATCCACATGATTTTAGTTTTATCTTAGAATCAGAACAAGAATTTATTGCACCAGAAGTAGTTATGAGCTATAGTAGTTGCGGTTTTGAAAAATTATCACATAATTATCATAAAATTTTTAGAGAGAATCTTTGCAGGAGTAATTATATCAACAAAAGACCACCAATTCTTGTGAATAATTGGGAGGCTACCTATTTTGATTTTACAGGGGAAAAATTGATAGAAATTGCAAAGCAGGCAAAAAATCTTGGGATTGAAATGCTTGTTATGGATGATGGTTGGTTTGGAAAGCGTGATGATGATAACAGTGGACTTGGTGATTGGTTTGTAAATGAAGAAAAATTAGGATGCAGTTTGTCAGAGTTTGTAAATCAGATTAATGAGATCGGTTTGAAATTTGGACTATGGTTTGAACTAGAGATGGTAAGCGAAGACAGTTGCCTGTATCGAGAACATCCAGAGTGGTGTCTTACAGTTCCAGGGAGAAAACCATTTAGAGGAAGAAATCAGTTGTTACTTGATATGGGAAGAAAAGATGTGCAAGAATACATTAAAAAATGCTTTTTTGATATAATGGATCAAGCCAATATTGAATATGTCAAGTTAGATATGAATCGAAGCATTGGAAATGTATATGCAAATGATCTTCCAGCACAACGTCAAGGGGAAGTACTTCATCGATATGTATTAGGTTTGTATAATGTGTTAAATGCTATCGTAGAACGATATCCAGATCTTTTGATTGAGTCTTGTTCTGGAGGTGGAGGAAGATTTGATGCTGGAATGTTGTATTATGCCCCACAGGCATGGTGTAGCGATAATACAGATGCTATTGATCGAATAAAAATTCAATATGGAAGTTCCTTTGGCTATCCAATCAGTTCTGTTGGCTCTCATGTGTCAGTGTGTCCAAATGAACAGACCGGAAGGACGGTTCCGATTGAAACAAGAGGTGCTGTAGCTATGGCAGGTACTTTTGGTTATGAGCTGGATTTAACACAGATGAATGATGAAGACAAAGAAGCAGTAAAGATACAGATTGAACAGTATAAAAAATATGCTGATATAATTCGTCAGGGACAATATTACAGGATTACAAATCCAATGGAAAATACTGAATTTGCTGCATGGGAATTTGTATCAGAAGAAAAAGAGCAAGCATTGATGTTTTATACGGCATTAAATAGTAACAGCAATGGAAGAGTTCATTTATTAAAATTTAAAGGATTGGATCCAGAAAAAATCTATGTGATAGAAGGAAACACGAGAAAATATTATGGAAAAACTCTTATGTATGCAGGAATACCAGTTCCAATGAGAGTGAAAGAATATGAAACAATGACATTTTATGTAAAAGAAGCGTTGCTTTAAAGTGAAAGGAGATTTATATGGCAAATTTATCATTATCTCATGTTAATAAAGTATATGACAATGGGTTTGAAGCAGTAAAAGATTTTAATTTAGAAATAGAAGATAAAGAATTTATTATTTTTGTAGGTCCATCTGGATGTGGAAAATCAACAACATTACGTATGATAGCAGGATTGGAAGATATTAGTAGTGGAGAATTAAAAATTGATGGAAAAGTAATGAATGATGTAGAACCGAAAGATAGAGATATTGCGATGGTATTTCAGAATTATGCATTGTATCCACATATGACTGTATTTGATAATATGGCTTTTGGGTTAAAATTAAGAAAATTACCGAAAGAAGAAATTAAAGAAAAGGTTGTTCATGCAGCAAAAATTTTAGATTTGGAACATTTACTGGATAGAAAACCGAGTGCGTTATCAGGTGGACAGCGACAAAGAGTTGCAATGGGACGTGCTATTGTAAGAAACCCAAAAGTATTTTTAATGGATGAACCATTGTCAAATCTGGATGCAAAATTAAGAGTACAGATGCGTCAAGAAATTTCAAAACTTCACAGACAGCTAGGAACTACTATTATTTATGTAACTCATGATCAGACAGAAGCTATGACATTGGGAACAAGAATCGTAGTTATGAAAGATGGAGTCGTACAGCAAATTGATACTCCATACAATTTATATAACAAACCTAAAAACATGTTTGTTGCAGGATTTATTGGGTCACCACAGATGAATTTATTAGATGCAATATGTAAAGTGAAAGATGATGAGGCATATTTAGAAGTTGGAAATAATAAGATCAACCTTCCAAAAGAGAAATCAGAAAAGCTGATTAAAGAAAATTATGCTGATAAAAAGATTGTCATGGGAATTCGTCCTGAAGATATTTATGATAGCGAATCTTTAGAGAGTGATGTTGATAAGGTAATGCTACATGCGAAAGTATCAGACATGGAAATGCTTGGAGCAGAAACATTCTTATATTTTGATATCAATGGAAATTCAATAACAGCACGAGTTGATCCAAAAACAACAATTAAAACAGGTGATACAGCAGAAATTGCATTAGACATACATAAAATACACCTTTTTGATAAAGAAACATCAAAAACGATCATTAATTAAGTAGGATCAGATGATCTGAAAGTAAAATTTTAAATAAATATAAACAACTCATTTTTTGAATAATTATATTTGACTTTTTCAAAAAATAAAAATATAATAAAAACCAAACGAGTAGCAAAC
>CAKRAT010000079.1 GCA_934295165.1 uncultured Dorea sp. | reverse complement strand
CTGGCTCTGAAAGGAGAGAAAGCGGAAGTCGCAGTAGAAAGAACAGGCACCCGGGACTACCTTGACCAGTATAGTATGGATCTCGTCTACTGTCTGGAACAGACAGCAGAAAAAATCGGACATACCGTTGTGTTTGAAGATATGGATCGAATGAAGACAGACGATGTAATAGAAATTTTTGTCCGTCTGAAAGAAATAAATGCGATGGTCAATCAGAGATTCCCGGAAGATAAATATATTCGCTTTGTTTATGTGGTAAAAGATGAAGTCCTTGCAAGGATGGAACATTACAAATTTTTTGACTATGTGCTTCCGGTGCTTCCGGGAATTAACAGAGTAACATCTGAGCATATTTTCCGGGAAAACCTGAAAAAAATAAATTCGCTTTTAAAGCCAGCAAGCAGTATTGATGAATTGAAAAAGGAACTGGACGATTTTGAAAAACCAGGTAAAGAAAATCTTGTCAGTCTTGTGGCACCATACCTTCTGGACTATCGTTTGCAGTATATGATTTTGAATGATTACAGATTCTTTATGGAATTGAATCTGGTCAATAAGGGAATAACACCAGGACATCATGCGGCAGAACAGATACTTTCTCTGGCAATTTACAAAAATGTCTGGCCGGAATATTATGACCGGATCAGCAGCGGTCGGACGATGCTTTTTTTTAAAAAAGGAGAAGAGAATCAGAAACAGCCGGAACTTGCAGAGATACTGATGGACAAAAGACGCAATTTACTTACATATCACAGCCTGTGTTATCTCGGCTATGATAAAAGTAGTATTGTGTTTAGTCTTTACCATGCAGTTGAAGACGAAAAAACTATAGAAAAGAAAATCTGGATGATGGATAATCTGCCAAATGATGAATTTACAGAAGGATGTCTGGAGTTTATTCTTCACGTGTGCAAAAAGGATGAACAAAGAAAAGAACTGTACAAAGAAGTCGTCAGGATTTCTGCAAAAAATTACTATCAGGCATCACTGTTTTTCTTCTCAGGGAGAAGTATAAGACTGTGTCTGGAAATTCTTGCGGAGTTGATTGAGGAATGCGCATACCAGTATATGGATACAATCTTAAGAACCGAGTGGGCTACAGATCCAGATGGAATATATGATGCTTTCCGCAGCTGCCGGGATCGTGAAGAACTGGTCAATTTGAAAGATCTGACAGTGGATCAATTTTCAATATTGATATACGGCCTCAGTTATACAGAGGAATTTGCCGGAGTATGTATGGAAATAAAAGGCGCTGACGGAAAAATTATCAGAGCAGATCTGGGCGAAAGCATCAGACAGGGTGATATTATAGAGATGATGGATTAATGTGTATACGGAGATGAAAAAAATGAGTGAAAAAGAATGTAAAGTAGATGAGCTTTTGACATTGTTTGCGGACTCCATTACATCGGCAGATATTCTTGCCGCAAAGATTATGGCGCAAATATCGACTGCTATTACTAAAGAACGATTAAAGTTACGGATGAATCAGGCACGGTTTGCACAGCATATAAATGTGTCACAATCACTTGTGGAACAATGGGAATGCGGAGATTATAACTTTTCGGTGAAAGAACTTGCTGATATCTGTGCAATTTTAAATTTAGATATGCAAGTATCATTTCTTCAGCTCCATGACAGTGTACAAGGTAATGAGCATTTGCTGGATGATGATATGAAAGAAAAGCAATAAAGTTATCCGGAAGAAAAGGTTTTGGGGGCAGTCATGTTGGCTGCTCCTCTTTTGAATGAAAAACTTGATTTTATAAAAAGATGACAATAATTCCCCAGATGTGGTAAAATATATAGTATAGGGAGATAGAAAGACTTAATTAATTTAAAAGGCACTGACAGGAAGGAAATCAAATATGGAGTTTTCAATCAGAGGAATTGGAATAATAAAAGAGGCAGACATCAAAATTGATGGTCTGACTGTGATTGCAGGAAGCAATAATTCGGGAAAAACGACAGTTGGACGAGCTTTATATTCAACTGTAAGTGCAACTGAAAATCTGGAAGAAAATCAGAATATAGACCGTGCTGCAGCTGTGGTAGGAAGAATCTGGAAAGTACTGCGTCCAATCAGTAATTGGCTGAGCGTATATCAAAGTAATGTGCGTGAATATGGTGAAAGAGTCGAGTTTTTAGATGATCTTATTGAGTCGAGATATGATATAGACGGTGAGCGACTTGAGACTTATGTAGATATGCTTTTTAAATTATGTGAGAGTATAGAAGATAAATCTTTTTATAAAATTTTGTTGAATGGCGTACAACGTTCATTTGGGCAGGCATTTACCAGCAATGATTTTATTGATGATTGGGAAAATAATCAGGAAATTATGCAAAATGAATGCAAGTATGCGCGGGAATTTATCGCATCGATTCAGAAGCAGACCAGAAAAGAGTTTGCATGTAAAATGATTGAAAAAACTCTGCAGGTAGAATTTTCCGAGCAGGTACAGTCATTTAGTGATGTGAACGGGGGAACAGTGTCGAAGATTAAACTAGAAAATGTGGGGATACCAGCTTATGAAGTCTATTTGTCTGACAATCGAGTAATGGCACATGTGTCACAGTTTGTCAGTAGTTATTTTGATAGAGCCTATTTTGTAGATGATCCATATATTATGGAAGATCCTTTATCCTCGAAATCATTGCCGAGTTCAAGAGAAGACAGTTATGTACAGAGGGGGATAGTTGATCATCGCTGTAAGATGCGTCGGCTGATGAAAAAAACACAGTTTGAGATAGTGGTCAGCAAAACATTAAGCGAAACAATTTATAGAGAGCAGGAATTGAAAGATGTACTGGCTAAAATTAATGAAATTGTTCCTGGTAAAGTGTCAAGAAACATTTACCAGGAAGATGGAATGAAAGTAAAAGTTGGAAATCTTGCAACAGGAGCCAAAATCTTTTCTATCATAAAAAATATTCTTATGGATGGAAATCTTACGGATAAAACCTTGTTAATTTTGGATGAACCAGAATCACATCTGCATCCTAAATGGATCAATCAGTTGGCTGAGGTGATAGTATTGATGGTGAAAGAATGTAATATCACAGTATTGCTGACAACTCATAGCCCGAATTTTCTGCTTGCGGTAGATGCGCTGATGAGAAAATATGAGATTCGTGAGAAATGTCATTTCTATCAGACGGAGAGAAACGAGGATAATAGAATAAAATATGTTGAGAAAACAGACTGCCTAGACAATGTATATGCAGATTTTGCTACTTCGTTTGCTGAAATGAATGCACTGAGGAAGAAGTATATGAATTCGGAGGAATAGCATGGAACTCACAGAGGTTGAAAAATATTTGGATAAACTTTTCAAAAAAGAAAGTTATCGAAAACTGTCTGCGGTTAGCAAAGAGAAAAGTCTGGAAAATTCACCTGTAGAGGAAGCATATAATTTTGATGAAATTTCGGAATATATTTTTTCATCTAATAAGCCAGCATCGGCAGATGCCCTACTGATTAAAAACAATACAATATATCTGATTGAATTTAAAAGTGGGTTTGAGCGAAAAATATCACTTTACAATTTTGACAGAACAAAATGTAACTGTGAAAAGCTTGGAGACATCTGCGATGACTATGCAGAACTGATGAAAAAACATCTGGAAAATATTGAGAGAGAATTGAAAGCAAATCTGTTTCAAAAAGCAGCAGAAAGTCGGTGGGTACTGGAATATCATTTGTTACCGGAAATTTATAAAAATACCGATAAAATTGCCGATAATTTCAATTTCCCTGTGCAGTACATTATTGTCACTGATAAAGTAAAGGACAATCCGGTAGATGCAATGGAACAGATGCTGGATGATCTGGGAAATATACATAATCAGGATAATTTTTACGAGAGAATGGAACATTCGGTGAAACGCCTGTATTGTGAGAGCTGTTATGGTAAGAAAGCTTTCTATGAAAAGGTAGAAGTTTATGCTGTTCAGGAGTTTGAAGAAATGTTTCTGGCGGGCTAGAAGTAAAATAAATTCCTCAAAATTTAAAAATCGCTTCCGCAGGCGGGTTCCCCGCCTGCATTTACCATAAATTGACAAATTTCTCCACCAATCAAAATTTTTCGATTTAATTTTACCACCCTACTTCCAATACGTAGATACTTGTGCTATAATTCAGCCGAAGATAAAAACAGATAAGATAAATAGAAACACAGAAAATGGAAGGAAGAAAAATATTTTGAGTAATAATACGAATAAAACGACTACTGAAGATTCTAACACAAGGAGCCGGAGACATTTACAGCACTGGGTGATCATAGCATTTTATCTGATCATCTATGATATAGTGGCTGTTAATTTTTCATGGTTTCTTGGTCTTTTATTGCGCTTTGACATGCGCTTTTCCAGCATTCCACAGAATTACTTTAATGCGTTTATTAAATTCGCTCCATTCTATACAGCATTCTGCGTGCTGATATTCTATGTATTCCATTTGTACAACAGCTTGTGGCGCTTTGCCAGCATCAGTGAATTAAACAGAATCTCTGCTGCTACAGTAATTGCGACATTGTTTCAGATTTTCGGCATTACATTTTTGTTTGGTCGGATGCCGATGTCCTATTACATCATCGGATGTATCGTGCAGTTCTGTCTGGTGACAGCAGTGCGTTTCAGCTTCCGCTATGTATCACTGGAGAGAGTGCGCCGTACCCAGAATGAAAGAGCAATTCACAATGCAATGATCATCGGTGCAGGTGCCGCCGGACAGATGATCCTGCGAGAACTGAAAACATCTACAGAATCAACAGCAAGACCATGCTGTATCATAGATGACAACCCGAACAAATGGGGCAGAATCATGGATGATGTCCCTGTCGTAGGCGGACGCGAGAACATTCTGGAAAATGTCGAGAAATACAACATCGATCAGATCCTTTTTGCGATTCCTTCTGCACATGCAAAAGAGAAGAGAGATATCCTGAATATCTGCAAAGAGACGCAATGTGAGCTGAGAAGTCTTCCTGGTACTTATCAGCTGGTAAATGGTGATGTGTCGCTCAGCAAGATGAAACCGGTAGCGGTAGAAGATCTTCTTGGCCGTGAACCGATCAAAGTAAATATGGATGAAATCTTTCAGTACCTGAAGGGCAAAACAATCCTTGTTACAGGTGGCGGCGGCTCTATCGGAAGCGAGCTGTGCCGACAGATTGCATCCCACAACCCGAAGCAGCTCATTATTTTTGATATCTACGAAAACAATGCATACGACATCGAACAGGAACTTAAACGAAAGTACAAAGACCTGAATCTGAAAGTTCTGATCGGTTCCGTACGTGACAGCCGTCGAATCAATATGGTGTTCGAGCAGTATCATCCGGATATTGTTTACCATGCAGCAGCCCACAAGCATGTACCGCTTATGGAAACAAGCCCGAATGAAGCAATCAAAAATAATGTCATTGGTACATACAAAACAGCATATGCTGCGATGAAATATGGCGCACAGCGCTTTGTACTGATCAGTACGGATAAAGCAGTTAATCCGACAAACATCATGGGCGCAAGTAAACGTCTCTGTGAGATGGTCGTACAGAGTATGGATGCCATCAGCAAAGCAGGCAGAATTGATCTGCTTCCGTTTCTGCATGCTCATCTGGACAAAGTAATCGATGGTCAGCTTGCAGGAGATCCGCTGGATCATATGGCAGCAGATGGCATGAGTGCGAAAGACAGCGTTATCAATATCGAAAGTATTCGAAACAAAGATCATAAAGGAACCCAGTATGTAGCAGTACGCTTCGGAAATGTACTGGGAAGCAACGGCTCCGTAATTCCGCTGTTTCGTAAGCAGATTGAAGCGGGCGGTCCGGTGACTGTCACACATCCTGACATTGTTCGTTATTTTATGACGATTCCGGAGGCAGTCAGCCTCGTCCTTCAGGCGGGAACATATGCCTGGGGCGGTGAAATCTTCGTACTGGATATGGGTGAAGCAGTCAAAATCGATACACTTGCCCGTAACCTGATCCGTCTTTCCGGATTTGAACCGGATGTGGATATTCAGCTCGAATACACAGGACTCCGTCCGGGTGAAAAACTTTACGAAGAAAAACTTATGGCAGAAGAAGGAATCAAAAAGACCGATAACGAGCTGATCCACATCGGCAAACCGATTCCGTTTGATACAGAGGTATTCCTGAAACAACTGGAAAAACTGGCAAAAGCAAGTTATGAGAACAGTGACCATATCGTAGAGATGGTTGAGGAGATTGTGACAACATTCCATCCGGCAGGAGAACACCCTTGTTATGATAAAAAATAAATTGAGAAATTTAGTCTAGCCTGCGGATGTTTTTTGATAAAATGTCTACAGGCTAGATAAGATTAAAAAATCAATTATTAATCATCTAATGAGATAGATAAGATTGAGACTTTAAGAAGAATCGATGTATAGAACGAAAGAAGAAAATAAAGTGATGAATTATATGAAGCAAAATAGTAGAGAAAAGTTGAATGTTCGAAGATCACTTATCGTATATGATCTTATAGTATATGCAATCGTTGTTGCCATATTACTAGTCTTATATGGAGGGATGGATAAGCTATCGTCAGTAGGGGTGATTCAACAAATATGTCTTTCAACATTATGTATTTTCGCTGCGCGTTTTATTGGAAAAATATATGGGCAGGTATGGCGATATGGAGGAATACAGTGCTATGTTCGATTGTTGTTTGCCGATGCTGTTGCTTTTGCAGTGTATCTGTTTTTGGAACTTCTACTTCCAGTTCAAAAAATTACATTTGCCAGATTACTCTCACTGGTTAGTTTGAATTTGTTGGGAGCGTTGGCACTTCGAATGATGTATCGTTATGCATACAAATGTGGGAATCAGGAAACAACAGGTGGAAAATTACTTTCTATATTATTGTATGCGTTTTCGGGACTTGAAGCTGGAAATGACAAAGAAGTTCAAAAGATAAAAGTTGCTATTATTGGTGCTGGCCGAGTTGGTGTTAGTCTTGCAGAGGAACTTTTGAATAATGAAGAATCCGCATATATACCAAGATGTTTTATAGATGTTGCAAAGGAAAAAGTAGGACGAGAAATTCATGATATTCCGGTTTATTCAGAGGATGAAGCTACATTTGCAAAACTTGGGGAGTTAGAAGTTCAGGAGATTATTTTTGCAATTCCATCGATGGAGGCAGAAAAGAAGAAAAAATTATATAATTACTATAAAGAGGCAGGATACAAATTAAAAGTATATGATTATCCGACTATGTATGCAGCGGGAGGGAAAAGACATCTTCGAGAGTTTGATATTGAAGAATTATTGTTTAGAAAGCCGCTTGTAGTTGCGGATGAGAGAACAAATGCATACTACAAAGATAAGGTAGTGTTAATTACTGGTGGCGGTGGTTCTATTGGTTCAGAACTATGCAGGCAGTTAGCTAAGATGGAACCTAGAAAGATAATCATCTTAGATATTTATGAAAATGGTGCTTATGATGTACAGCAGGAACTTAAAATTGCGTATGGAAATAAATTGGATTTACAGATTGAAATCTGTTCTATTACTCATAAGAAAGCATTGAAGCGAGTGTTTGATAAATATCATCCACAAATTATTATCAATGCAGCAGCGCATAAGCATGTGCCACTGATGGAGCATAACTGCATTGAAGCTATTTATAATAATGTATTTGGAACTAAGAATCTTGTGGATCTTTGTGAAGAATATCATGCAGAACGCTTTATGATGGTTTCTACTGATAAAGCTGTGAATCCAACAAATGTTATGGGTGCTACAAAGAGAATGTGTGAGATGATTGTACAGAGCGCAAGTACGCATGGAAC
>CAKRAT010000078.1 GCA_934295165.1 uncultured Dorea sp. | reverse complement strand
ACAGATACAGTAACTTATCAACCTATCAGTTCATTATAAAAGTCTTAGATTTTTGTCTTGACAACTGAACCACTATATTTCTCTCCTAACGGCACACTATAAATATATTGTCCAAATTTCAATTCGTTTAATATTTCATCAATTTCCTGTAGATTAACACCAACATTTTTTATTTGAATATTAGCGAGCAAATAATCATAACGATCTGTCAATCTTATTTCTCCACATTGAATTGGAATAATTTTTTTATTATACTTTATTGCTAAATTAATTTCTTTTGCTATATGTTCGGATGTTTGTGCGGCTTCTGTAAGAATCAATAAAAATACTTCGCATGAACGAATTGCTGACGGAATTTCTTTCGAATAATCTTGTCCTGATGCTACATCCTCTGGTGCTATCCAACTAGAAATTCCATTTCTTTTTAAAATATTTTTAACTCTGATTGCAATACTATGATCCGTTTCCTGTTTATGGCTAATAAATATCATATTAATCTGTTTTCTCCTTATCTATTAATGCATGTACTACTATAAATAATACCATCGTAAACGGTAAATCAGTGTTACCGATAGATTTTGATCACTGGATTTTTATCCAGTGATCTTATTTTTACATTCTGTTGGCAGGTGTTCTGACCATGGTAATAGTTCTTCTAAAAAATCTAGATTTCTATCTTCCATGTGTTTTGGAATCTCTGTCAGCAGATATTTTAAATATTCATATGGTTTTAACTGGTTCGCTTTGGCTGTCTCTGTAATACTGTAGATCATTGCACTTGCTTTGGCCCCATTCACTGTATCTATCACATGCCAGTTATTCCGCCCAACGCAAAAGCTCCGAATAGCAATCTCTGCATTATTATTATCGAGAGGAACTAATGGATCATCCAAAAACGCTCTGAGATATCTTTCCTGATTCAGACTGTACTGCATTGCGTTATATAAAGCACTCCCAGTTCCTACAGATCCTATGTTTGATCTTACCCACGAAAAGAAAGCATCAACCAATGGTGATACCTGTTCTTTCCTCCGTTTTTTTCGCTGTTCTGGTTCATACCCGTCCAGGCTGTTATCGGTATGATAGATCGCTCCGATCTGGGAAACTGCAGCTTCTGCAAGCGTTCCTTTTGATGCTTTTTTCCCTAATGCTTTACAGATCTGGACATATTTCCGCCTTGCATGAGTCCAGCAGCCTGCAACTGTGATGTGTGCATTTTCCCTCGCAATCTTATGATATGCTTCAAACCCATCACAGACGATCGTTCCTTCATATCCTTTCAAAAACTCCGCCGGATGGCTTGAATTTCTGGTTTTCTGATATTCATACAGGATCACTGGCTGTTGTCCATCTTTTGTACCAGTACGATAAACCCACATATAACTGTTGCACATCGTATCCCGGCCGTCTCTCTTGACTTTGACTGGTGTTTCATCCGCATGGATCACCGGGCCCTGATAGATCTGCTGATGCATCCGGTCATATAATAAAGATAAATAGCGTTCACTGCTTTTGATCACCCAGCTGGACATTGTCTGTCTTGAAATATGAATATCATTCCTTTTAAATTCCTGTTCCAGACGATACAAAGGCATCGCATTCACATATTTAAAGTTCAGGACTGCCGCTAACAGAGATGGCGTTACGATACTGTTTTTTAAGATTTCAGAAGGTCGTTCTGCACTTATGATCTTATCTTCATTTTTTGCACTATAATAAGCGACATGATGCTCGATCACTTCGAAAGTTGCTGGATGAAAATCCAGTTTTTTATAAATCCTGTCTGGAAGTCTCCGATATCCATTTGGGAACAGCTCAGAA
Organism: uncultured Dorea sp.; assembly: GCA_934295165.1. GTDB lineage: Bacteria > Bacillota > Clostridia > Lachnospirales > Lachnospiraceae > Dorea_A. The sequence continues at coordinate 6,022 of CAKRAT010000078.1, read as the reverse complement.
AGCTGTTTTTCAGAAAGTTCATGATATTCTTCCCGGACTGGAAGTCCTGACAGATCTTCATCACGTTTTCCTTTCGGTCTTTTTTTACGTTTATATGCAGGAATGACTTCTTCGATCAATGGTTCTTCTGCACAGTCTGTTTCTATCGTAACTTCAGCTTCGTTAAAACACAGAGTCAACTGATCATAGTCAAATTTCTCCGTTTTCTGAGCAAAACGATCTGTTCGTGACATGGTAAGCTGTTCATAGATCAGGTCAAACTTTCGGTTCAGTTCTTCTAACTGTGTTGTCTGTTTTTGCAGCTGTTCCTGTTGAGAAAGAAACAGTTCGATGATCTGTTTCTTTGTAAATCTGTTTAATTGTCCCTCGTTAAATATGATCTCTTTCATAAGACCACACTATCATAGAACATAAACGCATGTAAAGAGATATGAGACAACTTTTTAAATCCGTGGATAAAGTCATTTTGACAGGAATACTTTATCCACAGAATGTTCAGACGAAACGTGGATGATCTATTTTCTGAATACATTTTTTAGGCTTGATCGTCAGACCTTCCATCAGCCATCGAAACTGCTGGGATGTAAGCTTACATACTTCTTCCTGACTTCTGGGCCATTGGAATTTACTGGCTTTTTGTTCTAACCGTTTATAACAGAGTAAAAATCCATCACCTTCCCATATAAGTGCCTTGATCCGGTCAGTTTTACGACCACAGAACATAAACAGGGTTCCGGGTTGAAAAGGATCCATCCCATAGGTTTGAGAAATGATGTTTGAAAGAGAGTCGATTCCTTTTCTTAGATCTGTATAACCACACACAATATAAACAGCCTGAAGATCTTTTGCATCATTTAGCATTTTTTAGATTCCTCAGTACACGGCAAAGAAGCTGTTCGTTCGTATTTTCATAGATACGGATACGAAGATCGTCCTGAAAGATATCAAGGAAAGAATCTGCAGCTTGAAGTTTTGATGAATTTTTTGGTACAATCCGATCTTCATGAAGCAGTTCTTTGGGTATGATTGCCAGATTTTGCTGAAGGTTTTCTTCAGATACCTGATCCAGATAAGCTTCTTTTACCTTTCTTACTCTGTAATAATATCCAGCTGCAGAAATCCCATAATTCTCTTTGCACCATTCATCCAGCGGGATTTGTTGAGGTCGTCCTTTAGATTCCTGCATCATCTGGAACCATTCCTGCAATTGAATTGCAGTAATTCTGTTTTATTTTACCATACGTATAAAATATTTAAATTAATAAAATCTTGCTAATCTATAGCAATCTGCACCACATGCACCTGAATTATTAGAATTTTTACCACTCTTCTTTTTTGTCGTCTCAATTGAAACTTTATATACTTGTGGTTTCTGGTATTTTTTACATTCTTTCATCTATTTTCACCTCCCTCCCATCATTAATTAGTTCTTGAATACGTAATTTAGTCAATTTGCATTGTTGCTCATTTGGCTTTCCTGGTTGATTATTATATAAAAGGTTTTCACCTGGACATGGTTGACAAAACATTAGATATCTACAATTAATACATTTATTATTTACAGTAGCAGGCTTGTCTAAAACTTTTATAAAATCGTTCCAAATTTTTTTAAATTCACATTCCAATACATTTTTTGTTTTAATCCTTAATTTATGACAAGGATAAACAAAACCTTTCGAATCAATAAAAAATCGACATGCCCCACCTAAACAGTAAAACTCTTTCTTTTCCCCTGAGTTAATAAATGGATTTTCAATTTTGTATGTAAAACGTCGATAATCTAATATATTAGTATCACTTTTTTCTATTTCTATAATCTCATCATATGACAACATATGACTTAATGTCGTATTATTTCCTCTAAACGTTGGAAAAAGCTCATAGTAATAATTAAACTCCATATTCAAAGTTTTTTCTACAATCTCTTTGGCCTTTTCAAACTCTCTTTTATTTTCTTTCATAAGAACATATTTTACTTCAAAAGTAATTCTATTTTTCTTTAGTAACAGAAGATTATTAAAAACCGTATTAAATCCCGATATTCCTGTTATCTTCTTATATGTTTCATTTGTTGCACCATATAAACTAACACTTACTAAAAGTGGCGGATATTCTTTTAGTATTTTGATTATTTTTTCAGTTAACAAACTCAAATTTGTTAATAATGTAATTAAAAACCCTTTTTTCTTTGCATAAATATATATTTCACAAAAATCTTCTCTTAAAAAAATCTCACCTCCTGTAATATAAATATAAAGAACCCCATTTGAATATAAATCATCAATTATACTTTTTATCTGAGATGTTGAAAGATAATTTAACTTCGAATGATCATCCTTTAAATAACAGTGAATACAATTAAAATTACACTGAGTTGTTATTTCAATTCCACCCGTAAATGGATGATGTATTTTTGACCAGTACTCAAACTGTCCATCTTGTAATGTTTTAAATGGAAATAATTCCGGTTCTTTCATTTATTTAGCTCCTCAACATAAGATTCTTCTATTAATCTACATATTAATTGTGTTATATCTTTATCTAATATGTTTTCTGGTATATCGTAATAAATCTTCTTAACCTCTTGCACTATATCTTTTAAGCAAAAATTTTTCCCTTCTATCATCTTTTCAACAATATTGGCTCCCGTTTCATTTATTACTAATATTTCTTTGTTTTTTCCATAATCAGGCTCAAATATATCAATAATAAAATAAATCCCTCCAATATTTCTAATTAATATTCCATCCTTAATTTTATAATACATAATTAACCCCTAATTATCTTAATAATTTCACTTTCTTTTATTCATTTTAAAATATCATATTTAAATTTATAAACCATTACTGCCCTCTGTATATTTTTCATATTTTAATCTTAAATCCTCACAGCCTTAAGATTTTATATACTTGAAACAAACTTAAAATATCATAAAAACTGAATTTTAGAGATATTAATTGCAAACAATCATCTTTTTTTATAATTATACTACACTATTATTAAAAAAACATTTTATTTTTGTACATATTTTTGTTTGCTTTGTAAATACTTTATCTTAAGTATTACAGCATATCTCTACCTCTACTATTTCTACACCTTTTCTTACATAGCACACTCAATATATTTACTATATCCCGTTTTATTTTTCCATATATATGCTACTTTCCTTCTATATTTTGATACAAAAACAATATTGTACTTACAATTCCATTTCATATACAATAAGCTATTTATAACTTTCTTTTTCAATTGAATAGCCTAATTTGACAATTAATTTTAATTTTTCCGTATTAAACATTCTTGATACTTAAGAAGTCTAATCTTCTTCATTAATCCACACAGCCGGACGAAGTCCAACTTCACTTCTCTGTTGATAACAGCCTTCATATGCAATTCCGCCTTCTGTATCAATATATGTCTGCATTCCAAAATCATCTCCCGGTGTACAGGTCCACCAAAGTCCGGCATTTTGTGTAAACACTCCTCTTTCTAAAGCATATGGTGTTACAGGACCCATAGCAACTTTATCTGTTCCTAAGTATTTTTCAATTTCTTCTACACTTAATAAAAATACCTTATCTTCACACTGTTTCAAATCTTCCGTTTGATAAAAAAGATTTCTTGTTTCATCTCGTCTTGTTTCGATAAGACATGCTGCTTCCGTTTCAGAAAAAGATTTCTTTATAAATTCTGTATTTAACCATGTACGAATACTGCATTCTTCCCACGATTGAACCTGCCCTTTTTCATGGTAATCAACTGCATCAATAATATATTTACTAAGCAGAAGTTTCCGTCCATTTTCTTCTTTTAAAATAATCCATTCTATTGGTGCTGTTTCTCCTTGATTCCCATAATAATAACTGCCAAAAAACATCGTATCAAACAACGCTGATTCCATTTTTGTCTTCCCGATTCCTTGTACTATAGCTAATAAATACATATTTTTCATATTAACTACCTCCATTTCTTTTTCTAATTGATTTGCCTCGTTTATCTAACCTATTATAAGTAAACGAGATAAATCCAAAAATATGAATTTTTTATTTTAATTTACCAAAATAGCTGTAGTATAACCAAAAGATACATTTTATGATATAATAAAAGAGTTTTTATATGAACATTTATTGTATTCACTATCAAAGAATCAATTTTGTTATTTACAATGCCTTATTAAAATATAATATATATAGATTGGAGAATATTGATGGGATATGCATTTATTAGTTATAGCTCAAAAAATAAATCTGAAGCAGATACAATTCGTACACTTTTAACCAAACATAATATCGACAATTGGATGGCTCCTTACGATATACCTGCTGGAAGTAAATATGCAGCTGTCATAACAAATGCCATAAGAAATTGCAGTTGTTTTGTACTTCTTTTAAGTAATTCTTCACAAACATCAGAAGCTGTAGATAGTGAAGTTGAACTTGCCACCTTTACATACAAAAAATCTATTATCGTTCTTGAACTCGAAAAAGTTATACTAAATGATTCATTTACTTTTTACATTCATAATAGACAAATAATTGCATTACATAAAATTGATGAAAACTCTCACCAAATCACACAAATCTTAGATGTGATTAAAGCCTTTACAGATAATAGAAATGATGATTTACAAATAACAAACAATAATTATACAAATATTCCTAATGAATCCTCTACTTCTCTACCTAACCTACTCAATGCTCCTGTTTCACCAAATATATATTACGAATCAGAGCACAATACTATTGACAACAATTTAAATAAAATAACTGGCTTAAAAAATAAACAACCAGCATCAAATAATATAAATGAACCATTAACTATCCCTGACGTTAACATCGATAAAACAAATATTCCTATATCAAAATCAAAACATCGTGGTCATCTTGTTTATAGTTATAAAAACGTAATAAATATTTCAAAAGATATTTGTAATCAACCAATAGAAATTTCAATGCCTGATGGAACCACTCGTTTTTTTGATTTTTGTGATGAATTTGATATAAGTCATCAAAAAAAATATATAATTGTCAAGCAAAAAAATAACGATGAATATTTATTTTTTATTTTTAGAAATAGATGCGGAAAAAAAACACTCATTACAGAAGGTAATGATCAAAGAAAAATTTATCTATGGTTTAGAAAGAAATACAATAATGAATACATTTTTGTAGATAATAGAAAAGTTTTAAAAAAGAAAAAGCATTTTGCACAAGACACAGTTTTAAAATATTATACATGTGCAGATAATATACCTCAAACTCTAACACTACCCGAAAAATATTCATATATTTCAAAAAATGCATTTATCAAATTAAATCTAGATAATAAAGAAATTAAACAAATAATTTTACCAGATTCTATAGAAATAATATATGATAATGCATTTTCTGGATTAATTGTAACTGACGCAATTTACATTCCTAAATCAGTAAAAAAAATCGGGCATAATGCATTTTCGATAAAAAATGGAGCTTATATATACTGTGAAAAAAATTCTTATGCATACAAATATTTCTTAAAAGAAAAAAATATTTCTATCGTAATTGATGTTCCATTTACTTGTACAGAAAAAAATGATAAATTAAAAATATTAAAAACTCTTTGCCAAAACAACAATATTACACGTATAAAATCATATACTATTCCATATGGTACTAATAGAGTTGAAATTGATGAAGTAATTCTTCCTAACAATATACGTATTATTGAAAAAATGGCATTATTGGGAATATTAATTACAAAAAAAATCTTTATACCTTCTTCAGTTATAAAGATTGATAAATATGCTTTTTCTTTAACACCAAATGCTTACGTGGAATGTGAAAAGAACTCTTATGCTTATTTTTATTGTAAAAAAAATAACATAAAAAACTCTGTAGATATGTATGAATATTATAAATCCAAAGGCTTATGTGCATATTGTGGCGGAAAATTTATTGGCTTATTGTTTGTGATCTCTCAAAATGTCCATGATATGATTTTACTTGTGTCCAAGGATTGATCATTTCACTGCCCATATAGT
>CAKRAT010000077.1 GCA_934295165.1 uncultured Dorea sp. | reverse complement strand
TATTGTATTGGCTGTGATATTTGGTGCGGCCGCAGTTGTCGGAGCTATGGAAACGGTATATCAGATCTATCGGTTAACGGTGATGGATGCAGCCGCCCGTGGATTAAAACATCCAAAATTATGGGGACTGCTTGCTGCGAACGGGAATAATTCAAGTGGGTTGTTACTATATCTAATAGGTCGAAGAAACTATCTGATGAATTCCAGGGACAGCAGACAGTTAGTGATTATGGAGAAAAGGAAAAAGGCAGCCGGTATCGGGTTAGTGTTTGTGGCTGTTGGTGCGATTGGGTTGGTGGTGTGTCTGGGAAGAGTTGGTTTATAAGGCTTATATAAGGGAAAATCCGAAAGTACAAAAGGGAAATGCAGACATACATCAAAATCCCCCGCATAGATTGTAAAAAACAAACTATGCAGGGGTTATTTTTATGAAAGATTACATTGAGGAGAGGGCAGTAGAAATTGCATATTATATCATCGAACATAAAGCCACTGTGCGTCAGACTGCGAAGGAATTTGGGGTTAGTAAGAGTACGATACATATGGTAGTAACAAAATAGAACGATATAAGGACAAGTTGATATGGATAGTTGAATAAAAAGGTACTTGTGAAGTTTTTACTGATTGAGAAATTGTAGAAAACTGATATTATAGTATGTTATACTAAGAAAAAGCAATCAGAAATGGGGGCTGATGAGTAGTGAGCGTACAGACAGATTGTGAAATGTTATCCGTTGAAGCTATGGAGGCATATGCAAGAAAATATAACCTTTCTGGTAATGAAGTTGCGAAATTATTTCACAAAAACCAAGTATTTGAAAACATGCTAATCCAGCATGAATATCTTCATCAAGTTAATTTTGAAGAAATAATGGAGTTTGTAGAAAATGTGATAGCGGATGATTCCAGAGAATTGGTAGTTTATCATGGCAGCTGTTTTAATTTTGAAAAAATAGATCTCAGTAAATCGCATAATCGTCGTGATTTTGGTAAAGGATTTTATACAACAATATTACAAGCGCAATCTAAGGAATGGGCATATAGACTATCTTTACGAGAAAAGAAGAAAGAATATTATGTTTATGAATTTTTATTTGAAGAAGTGCCCACATTAAAAGTAAAGCGGTTTGACAGATTGGACGAAGAGTGGTTAGAGTTTATCAAGTTAAACAGAAGTGAAGGGGGATTACAGCATAATTATGATGTGGTAATTGGACCAGTGGCAGATGATAATACAATGGAAACTGTACAGTTATACATTGCTAATATACTGTCTGCTAAGGAAGCAGTAGAAAGATTGAGATACAATAAAGTGAATAACCAGGTGTCTTTTCATACTGAAAAAGCATTACAGTATTTGAAACCAGTCAGGAGGAATTCTTATGCCAGAGAAGATATATAGTTTTAATGGGAAAGATATTACAATGAATGTATGCATACAGATAAGAGATGTAATAAAGTTATTACAGCAACATTTTCATATAACTTTCGAAGAGGCAGTATTGCGATTTTATAAATCTGAGACATATAAAACATTACAGGAAACGGAAAATGGATTGTGGGCTGAATCAGCAGAATATATTGCTGACAGGTATTATGAAGAAAATCAGTCATCACATAATTAAAAGCAGTAGATAATCATGGAGAAATCAGATTCGCGACAGAAGGAATATGAAAAAGCAAAGCAGATAATCGAAATGTTTTTAGATGATGATTATATAGATGATAAAATGATGAATGACTGGCTGGAAGGTGATGACGACTGGGAGTATGATTTTCTGTGATACAAGAGCGTTGCCACACCGCAAGAGGAAAGTCTGAGAGTACAAGAAAATGCAGACATACATCAAAATCCCCTTGCATAGATTGTAAAAAACAATTTATGCAGGGGTTATTTTTATGAAAGATTACATTGAGGAGAGGGCAGTAGAAATCGCATATTATATCATCGAACATAAAGCCACTGTGCGCCAGACAGCGAAGGAGTTTGGGGTTAGCAAGAGTACGATACATAAAGACTGCACCGACCGTCTGGAGCAGATCAACCCAGCCCTGGCGCAGAGCGTCCGTAAAGTTCTTGATGTGAACAAGCAGGAACGCCATATCCGTGGCGGACTTGCCACCCGGGAGAAATATCTGCACCAGCACCGGCACGCAGGATAACAATCAGAACAAGATAACAATCAGAATAAGATAGCAATCAGACAGGAAAAAAGGCACTTTTTCGTCCTGGAAAGTGCCTACAAAAGACAAAATGGCAATGGTAAAATGTAAGTATTAAGAAAATCGTAAAGTAAATTTCACAAGAAAAAGGGAAGGAGTGCTGAAGATGAAGAAGATGAAAATTACTTCGGTATTGGCATTTATCATTGTAACTGTTATGGTGCTTAGTCTGTGGCCGCAACAGGTGAATGCCGCAAGAAGTACAACAGCAGACGATGTAACCATAAATAACTGGCATGAGGCGAACGCACTGGATGACAGCACGAAAAACATAGGGCGCATATGGACAGACAAATCCGTGTCCACGGAGGAGATTACGCTTACAAGCAGGACGGATGAATCAAATTCAGCAACGATCAGAAAAAGTGCGGATTCAGATTTTCTGGTTGGTCTTTCTGCAATATCCTCGACGGCTAAGATTACGGGAGAGATGTCAGTGCCGTTGGATATCGTGCTGGTACTGGATATATCAGGAAGCATGGCTGATCCAATGGGAAGAGCTGACAGTACAAAAAGGATAGATGCACTTAAGAATGCAGTGAATCAATTCATTGACAGTTCGGCAACAGCCAATGATAAAAGAACGGATGAAAATAAGCAGAGCCGTATTGCGGTTGTAAAATTTGCAGGAAAACAAACTGACAGGATTGGAAATGATATATATCGCGATGGAGGATATTCATATAATTATACCCAGATTGTCAGTGATTTTAAAGCATATACAAGCGCTAGTGAATCTGAATTGAAGAAGAAAATAGATGCTCTTAAACCGGCAGGGGCTACGCAGGCAGATAAGGCTATGAATCTGACACAGAGACTTATCAATCAGAGCAAACAGACAGCAGAAGGGAACGAAGGCCGGAAAAATGTAAAAAGAGTAGTGATATTCTTTACAGATGGAAAACCAGCGTCTTATAGTAATTTTGATCCGGATGTAGCTAATTCTGCAATCTCAACGGCAAAGACCTTAAAATCTGACACGGATATCTATACGATTGGTATATTCGAGGGTGCAGATACTACAAAAACTGGCTATATCGAAAATGGATCATGGACCGAAACAGAAAGTGCGAATGCATTTATGCATGGTCTGTCCAGCAATTATCCGGATGCGGCAACATATAAGAAGCTGGGAACCCGCGCAAAGGATAAGAACGGGAAGGATACGGAATATTATAAAACAGCGACAGATGCAACCGAGCTGGGAGATATCTTTACACAGATCGAAGATGAAATTATTGCTTCTATACAGTCCCCAACTCAGGTGGATCAGGGGGAAGATCCAAGTGAGTCCGGTTATATTACCATGACAGACCAGCTTGGCGATTATATGCAGGTGGATGATCTCAACACGCTGGTATATGCGAATGAGTTATGTAAATATACCAGCAAGACGGAGATTACGACAGACAATAAAACGATTGTGACATATATCTTCGAAAAACAGATCCCGGATACGAACCATGTATATCCGGAAGGCAATCTGGAAGATATTCAGATTACGGTAGAAAAGGCAATTGGCGCAGATCAGCTCCGGACAGGAGATGTTGTTACTGTGAAGATTCCGGCAAATCTGATTCCACTCAGATATTATGAAGTTAAAAAAGATGGAAAAATGACCATAGATGAGACCTATCCGATGCGTCTGTTCTATGATGTGAGCCTGAAAGCCGGTGTGGAAGAGAAGCTGGCAAATCCTGATGCGCAGTTAAAAGCATATATTGATGCGAACAGAGATGAGAATAATCAGGTACATTTCTACAGTAACAAATATGATCAGAGTCAGGCCGGCAGTGGATCCGGTGGTATCGGTGCATATGCACAGTTTGAGCCGGCAAGGACGAATGCATTCTATTATTTCCAGGAGGATTCGATACTTTATACAGATAAAGAATGTACGAAGCTGGCAACTGGTAACATAGATAAAAGTGGAGCAACAATCTATTATTATCAGCGGGAATACTACGAACCGGGTGCGGATGGAAAAGCAGTCAACAAGATTAATACAGTGACAATTCCGGGTAACAGTAATCTGCTTCTTGGTGATTATGCGAAACAGAATAATGCCGGTGTGAATTATATTCCGGCAGGAACTCCGAGAACGACAAGTCTGTCATATTTTGCAGAGGATAAAGCGGAAGGAGCAAATAAGACTGCAACGTCAGTAAAGGCAATCAGCCCTGTATGGGAAGATAGTTTCAAAGGCGAAAATGTGATTACATATCTGGGTAACAATGGCCGCCTGACAATCGGCCTTCCGGATGAACCGGTAACACTGGCCGGAGATACTGCTTTAAAAGGAAGTAAAATACTGACCGGAAGAGATATGAAATCCGGAGAAGCTTTTGCATTCACACTGATGGCAGGGGATGACAACACCAGAGCAGCGATTGAGAATGGAACAGTAAAGATTGCGGCAAATGGTGATAAAGCAGTTGCAGCAGGAGCAAAAGATGGAATTGCACAGGGATTCCGTTTCGGAGATATGACATTTACGGAAGAAGGAACCTATACATTCCAGATTCAGGAGAGTGTTCCGCAGACACCGGCGGGTGGAATGATATATGATGATCATACAGCGCAGGTGACGGTCGTTGTGACACGTGATACTGAGAATATCGGTAGACTCAAAGCAGATGTTTCTTATGATAATGGTACAATATCTGCAGCAACAGATCAGGCAGTATTTGCTAATCATTATGAAAGTTCTACGGAAGTAGACGGCGGAAGCAGGGCAGATATATCTGCAATGAAAATCATGTATGGACGTGATCTGAGAGCAGGAGAATTTCAGTTTAAACTGGCGGTCAGACCGGCAGATGGAAGCAAAGGAACTGTATTACAGTCAAAATCGAATGAAGCAGATGGAACGATTACATTTGACCCGATTAGTTATAAGACTTCAGATACAGCTGCCGGAGAAGGTGCGGTAGCACTTAATCAGGCTGTGAATGAAGGATATGCTGTGAAATCAACAGATGCCAGTGGCAACACGGTATACACACTTAGCTATAGAATATATGAAGATACAGAAGGTCAGACAATTCCGAATGGAGTAAGTGTGGTAACAGGTACGTATGATTTTACTGTAACGGTAACAGATTCTGGAAATGGTGTCCTGACCGCAGTAACAAATTATCCGGAAGGAAAGAATCAGTTTGAATTTGTGAATCAGTACGGAACACAGCCTGTTCAGGCAGAGATTACCGGAAGCAAGACACTGACACATGCAGAAGGACTGACACCGGCGGATATTACAGGTAAATTTGCATTTACACTGGAAGCATTGACAGAAGGTGCACCGATGCCGGATCAGACGACAGTGTTAAATGATGCAGCCGGAAATATCAGCTTTGGCAAGCTTACATTTACAACGGATCTGCTGCAGAATGTGGAATCGGATGAAAATGGAATGAGAACCAAAGTGTATGAATACAAGGTTACAGAATCCGGAAATGTGGCAGGTGTGACCAATGATGCAGATGCGGTAAAGACATTCAGCATTACATTGCAGGATGATGGTAAAGGAACACTTACCATAGCAAGAAATCCTGTGGACGGATCAATGTTTATATTCACTAATACATATAGTGTCAGTGAAATTCCATCCAGCATTACAGATCAGATTAAAGTGAACAAGATTCTGGAAGGCAGAAATCTGACAGAAGGTGAATTTAATTTTGAACTTCTGGAAGATGGAAATGTAGTTGCGGCAGGAAGCAATGACGCAGCCGGCAATGTGGTATTTGACAGTATCACCTATACAGAACCAGGAAATCATATGTACACGGTACGAGAGGTGAAAGGAAGCGGGACAGGAATTACATACGATGATCAGACCTACAGCGTGTATACACAGATTACTGATAATGGTAACGGAACACTCAGTGCATCACATCAGGCGGTAGCATTGGTGGACAACGATGAGATTGTTCCGGCAGATGGGAATGCAATAACATTCCATAACAGCTATAAAGCTGAATCGGTAATTGTAACGATAGAAGTGGCTAAGAAATTAGAAGGCAAAGAACTGGAAGAAGGACAGTTTACATTCCAGTTAAAGGATGCAGAGGGTAATGTGATCGCAGAAGCGAAGAATGACGGATCCGGAACAGTCAGATTCGACAATCTGAAATTCGGGGAAGCCGGTGTATATGAATATACAATTTCGGAAGTAAATGATGAGCAGGATCGTGTAAAATATGACGGGAATAGCTATCCGGTTCAAATTACAGTTACAGATGACGGAAGCGGTGCACTTCTGGCAGAAGTCAGCAAGGACGATATAGTATTCACAAATTATTACGAAGAAGACAAGACACCAGATACACCGGACACACCGAAAACGCCAGATACACCGAAGACACCGGACACACCGAAGAACACCAATACACCAAAGAGCAGCAATACGCCGAAAGTAACGAACACACCAACTACATCGGCAAAAGTAGTGAAAACGGGAGACGGTAGTGACATGATGATGTATCTGATGCTTATGATAGGGGCAGCGGCAGCAGCTGGTATTGTACTGGTAAGAAGAAAGAGAAGTTAATTTTTTTAATTTAATTGCGCTAATATAAAAATGTTGGTAATCGGAAAGCTCCGATAAATGTATAACGATAAAAAAGCGAAGAGATTCAATAAAGATTCTCTTCGTTTTTTTGACCGTCATACGTTCGGAAGAAGCAGCCGGTGCCAGGTTCGGCAGATGTAAAGTATATAAGAAAAGCTGCCATTGCGGATCTCACGGGTATTTAGAAAAGCATCCATATACGGACACTGATGATACTTTCGGTGATTGCTGTAAGGACTACCAGAATGTCTTGCAAATAATTGAAAAAATTTAATTGAAATGCTAAGATAAAAATGTATATATTAATTATAGAAGAGATGAATAAATGTAACACATTTTTTAGTCCGGAAGGGTGATCGGAGAAAGGAATTACGAGATGTCTGAACAGGAGATCCGCGAACAGAAGGAGATGAGTGTATTGATCTATCGGGGAATGCTTGCAACCATGCAAAGTGACAAAGATAAGCCGGCGGCAGATGAGGCAGTGAATAAGACAATCAGATATTTGACAAAAGCACTGGATGCGTATCATCTGGGATGAAAGGTGTTGTGAAATAATTAGAAATCTGGCAGGCGGATGCAATCTGGAAGGAGGTATTTCCTTATGAGAATAGTTGTCGTAGAAGATAATGAACTGTATAGAGATGATCTGTTACAATGTCTGGAGCAGGAAGAAACAGACATAGAGATCATGGGAAGTGCGTCCAATGGAGTGGAAGGACTTGCGTTGGTCGAAAAGCTGGTCCGGGAAAATATTGCACCAGACGTAATATTTACGGACATTCGGATGCCGAAGATGGATGGATTCGAGATGATCGAAGTGCTGCAGAAAAGAAAGATATCCTGCAAAATTGTGATTACAAGTTCCTGCCCGGAATTCCTCTATGCAAAGCGTGCGATGGAGCTCGGTGCCGTAGACTTTCTGGTCAAACCATTGAAAACTTATGAAGTCCGTAATGTACTGAGAAGATTGAGAAGAGAGCTGGAAAACGAGAAGAAGTGGAAACACATACTGAATCTGGATTACATTTTTCCGAATGCGATGGCGGGAAAGCTGAAAGATGACCGGCAGGTAAAAGAACTCATAAAGGAAGGTTATGGAATCGCACCGGACGAAAGGATCGGCGTTCTGGGAATCGGCATGAGTTCAAATTACGAGAAATATAAAGAACAGGTGAAGCAGATCCTGAAAGAACTGGAGATTTTCAATCAGAAACAGGATTT
>CAKRAT010000076.1 GCA_934295165.1 uncultured Dorea sp. | reverse complement strand
CCTACCGGAATGATTCTGATCCAGCTTGTCTTCGCATTTCCCTGAAGGATACCGAATAACAGAAGATCTAAGAATCCACCAGAGAATGTCAGTCCTACCGCAATATTCAGGATATGTGCGATCATATATGCACTACCTGCAAGTACAACCTGCACTGCAAAAAGAACCGGTGCTACAAACAGGAATGAGAACTCCAGAGGCTCTGTGATACCTGTTAACATACATGTCAGTGCTGCTGAAAGAAGAAGTCCGCCAGCTGCTTTTTTCTTCTCTGGTTTTGCTGTACGGTACATCGCAAGTGCTGCACCCGGAAGTCCGAAGATCATGAAGATGAACTCACCGGAGAAATATCTTGTTGCATCTGCACTGAAATGTGTAATATTTGCAGAATCAGCAAGCTGTGCGAAGAAAATATTCTGACCTCCCTGAATCAGCTTTCCACCGACTTCCATCGTTCCGCCGACAGCTGTCTGCCAGAATGGAAGATAGAATACATGGTGCAGACCGAATGGAATCAGTGCACGTTTCACAATACCGAAGATCAGTGTTCCAAAATATCCAGTTCCTGTTACCAGACCTCCAAGTGCATAGATACCATTCTGCACAACCGGCCATACGAAATACATTGCAATTCCGACGAACATATAAGTAATCGTTGAAATGATCGGAACAAATCTTGAACCGCCGAAGAATGATAACGCATTCGGCAGTACGATTTTGTGGAAACGGTTGTGAAGTGCCGCAACACCAAGACCTACGATGATACCGCCAAATACACCCATCTGCAGTGTGTTGATTCCACATACAGAAGCGATGGTTCCTTCCAGCACATCCTTGGAAATGGTTCCGTCTGCTGCGATCTTACCGCTGATTTCCAGCATACTGTTAACAGAAATATGCATAACAAAGTATGCGATCAGTGCAGATAATGCCGCAACTTCCTTCTCCTTCTTTGCCATACCGATGGCTACACCAACGGCAAAGATAAGCGGGAGGTTATCGAAGATTGCACTTCCGACTTTGTTCATGATGATCAGCAGTGAATGAAGGATGGTTCCTTCTCCCAGAATTCCCTGCAGTCCATAAGTTGCGATTGTTGTGGCATTGGTGAATGAACTACCAAGGCCAAGGAGCAATCCTGCTACCGGAAGGATTGCGATTGGGAGCATGAAGCTGCGCCCTACTCTTTGCAATACGCCAAAGATTTTGTCTTTCATAGTTTTTCTCCTTTTCTTTGTACGGTATCTATGCATAGTGTAGGCCACTTTCCTCTTTTTAATGTAAAGAAAAAGGCACTAACCCTGCATAAATACATTTGATTTATACATAGTTAATGCCTCGTTCATTCGTTCGCTAACAAGTAACATACTATGGTTAAAATGATACCATTGTCTCAGCTGTATGTCAACCCTGCATTTTATATTCTTATCTACAGCTCTTCCCCGTTTGTTCGGATCACATTCTGATACCAACCAAAGGTCTTCCGTTCAGTTTTACCGTATCCATACCGACATGGATCAGGACTTCTACTCCATCTGTGCTTTCTATTCCTACTGCATGATGGCTGTCTAAAAGTCCTACTACTTTTCCGTCAAATAGTGCATATACTTTTCCCTCTTCCGGAATGACCGCACATCCTTTTCCCATCATCTCACTTGAAAATACTTCACTTAACGGATTGATTTTTCCTGTCAGCGGACTTTCAATCTTTCTTATTTCCGCTGTCTGCTCTTTCTGCTCCTGTTCTTCTGATTCATCCCCTGCACACCCATATCAAAAACTTATAATCTCAATGCAAAATTTGTATTTTACGACATTTCCACATTATGCTATTCTATATTCGGTTAAAAAATTAACAAAATTTTTATGAAAGAGGTAAGAATATGGGAGACACAAACACATGTCTTGAGAAACAGCCACTTTCTCAGGAAATGCTTGAAAAGATGGATGCCTACTGGCGTGCTACAAACTATCTGTCAGCCGGTCAGTTATATCTCCTTGACAATCCGCTCTTAAAAGAGCCACTGTCAATGGATCAGATTAAGAAAAAAATCGTTGGACACTGGGGTACTGTTCCTGGACAGAACTTCATCTATGTACACTGCAACCGTGAAATCAAACGTTATGATCTGGACATGATCTTATTATCAGGTCCTGGACATGGCGGAAACTTCCTGATTGCTAATACATATCTGGAAGGTTCTTACAGCGAAGTATATCCAAACATCAGCCAGGATGAGGAAGGTATGAAGAAAATGTTCAAACAGTTCTCATTCCCATGTGGAGTTCCTAGTCACTGTGCACCAGAGACACCTGGATCTATCAACGAAGGTGGAGAGCTTGGATATTCTATCGCACACGCATTCGGTGCTGTATTTGACAACCCGGATCTGATTGCAACAGTTGTTGTTGGCGATGGTGAAGCAGAGACTGGACCGTTAGCTACTTCATGGCAGTCTAACAAGTTCCTGAACCCTGTTACAGACGGTGCTGTACTTCCTATTCTTCATTTAAATGGATATAAGATCAGCAACCCTACAATCTTCTCACGTATTCCTCATGAAGAAATCGAAAGCTTCTTCAAAGGCTGCGGATGGAAACCTTACTTCGTAGAAGGTGATGATCCGATGACTATGCACAAGAAGATGGCTGAGACTATGGATACTGTAATCGAAGAGATTAAAGCAATCCAGAAAAATGCACGTGATAACAAAGATCCGGAACGTCCGGTATGGCCAATGATCGTTCTGCGTACACCAAAGGGATGGACAGGACCGAAGGTTGTTGACGGACAGCAGATTGAAGGCTCTTTCCGTGCACATCAGGTACCACTTACTATGGAAAGTCCAGAACATCTTGATCTCTTAAAAGAGTGGCTGGAAAGCTATCGTCCGGAAGAACTGTTTGATGAAAACGGACGTCTGATTCCAGAACTTGCAGAACTTGCACCAAAGGGAGATGCCCGTCTTGGAGCAAACCCACATGCAAATGGTGGATTATTATTGAAAGACTTAAGACTTCCTGATTTCCGTTCTTATGGAATCGAAGTTGAACCAGGTAAGACAAAAGCTCAGGATATGATCGAACTTGGCGGATATATCCGTGACATCTTTGAATTAAACGAAGAGAACAAGAACTTCCGTATCTTCGGACCTGACGAAAGTATGTCTAACCGTTTATACAAAGTATTTGAGACACAGAACCGTGACTGGAATGCCGGACTTCTTGACACAGACGATTGTCTTGCAAGAAACGGACGTATCATGGATGGTATGTTAAGTGAGCATATGTGTGAAGGATGGCTGGAAGGTTATCTGTTAACAGGACGTCATGGATTCTTCGCAAGTTACGAAGCATTCATTC
The DNA here is from genome assembly GCA_934295165.1 of uncultured Dorea sp. Classification (GTDB taxonomy): domain Bacteria; phylum Bacillota; class Clostridia; order Lachnospirales; family Lachnospiraceae; genus Dorea_A. The sequence goes on along the minus strand of CAKRAT010000076.1, from coordinate 4,990 downwards.
GTATCGTTGACTCAATGGCAGCCCAGCATGCAAAATGGTTAAAAGTATGCAACCAGCTTTCATGGAGACAGCCGATTGCTTCCCTGAACTTCATCCTGACATCAAACGTATGGCAGCAGGATCACAACGGATTTACACATCAGGACCCAGGATTCCTGGATCACATCGCTAATAAGAAAGCAGATGTTGTCCGCATGTATCTCCCACCGGATGCTAACTGCTTACTCTCTTGCTTCGATCACTGTATCAAGAGCAAGAACTATGTCAACGCTATCGTAGCTTCAAAACACCCAAGCTGCCAGTGGTTATCTATGGAACAGGCTGTTAAGCACTGTACACAGGGTATCGGAATCTGGGATTGGGCAAGTAACGACTGTGGTGAAGAACCAGATGTTGTTATGGCTTGCTGCGGTGACACACCAACTCTTGAAACAATGGCTGCTGTTACAATTCTTCGTGATGAAATGCCAGAACTCAAGATTCGTGTTGTTAACGTTGTTGACCTGTTCAAGATGGAATCCGATCACAAACATCCACATGGATTAAGTGATGCAGAATATGATGCAATCTTCACAAAAGATAAACCGATCATCTTCGCATTCCACGGATATCCGACACTGATCCATGAACTTACATATGAACGTAACAACCACAACATTTCCGTTCATGGATATCAGGAAGAAGGAACGATCACTACACCATTCGATATGCGTGTACAGAACCAGATCGACCGTTTCAACCTGGTAAAAGATGCAATCATGCACCTGCCACAGCTTGGCAACAAGGGATCATTCCTGATCCAGAAGATGAACGACAAGCTGGTTGAGCACAAACAGTACATTGCCGAGTACGGACAGGATCTTGAAGAAATCCGTAACTGGGAATGGCACAACTAAAAACTCCAATTAATTAGTTTGTTTATTTAAAAATGCATAAAAGCCCGGAAGCTTACAAATGTTTAACTCCAATTCGATACCTTTATCTTTGTCGATCATTATTGATCATCCGAATTTGTATAAGCTTCCGGGCTTTTTTATTCTATTTTTTATGCGTCTCTTTCTTTCAGGAACTTCTGAAATTCTTTTGCAGCAATACTCTGCGGATATTCCGTATCATATATCAGGATAATGTTACGTTCCGGCAGTTTTTCTTTTACTTTAATCTCAAATACCTGTCCGGATTTTAACTCCGTACTTGCAAATTCCGCCGGGATAAATCCCAGTCCCAGATTATGCCTTACAGCCGGAAGTATCATATCCGTTGTTGCAAGCTCCATATCTGGCGTAAATGTCAGATTATTCTTTTCAAAATATTCATTTAAAAATCTGCGTGTGATCGTCTCTGCCGTCAGACTGATCCATGGATATGACACCAGTTCCTTAAGCGATAACTCCTCTTTTCCCGCTTTCAATTCTTCAAATCGCTTTCCGGCAATCAGTATATCCCTGTATTTTCTCAATATCTTCATCCGAAGCGGCTTCGCCACCTGAAGGTTGGCCGATACAAATGCAAGATCTACCTTTCCTTCTTTTACTGCATTGACAGATTCTGTCGTACTGTTATTCAGGATCTTGAATCTTACATTCGGATACAGACTGTTGAATTCTTCCATCGCCTGAAAGAGATAACAGTGAAGCGCCGTCTCCGTAGCACTGATATAGATGGTTCCATTCTCCAGTGATATCAGATTACTCAGATCATTCTCTCCTTTGAAGAACTGCGCACACCCTGCTGCAACATATCCGTAAAAGGTCCTCCCCTCCGGCGTCAGTGCCATTCCGCTCTTACTTCTTGTAAACAAGCGGCATCCCAGTTCATTCTCCAGTTTGTGAATAGTTCTTGTCACCGCCGGCTGGCTGGTCTTTAATACCGTCGCCGCTTTTGTCAGGTTTTCATATTTTGCCACATAATAAAAAATTTTGTAATATTCGAAATTTGAATTCATATCTAATGTATCTCCCCTTCGCTGCCTTTATTTCCGATTATTTATCTCTTCCTTTTTACTATACTACAAATTTTCTATTCACAGATTATTAAATTCCCTCCTGCTTCCGCAATTTCCTGTCTGATTCGGAAATCCGTCTCCTCATCTGTAAATATTTTTTCAAATTCACATACATCATTATACTTGATCAGATTCTTTTTTCCAAATTTAGTATGGTCCACCAGAAGATACCTTTCATCCGCATTCTTCCATCTTATGAAAATCTCTTCGTATCGTCATCTCCGATATGCCAAATCTTGCCGCCATATCTTTCACCGTTACATGAAGCTTCTCCTTCAATATCTCTTCTATTCTTCCTCTGCGGCTTACGGAAGACAGCTCATTTCCCTCTTGTATTATTCCCAGTTTTCTTCACCTTTTCTATTAATGCTCGATTACACATTTTATATTGTAATATTATCACAAATAACACACAAAACAACATTTTTCTATGTTCTATATCGTGTTATTCTATCTGTAGATTCGAATTCTACATTAATTTCACCTTAAAGGAGACAAGAATATGAAAAATCAGACACTTGCCTTTCAGGCAATTTTCAGTGATATAGACGGAACCTTATTAACTTCAAACCATACAGTCTCGGCACTTACCAGGCAGAAATTACAGGCAACTGTTGGAAAGGGACTGCCGTTTACCCCTGTCTCTGCAAGAAGCCCTTTCTGTATTGAACCAATCTTAAGAGATAATAATTTGAATGGATGTATTCTTCTCCAATCCACCTGGAGATCAACGCTTCCGATACCAACAAAGCGCTTGCTGTCAGACGCCTGTGTCAGTTCAAAGGAATTCCACTTGAACAGGTCATTGCTTTCGGAGATAACTATAATAATCTGGAAATGTTAAAAACAGCCGGAACCGGCATTGTGATGGGGAATGCGCCGGAAGATATTAAGGAGCAGTTTCTGTATGTGACGGAAGATAATGATCATGAGGGGATTGCGGCAGCGTTAGATTGGTTTTCTATTTAATCTACTAAGCGGCTGATACCCGGCCGGAAGTGTACAAAAAAGACCGGAAAATCAAGGCCTTTACCAAAATTTTCCGGCTACACACAAAAGTTACATCCTTCTATTAAATTCATTATCATTGGCCAATCACGACATGAGAAAGAGTTGGTGTTATGTTTGCGGCGTATATGGAGTGATGTTTAGAAAAACTTAGGGTATTCAAATCTCCGTTAAAGGCATGGAACGAATTGTTTGAGCAAAGCGAGTTATGAGTGAAATGCCTTTGCTTTTAGGAGATTTTGATGCCCTTAGATTTTCTTACATCACGGAATCTTAGCCTCAAACATAACACCATCTCTTTCTCATGGACTGAGTGGTCACGATGATGTATTAAATAGAAAGAAACTTATCCCTTTACCGCTCCAGCAGCAACTCCCTTAATAATGTGCTTCTGGCAAGCCAGATAGAAGATAACCACCGGAATTACCGCAAGGATCAGCGCTGCCATAACAGCACCCATATCTACACGTCCATAACTTCCCTTCATATACTGGATTGCAATTGAGATTGTCTTATACTTATTCAGATCCAGTACCAGATATGGAAGCAGGAAGTCGTTCCAGATCCACATTGTCTCTAGGATTCCTACGGAAATGTATGTCGGCTTCATGATCGGAAGTACAACGGAGAAAAAGGTTCGAAGTGGTGTACATCCGTCGATCATTGCTGCTTCTTCAATTTCCAGTGGAATGGATTTTACAAATCCGCAGAACATGAATACTGCAAGACCTGCACCAAATCCGAGGTAAATGATGATGATTCCCCAAGGTGTACGAAGACCGGTACGGTCAGCTACCAGCGATAAGGTGAACATAACCATCTGGAACGGAACAACCATGGAAAATACGCAGAGTAAATATAACAGTTTTGTAAACTTACTGTTTACTCTTGTAATATACCATGCACACATAGAAGTACATACAAGGATCACAAGTACGGAACCAACTGTGATAAATACAGTCCAGCCGACTGCACTCAGCAGTTCATATTTGTCAATTGCGGACAGGAAGTTATCGATTCCTACCCATGTCTGCTTTGTCGGGAGTTTGAATGGTTCTTTGTTGATAAATACTTTATTTTTAAATGAGTTGATCAGCACGATCAGGATCGGCATGATATATACAATACCGATGATCGTAAATGCACCTGTTCCAAACCAGCTTAATTTACTTGTTTTTTTCTTCATTACTGCTGTACCTCCTTAGAACGTGTTGCACGTAACTGGATCATACCGATCACAACTACGATTGCAAAGAAGATGACTGCCTTCGCCTGTCCGACTCCTTCCCATCCGGTACGTCCGTAGAACGTATTGAAGATATTAAGCGCCATCATCTCAGACATCTTAGACGGTTCACCGGCTGTCAGGGACAGGTTCTGGTCGAATAACTTGAATCCGTTTGTAATTGACAGGAACATACAGATCGTGATCGATGGCATCATCATCGGGATTGTTACCTTGAATAATGTCTGGATCTTATTTGCCCCGTCGATCTCTGCTGCCTCGATCACATCTCCCGGAATAGACTGAAGACCTGCAATATAGATGATCATCATATAACCGATCTGCTGCCAGCTGACCAGAATGATCAGTCCCCAGAAGCCATACCACTCATTCAGTGCAAGTGCTGTCTCATATCTGGATAAAATTCCGTTAAAGATCAGCTGCCAGATATATCCAAGTACGATACCTCCGATCAGGTTCGGCATAAAGAAGATCGTACGGAAAATATTAGTTCCATGCATTTCTTTTGTTAATGCCATTGCAAGTGCAAATGCAATAATGTTGATGATCAGAAGTGATGCGATTGCAAATAATACCGTATACCAGAACGAATGACGGAATGCGGTATCTTTCAATGCTTCTATATAGTTTGAAAATCCTACAAATTTCGCATCTGTTACTGTTGTAAATTTACAAAATGAAAGCCAGATTCCCATAATAAAAGGAACGATAAAGCCAAGAATAAATGCAAA
>CAKRAT010000075.1 GCA_934295165.1 uncultured Dorea sp. | reverse complement strand
GAACTAATATTAATAATTTTTCCCTCGTCCAAAAGCTCCATTAATCTTTGAGCAAATTCCAAATGCCCAAAAACATTCACATCAAATTGCCTTCTTATTTCAGACGGCTCAATTCTTTCAACAGGTCCAGCTACAACACAACCTGCTATATTAATCAAAGTATCAATTTTTGTACATTTTGAACTTAAATAATCAGTTGCAAGTTTGATTGTTTCAGGTTTTGAATAATCTATATAAAATGGATAAACATTAGAAGAAATCACCTTTAATTCATTTTCCTGATTATGATTTCTATAACCAGCAAAAACAACATTGTCTTTAGCTAATTCCTTCAACAAAGCTCGCCCAATTCCGGACGCAGAACCAGTTATTACATAAGTTTTAGTCATCGTTTAATGGCCTTATAATAAGAATTGTAGAAATATTAACCTGCAAAAAATCATGACTTTCCACATCTCTTTGTGGAATCAATTTCGACTCTAAAGTACAGTTTTTAACAGCTATAAATTGTTTATTAGTATTCAAAATTTCTGACAAAAGCCTATTCCTTTTACCTATTTTAGGCATAAAAACATAGCCTTTGATAATAAACTCAGCAGTTTCTATATAAACTTTTTCTCGCCATGCGGAGGCTGATAATGCTAATATCTCATTATTTTCCATGAATAATTTCCTTTTTGTAACTTAGTTCATGTAAGACTGGAACAATGGTAAGTACAAAGCCAATGCCATAACAAGTACGATACTACCAATTACAATAAGCATAATCGGTTCAATCATTTTTGTCATTGTATCAATAATACCGTCCAAAGTTTTATCTAAGAAATTTACGCCCTTTTCAAGCATATCACCTAAACGACCAGATTGTTCACCAGTTGCAACCATGAACAAAAGCATCTTTGGTACAATCTTTGTTGATTTAAACGCCTGTGACACTTGCAAACCTTGTTGAACCTTAACAATAGCTCCACTCATTTTTTCACGCATTACAGAGTTTGTCAAAGTAATTACCGCCAAATGTAAACAGTCAACAATCGGGATACCTGCATCATAAGATACGCTCATTACAGACAAAAAGTTAGAATAGTTTGAATACATAATCAAATTATTTAAAAGTGGAACTTTTAACACAAATCTATCCAACAACGCCCTTGCTGGTTTCCAATTTATCATCATGTAACAGAAAGCGAAAAATGCCACTATAAATATTGGAATTGTAAACCAATAAGTTTTCAAATAATCGCCTGCATTAATCATAATAGAAGTAATCAATGGCAACGCTTTATCTTGTTGTTCAAACATTTCCTTAAATGCAGGGAATACAAACACAAGCATTACTATCGTAATACAAAATGCCAAAACAATAACGAACATCGGATACATCAAAGTACCAATAACTTTACCCTTGATATTTGCTTGTTTTGTAAGCAAATCCTTAATACGTCCTAAAGTTTTTTCAAGTTCACCGGATTCTTCACCAGCCTTAATCAAACCGATAAAGATATAACCAAATACTTGTGGATATCTGGCAAGAGTATCCGCAAAAGTCGAACCTGCCATAATTTGAGTTTTCAAAATCCTTGACATGTCACGAATTTTCTTCTTAGCAGCTTCTTGCTCCATGAACATCAAAGATTCAACCGCCGGAATACCAGAAGTTAACAAGATTTGCAGGGTCGATATAAAATCAATCTTCTCCGATAGAGAAAGCGATGATATATTTGGTCCTTTTTTTGACTTAGCATCAGAATACTCACTAACCTTGGTAGGAACAAGTCCCATTTTTCGGATAATATCACGAGCATCTTTAAGATTTGAAGCAGTAACCTCGCCTCTTACAACTTCTTTTCCTTGTTTTAGTGCTGTATACGAATATATTGGCATATAAACCTCTTAATTAATCTTAGTCGCTTGCATAACCTAAAACTCTTATAAACTCACTTGTAGTTGTCACACCGTTTATAATGTGATTTAGACAAGAAAATTTAAGAGTTTTCATACCTGCAGCTACAGCTGCTTCTTCAATCTCGATATCATGCGCACCTTGAGCAATCAATTTTTTGATTTCTCTAGATATTGGCATAACTTCATAAATACCTAAACGTCCTGTATAACCTAAGTAACCACAATCTTTGCAACCTTTTTTTCTATAAAGTTTAGTTTTAAGCAACTGTTGCTGAACCTCTGGGTTAGTCGTAATATGTTTAACTTCTTCCTCAGTAGGGAAATAACTTTCTTTGCACTTATCACAAAGTCGACGCACAAGTCTTTGAGCAATTACCCCCGTCAAGGTAGAAGATACTAAATAGTCTTTTGCCCCCATTTCAATTAAACGAGTAACTGTTGCAGCCGCAGAGTTTGTGTGAACTGTACTTAATACCAAGTGCCCAGTAAGAGCTGCAGAAATAGCAACTTCTAAAGTTTCAAAGTCACGAATTTCACCGATAAGAATAATGTCAGGGTCTTGTCTTAAAATCGCTCTCATACAAGACGCAAATGTAATATCAGCCTTCGGGTTAACCTGTGATTGGTTAATACCTTCCAGCTTAATTTCTATCGGGTCTTCAATTGTAGTAATATTAACATCTTCTTTATTTAAAGCCTTTAATATGGTATAAAGTGTTGTCGTTTTACCAGAACCTGTAGGACCAGAAGTTAAGATAATACCATTTGGTGATTGAACCATATCATGAATTTTCTTGATATCATCATCTGATGCCCCAGCAATAATCATTTTATCACCAGATGTCTTCAAACTTACTGCAGGAGCTAGAATACGAATTACAACCTTCTACTTACCGGAAACTGGCAAGGTATTGATACGAAAATCGTACATTCTATCATTATATTTAATAGAGAAAGTACCGTCCTGTGGGCGTCTATGTTCAGCAATATTCATTCTAGCTAGAACTTTAAAACGTGTAATTACTGCTTGTTCAATACTTCCAGGAATTTCCAATACTTTTTTTAAAATACCATCTGAACGTACACGAACAACATAATAACCAATTCTAGGTTCTATATGTATATCGGAAGCTTTTGCATCAATCGCATCTGTAATAATTTTATAAACGAATTTAGCAACGTTGCCACTTGCATCTTGAAGTTCTTTTTCTACTTGTGTCCACAAAGACTCTTCATTGTTGAATTGTGCAGCTTCTTCCTCAATACTTTGAATAATTCTTTCGGTTTCTTTAGCTGCCTGCTCAGATTTCTTTTGCATATAATATTCTTTTAAGTACTGTTCATACTCAAAATAAGGAATACAATATACATTCAATGAACGTCCGGTAGAAAGTGATATTTCACGAATTGTATACTTATCAGCTGGATTAACCATTGCAACTGCAAGTTTGTTATCTTGAACTGACATAACAATTGCCTTTTTCTTTTCAAGAAAATCATCAGGCAACATTTTCAAAATTGTTTTATCAACATTAATATTAGCTTTTGAAATTACATCACAACCAAATTTCTTCTTTAAATAAGAAACTATTTGTTCATTAGTTAAATATTCTTTTTCATAAAAAATTGCATCAAGTGGCACCCCCTTTTCTTGAGCAATTTTTTGCGCATCTTGAAGTTGTTCTTTTGTAATCCAACCAATAGTTACAAGCATATCTTCAGCCGTAACTGGGTTCTCGTCTTTTTGAACACTTTCCGGATTTTTAATTAAATTATCTATATAACTGTAAACTTCATCAAATATTGAATCTCCCACCGGAATAAATTCAACTCCACCGTAAGCCTGAACTTTTTTAGATATCGTTTCTCTTATTGCCTCAATTTCTTTCAAACTTCTTTGGCTAATGATTGTGTACAGCTTCCCCTGTCTTTTGTCAACTGGAATAAAACCTGATGATTTCATCAGGTTTAATTCAAAATTATCAACGTATTCTTTTTTAATACTACTTTTTAATTTTTCCAGTTGATTAGACATAATCTCTATAAGCTATCTGCAACGGTGCCTTCTCCGTCATTAATAATCTTTGGTGTAATCATAATAACTACTTCCATTTTAGTTTTAGAAGAGTTTGTTGATCTAAATGCGCTACCAATGATTGGCAAATCACCTAAAACAGGAATTTTTTGAACAGTCTTTTGCTCTTGTTCTTGAATCAAACCACCAATTGCAAGTGTTTCACCATCTTTAATTCTTATATTTTTTAAATCAAGATTTCTACGGCTTAAAAGTGTAGCTTGAAGTTCGTCCTGTCCAGTATTACCCTTAGCCATTACTTGACCAGCAACTGTTGAATAATCTGGTTTTATATTCAAAGTTACATAACCCTCTGGTGAAATAAATGGGGTTAAAGACACCTTAATACCTTGGTCAGAACCAATTGTGTATGTTCTTTGAACAGTACCTGTTCCGCTACCACCAGTTGAAGTAGATGATAAGAACTCAGAAGTTACTTTTTCTACATAGTCTTGAGTCAAATCGATAATTGATTCTTGACCGTTTGTAATCAAAAGTTTAGGATTTGCTAAAACTCTAGCTTTTTTATTCTCAATTAAGTAGTTCATTTGCCAAGAAATATAAGGAGCACCACTATACCACAATTCTTTTGGCACATAGTAGTCATCTAAACTCTTGCCATCTGCAGATACTTTTTGAAGTTTCATATATTCTCTTGTCCCCGGAGTTGCAGTTCTTCCAGCAGTAGTAGTATTACCTGAGAACTTAACACCCCAAGTTGGAGTATCAATACTCCAAGTATTAGTTAAATTTTTTGAACCAGATTCGTTCAATTCTACAATTGAAACTTCTAAGTATGCTTGTGGCTGCTTAACGTCATTTGTTTTGATGAAGTTTTCAATCATCTTCATTTGAGCTTCAGAACCGCCCATCATCATTACCGTACCTCTTTGAGGATAATATGATATTGCTAAATTTTGTAAATCAAAAGGAGCTGATGATGATGACGAACCAGTACTTGACACTGTACAAGCAACTACACCTTCGCCAAGTTTTAATTCACCACCGCTGCTACCTCCAGAATCAGCTGCAGCACCGGTAATAACACCCGCAGCACCACCTGTTACAGCTCCGTTTGAAGTTCCCGTTCCAGGTGTTGGAGCAGAGAAACCGCCACCACCTTGGCTACTATCTCCATTCTGTGCTCCACGAGCAGGTAATAACATATTACAAATCATGTCTGCCATTTCAGCCGGAGTTGTGTGATTAACCGCAAAAGTCTTTGATAAAGGTTCTCTATCTAATTGATCAATAACCTTTTGGACAATAGGAGCATCTGATTTCATACCAAAAACTATAATCTCATTTGTAGCAGAATTAACTGTAGCTGCATCGACACTTGAAAGCCCTGCTCTTTTCATTCCAAAAACATTTCTGTTTAAAAAGGCAGCAATCTTATCTGCGCTCACATATTTTACAGGGAAAACCATCATTTCTTGTTTAGAGAAGTTTGCGTTATCAGCATTATCCTTCGACATAACAATCATAGTGTTGTTTTGAGTATAATAATTCAAACCAGAAACTTGTAATATCAACTTGAAAGCATCGTTAATTGGCATGTTAACCAAGTCTAATGTTACTTTTCCATCTACTGATGAGTGAAAAACAATGTTCATACCAGCTTTATCAGCAAACATTCTCAAAACCTGCTTAACATCAGAATCACGCAAGCTCAATGTAATTTTATCATTTCTATTCGTTAATCTTACATCACCACTCAATGTTGTTGAAGTTACGTTTGGTGTTGATGCGTATGTTGACACCGCTAGACCTGAAGGTGCAGTGAACGCTAATAATAACGCCGCTGACAGAAGTCTTTGTATATGATTATATCTCATCGTCTTTCCCCTCCGAATTTTTTACTTAAATTTGAAACGTTATTATAGTTTACAGACCCTTCAGTTAAAATTTCACCTATACCTGCATTATAAGTATTACTGCCTAATTTTACCGTAACACCATTCTGCGTGATGTTAATAACCTTATAGTTATTTACAACATCACCTTTTTTAACTAAATAATCATTTCCTTCAATATTCAATATTGCAGACGGGCTATATTTATCATACAAAATACCAGATACAATTGTATCCATAACCCTTGCAGCATCAGAATTTTCGTTAACTACTTCAGGAGGTGCCACCAAATCGTAAGTAGGGACATCACTCACTGAATTTTTGCCAATTTCTCTGTATGGTAAAAATGGATTTGCCTTAACAGTTCCTGTTGGAATTGAAATCATATTCTTTCTTGCAGCAGTTGCAGTAGAAGGCGCAGACGCCAACGAAATCATATCCATATCTTCCATACTTGAATTTGAATGGATACTTTTAATTACGAAAACACCTAGCAAAACCGGCAATGCTAAGCTTAATGCTAATACAGATAAAACAACCTTCCTTTGAGCCTTATTACAACGTCTAAATGTCGCTGAAATAAGTTCGTCCGCACTAAGCATTGTCAAATCTTTTCTATTTTGTTCTTTTCTTCTTAAATACTTTTGCATATTTATTATTACTTCTAACTATTAAATTGCTCTCTAGTTTAAACTATACCAAAGCGAATAACATTTTCAATCCTATATTTATACTATTCCAGTCAAATGCAATACTATATTATAAAATTCCCTCGCATACTAACCTAATTTAATCATATCATATTTTCTTAATATTGCAATTACTTAATATTTATTAAGCATTGTAGAAGGTTTTAGGCTATACAAAAAAGTTATTGGTGCGTCAAACAACGGCACCCTACATATCTCTAAACTGCCCTCATTAGGGAGGTCGCAGTCGTTCTTGAGCCTTGCGAAAGTTACGAATGCGGGTGGGTATTAGATTAATTCAGCTAATTATCTTCACCGTATCTAATATAAGCATATGCATTGAAATCAAGCGAACCAAAAATAATTTTTACAAAATTTTTATTATAAGGAATAAGTTTCACAAAATCTAAATCTTCACTATCATAGTCATCATTGGTTTCACAAGCACGAACTTTTCCTTTAAAGAATTGTGATTGATAAAAGGACAAATAAATATCATTATTTTTATCACGCTCTGCAAGAATTTTATAATACCCTTTATCTAGCGGAACTTCGTCAATAATAAGATTTACAGGAACATTAAGCAACAAACCGTCGGAATTTTTATTTTTCAAAGGGGTCAACCCTTGAATTTCGTTTTCCGGAGCAAGTTCTGAATGTAAACTTGTCCCGCCACCACTAATTTTTCTTGCCTTTCTTTTTTGCTGTTTTTTTTCTTTTTGCTTTTGCTTTCCTTCAAGAGTATTTATCGCTTCTTCAAATTCCTTATTAGTGATTGTCTTTTGTCCGTCCCAAGCATTATCTAAATTCGAAAAATCGTCCCAACCTTCTGCAAAAACATTTACAGATACAAAAGAGAGTAACAATAATGTTATTAAAAAAGCTTTCTTCATACTTATATTATTTATCAAAAAGTGCTTAAAAGTAAACAAAAACTTTTACTTTTCTTAACTATCATGTATAATAGTATTAGAATTTCAAAGAAGAGAGAAGAATGACTGATTCAAATTTAATTATAATCGTAGTTGCATTTATTGTAGCCGTTGCTGCAATTTACATTTTGTATTCAATAATTCTTTATCAAGGCAACAACTCACCAAAAGGTGACGATTTACAACTTTCCACGAAAAACATACTTGAACAAGTTGAAGTTCTCTTCGACAAAAAGGAATACAAGCTTGTTCAGCTTTTAGCAACAAAATATTTGGACAGAGTTCCTGGACACATTGATGTTAGAATTTATCTGGCAAAAGCATATTACGAAGATAAAAAATATAATCACGCAATGAAACAGTGTTCAATCATTCTCAAAAAAAGACCTAATAATATTGACACAAGACAGGTTTTAGCTGATTGTTACATCAAAAAACAATTAATTCAAAAAGCTATTAAGGAATACGAGTTTCTTTTTGATAACAAAAAAAACGACAAAAAAATTGTTAAAACTCTTGCGGAGTTATATAGGGAAGCTGAACAACCTTTTTCTGCAATAGGAGCATACGAAGCGTTATCAGATTTATTAGAACTAGATGAAGATGTTGCAGATGTTCAATCAATTCTTGCAGAATTAAACGAAGAAATTCATGACTATCCTGCGGCTTTTGAAGCTTACAAAACGAGATTGGGAATTTATCCTACAGACATACCTACAAACAAAAAGTTAGTAGAACTCTATATTAAGATAAAAAATTATCCGGTGGCAAAAGAAACCCTTTTAACAATGCTAACTTTTGTTACGGACGCAAAAACTTTATTGTGGATTTATACAACATTAGTTTCAATAAGCGTAGAAACAGAAGAGTATGATAACGCAATTGAATACTCTGAAAAATTATTAAACGTTCAAGGTTCTGACAAATTTAAAGTTAGAAATGATATAGCAAGCTTTAATATTAGACTAAAACATCTCAAGGAAGGTATTACAATACTTGAAGATTTGGCGATGTTGTCACAAAATGGCTTTGATGTAACATTAGAGCTTGCTGACGCTTATATCCAGACAAAAGAGTATGAAAAAGCACTTGAAAGATACATGTTGTTACTTGACAAAGCGACACAAAGAGAAGCTAAAACTGTTAACCTTTTGTTATGTGAATTATACATTGCTTGGGCAAAAGATATGGCAGAGAAAGGTAAATACGATGAATCTTTCGACTATCTTGAAAGTGCCACCAAATACAACACATTAAACTCAGAAATTTATTACAACATAGCACTGAATCATTACAACACAAAGAATTATTCTAGTTGCATTGAATCACTAAAAACCGCATTAGAATACGATAAGCAAAACCAATTTAAAGCAAAATATTTATTATTGCTTTCAGAAGCTCATCACCAGCTAGGCAATTTTTTTGAAGAAAAGAAAGCCCTAACAGATTTACTTAATTTTGATAATAAAAATGCAACTGCTCTTTTAAAAGTTGGTTTGATGTACGCATCACAACACGACATTAAAAAAGCAGAAAATGCATTTAAACAAGCGTTATTGTACGCCCCTGATTTAATAGAAGCAAAGTACCATTTGGCATTGCTTTACGAAACTAATAATAAAGATAAGGCTAAAGAACTCTACATAGAAATTCTTGAGCAAGACCCTTCATTTGAAGAGGCAAAGAATGCGCTTAATGACATGTC
>CAKRAT010000074.1 GCA_934295165.1 uncultured Dorea sp. | reverse complement strand
AATGGCCCAGTGGCTCAGTTGGTTAGAGCGCCGCCCTGTCACGGCGGAGGTCGAGAGTTCGAGTCTCTTCTGGGTCGCTTGCTTGTCACAATAGTGAGCAGGCGATAAACAATTACATATGGGATCATAGCTCAGCTGGGAGAGCATCTGCCTTACAAGCAGAGGGTCATAGGTTCGAGCCCTATTGGTCCCATTTTGCAACAAGAGATTGTTGCAGATTTCAAGATAGTTCAGTTGCAAAATGTGACTGATGCTGGAATGCCGCAGTGGCGGAACTGGCAGACGCACAGGACTTAAAATCCTGCGGGACTAACCTCTCGTACCGGTTCGATTCCGGTCTGCGGCATTAGTGAAAAGTAGGAGAAACGTTGAATTTACAGCGTTTCTCTTATTTTTTTGTTTCAAAAAGTTTGAACACCTTTGAACACTTTATGATGAAATACCAAGATTTAGATTTTGCATAAAATTTTCTCTAAAAATATTGACCTTCAAGTTACTTGATCGTTTACATTATAAGCAAGAAAAAGAAGTTTCTCGCAATGAAAGCGAGGCAAGTGTAAAGATTAAGTAGAAGAAAGGCGGGCGTAAGAGTATGAAAGAGAAAATGAGAAAAGTAAGATATCCAATGTTGATTGTGTGGGGGATATTTATGGGAGCTGCAGGAACAGCAGGAGTAAAATCATCGTGGCATGTAATACCTGGCTGGCTGATAGGTGTTATTGTCATATTGGGAATCATGGTGATATTAATCTGGATGATTTCAGGGAAAAATGATAAGTCAATAAAAGCACAGGAGAAGGAAACTGAAAAATTAACACCAAAGTACAATTCAGAAATTTCTGCTATTTCAAAAGCAGTAGAAGAGCCTATGGAATTGGAATTCTGGGGAAAACGAAATGGTATTGATCAATTTAGAGTAAAAAGTATCTCTGGACGGGATATTGAGAGTGATCATGTTCTGTTAATTAGTTTTGATGGTTCTAAAGCCAGGGATGTGGCATTAGATGCTGTTGTAACAGGGAAAGACCATTCGGAGTATTTTGGAAAGATTGAAATGCTTTATTGTAAGAGACAGCAGGGACATTCTGGAACAGAGAAATTAAAAACAGAAAAATTTGATAAAGTGATATTGAGTAAGGAACAATGGGAAAATGAAACAGGAAAAATAAAATTATTAGAAGCATGGGATTGTATTAGATTTGAAAAATAGTAGGAAATGTTAGAAATATAGCTTGATATGGAATAGAGAAGGCAGTCGTGAATGGCTGCCTTTTGGTTTATATGGTAAGCAGGTGCATTTAATGGCTAATGGAGATTACAAGGCATTTATTGTTGAAGGCGAAGCCAGAGAACCGCAGATTATTGACAATATTTCCAAAGTATTCTTTTCACATAGAAATTATGAAATTATTACACTTCCGGCGGGCAGAAATATTTATATGCTGTGAAAGAAATCTTATGAGATAGAAAATTTGGAGAAAAGAGAATTGAAGAACAAAAGAGTTTATGTCTTAAGTGCTTTTCCGAAATTTTTGATAGATTATTTTAGTATAAAGTTATGGAAGACCTGCGTAAAACACAGGAAAAACCAGTTGGGAAAAAGTTGTACCAAGTTGTACAGGCAGTATTTACAGGGATTAGGCCAGTATTCGGGCCATTTCGGTTGAGTCTCGTTCGGGGGAGTACGTTGTCCGATGTAATGCTGGGTCATCGCAAGATTAGAATGTCCCAACAGTGGATGGATGTCAATTGCTTTTACACCGGCATCAAAAAGCATCGAGGTGTTGGTAAAGCGGATTTTGTGACTGGAGAGATAGGTAATTCCCAGTTCACCGCAATATTTCTTTAAATGCCGGTTAAACGTATCTGTAGTAAGCGGCCGTCCTTCGTACATGAATACAAGCGTTCCATTTTAGCAGGGGATGTTTACTTTGAATGCAAAAAAATACTATTGATTTTTGTAAAAGATAAGCGTAAAATATGAGCTTATCAATTATAGAAGACAAAGAGCAGACAAGAAAGGCGAAATATAAAATGAAGAAAAAGAGAAAGCAAAATATCAGATGGAATACCATGAAGATTCTGGTAATTGGTTTTCTGAGTGTAATTTTTTTTGGAGCGGTGCTTTTATGGCTGCCAATATCTAATAAAAAGCCAATCAGCTTCCTGGATGCATTGTTTACATCAACATCATCGGTATGTGTGACAGGATTGGTTACCATCGTTCCAAAATACCAATTTACAATAATAGGAAAGATAATCTTATTAATTTTAATCCAGATTGGAGGATTAGGAGTCATTGCATGCATTACCGCATTCTTTATGCTGCTTAAAAGAAAAATTACAGTAAAAGATAGAATTGTAATTCAAGAAGCTTATAACATGGATTCTCTTGGTGGTCTGGTAGGCATGGTACGTAAGATTCTGATTGGAACAGTAGTGATAGAAGGAATCGGTGCCGTTTTTTATGCGATACGGCTCATTCAGGATTATGGAATCGCAAAAGGAATATGGTATGGAATTTTTCATTCGGTTTCTGCATTTTGCAATGCAGGAATTGATATCCTCGGTGATGACAGCTTGGCAAGATATGCAACGAATCCATTGATTAATATTACAACAATGATTTTGATTATTCTTGGAGGAATTGGTTTTACGGTATGGTATGACGTGATTGATAATGGAAAAAAGATTTGGCATCGGGAAATTCCAAAGAAGTGGTGGTTTGTCAGACTTAAGTTACATTCTAAGATTGCGATTGTTACTTCATTAACTTTGCTGATAATAGGAACACTTTTGAATTTTGTGTTGGAGTATCATAATCCGGCAACAATTGGGCATCTGAATATTGGACAGAAGATGATGGCTTCGGCATTTCAGTCTGTGACAACTAGGACAGCTGGCTTTAGTACATTTCAACAGTCTGGGATGCATGAAGAAACCAGCTTTTTGAATATCATTCTTATGTTTATTGGAGGTTCTCCGGGAGGAACTGCAGGTGGACTTAAGACAACAACTTTTGCCCTTTTATTTCTGGCTTTTCATACGATGCTTCGTGGAGGACATGATATCGAATGTTTTGGAAGAAAAGTGGATGAAGAAAATTTTCATGTGGCTTTTGTGGAAATTATGCTGGCACTAGGTGTATACATAACAGGAACAACGATTATTGCAGTAATAGAACCAGATTCCATCTCTTTTCAGCGGATTATGTATGAAACTGCATCTGCGATGGCAACCGTTGGATTATCACAAGATTTGACAACACATTTGCAGATAGGAAGCAAGATTGTGCTGATGATATTGATGTATATAGGACGTGTCGGACCGATGACGATTGCGTTATTATTCGCAGGAAAGGTGAATCTGCAGGAAAAGATGCGGACACTTCCAACAGAAAAGATTATGATCGGGTAACAAGGGAGGAATGACATGAAGAAACAATATGCGGTATTTGGTTTAGGTAGTTTTGGTGAAAGTATTGCGTTAGAATTGCAAAGGCTCGGATGTGAGGTGGTTGCAGTGGATAAAGACATGGAGAGGGTAAAAGGAATTGCGGATTCTGTGTCGTATGCGATGCAGGCAGACATCGGAGACCCGGAGTTTATCAGATCTCTTGGAACGAGAAATCTGGATGGTGTTGTAATTGCAGAAGCAGAAAGTCTGGAAGCAAGTATCATGGCCACATTGGTGTGTAAGGAAATTGGAGTACCGAATGTGGTTGCAAAAGCCAAAAATGAGCGTCATGCAACAGTATTGACAAAAATTGGCGCAGATTCTATTATTTTCCCAGAAAAAGAAATGGGAGTCCGTATGGCGAAAAATCTGATGTCTGCCAGTTTTACAGACTGGATCGCATTGTCTCCGGATTATAGTATTGTAGAGACGCCAATGCCTGTAAAATGGAGTGGAAAAACTTTGAAAGAATTGGATGTGCGTCAGAGCTATGAAGTGAATGTAGTAGGAATTAAAAGTGGGACGCATGTGGAGGTCAATCCAGATCCTTCTGAAGTCCTGCGCGAAGAGATGGTTCTGATTCTAGTAGGATCAAACAAAGCGTTAGAAGCATTATAAGAAAAACTTCTATTTGAAAATATTACGGTAAATGTTACCCTGATATTAACCGCCTGAAATCCAGGAGGAGATTTTAGATAGAGAAGACGGGGATGTGAAAAAGAGAATATCTCCGGTAAAAATAAAAACGGTTATTCCGGGGGTATACAGCTTTAAATGGAATAAGGAGATAAGCGTATACCGCTGTACAGGAAGAGAAAAATACTATTTTACAATTGTTGTAACATAAATAGAAGCAGAGACTGAGGGATGCTGTTCTGGTGACAGTATCCCTCTTGACATCTTAAAAAAGAATGGTCAAAATAAAGATAAAAATGTGCTATAGATATAAGAATAATATACGAGATATAAGAGAGGAAGAAAAACGTGGGGGAAAAAACAATTGAAAAAAATGCGATTACAGAAGGGGTCATCTGGAAACAGTTACTGATCTTCTTCTTTCCGGTCATGCTCGGGACGCTGATCCAGCAGTTATATACGACTGTGGATACGATCATCGTAGGACGCTTTGTGGGGAAAGCGGCACTTGCAAGTGTAGGAGGACCGGCAGCAGTATTATCGACGATTGTGGTTACTTTTTTTAATGGTCTGGCCAATGGAGTGGCAGTTATTATTGCACAGTATTATGGCGCAAAGGACAGAAAGAGTCTTCATGTGGGCTTACATACGGCGTATCTGTTCTCGATTGTGATTAGCCTGATCGTATCACTGGCGGGTACGCTGCTGACACCGTGGCTGCTTACGATCATGAATACACCACAGGATATGATGGCAGATTCGGCAATCTATCTCAGAATTTACTTTATGGGAATTCTGTTTACGCTGGTTTACAATATGGGGTCGGCGATCATGAGAGCTGTCGGAGATTCCAGAAGACCACTTCTGTATCTTCTGGTCTGCTGCGTGATGAATATCATACTGGATATTGTTATGGTGGTAGGGATGAAGATGGGAATTGCAGGGGCGGCACTTGCAACCGTTATTTCGCAATGTGTCAGTGCGATTCTGGTTACCTGGTCGCTGACCAGGGCATATGATGCCATGAAATTAAAGTTCCGGGAACTCCGGCTGGATGCCAGAGTGTTAAAAAAAGAATTGAAGATCGGTGTGCCGGGAGCACTTCAGGCATGTGCATATGGTGTGACAAATGTGGTGATTCAGGCATCGGTCAACAGTTTTGGTACGGATACCGCTGCCGGATGGGCAGCTTATGGAAAATTAGATATGATCTTCTGGACGGTATCGAGCGCGCTTGGAGCAGCAGTGACGACATTTGCCGGACAGAATTACGGAGCAGGAAAAATGGACAGGGTATATAAGAGTATCCGGGTAAATGTGGTGATTTCTTATATATTTACGGGAGCTATTATTGCGTTTCTTTTTATATTCTGCGAGCCGCTATATCATATGTTCACGACAGATTCGGAAGTTATCGAAATCGGGGTATATATGCTGCGTTTCCTGATACCGAGTTATCTGTTAAGTGTGCTGCTTGAGAATCTGTCGGGTGGATTGCGTGGTCTGGGAGATGTGTTCTGGCCGACGGTATTTACATTCGGGGGACTGTTCTTTGTAAGACTTCCGTGGATCATGATCCTTACAAAGATCCATCATGAGGTGGAGGTTCTGCTGATCAGTTATCCGCTGGCATGGGGAGGGACGCTGTTGTGTCTGATCCCGTATTATTTCTGGCGGAAGAAAAAGAGGATGAAGTTATCAGAAAAGCAGGGATAAAAATATATCCCGGGGCAGTTTTGGAAAAGTGGAAGGATCTGATTTTGCATTCAGAATCAGCAGATTATATGGTAAAATATAATTAATATATTAACGCGGAAAAGTTATTACAGGAGGAATGAGGTGTTGTGATGGCAGAGAAAAAAGACTGTATGACAATGGAACAGGCAGAGCAGAAGATGGAGTGTTTAAGAGAGGTGTTCTCTGTCGTGCGCCTTGTTGATGGTGAGATGCTTTGTAAAAGAGAAGAACAGGGAAAAGATGCAGATACGATGGATATGTGCCAGTGTTACTCTTTCTGGAATAAGGTGAAACCGTGTGAAAACTGTATTTCCATGAAATCTTTGAAAGAAAAAAAGCAGGCATCCAAACTGGAATTTCTGGATTCGGATATATTTCAGGTATTTTCCAGATATGTAGAGATTGATGGAAAACCGTATGTGATGGAGATGCTTAAGAAATTAGACGAAGATACGCTGGTTGATGCGGTGGGGTATGGAAAAATGCTACATATGCTTTCTGTCTATAATGAGAAGCTTTACAGGGATGCATTGACAGGCGCTTATAACCGCAGGTACTATGAAGATGAGATTAAGATGACAGAAGGCGAAGTGGGAGTCGCGGTACTGGATCTGGATGATTTTAAGTTATATAATGACACGTATGGACATCATGCGGGAGATATGGCTCTGATAACGGTTGTAGAGGTGATTCAACATTTTATCAGAAAAACAGATAAACTGATCCGCTATGGAGGAGATGAATTCCTTTTGTTATTTCCGGAGATGGACAGAGAAGGGCTTGCAAGAAAGTTAAATAAGATTAAGAACAAAATCGCTGCGACGTGTGTACCTGGGTACGATAGACTTCAGTTGTCTGTCAGTATTGGAAGTGTTATTACATCGGAAGAAACGATAGATGAAGCAGTGCAGAGAGCAGATAAGCTTATGTATCTTGCAAAAATGCATAAGAATACAGCAATTGCGGAAGGACTGGAAAAAGAACTGATAGAAGAAGAGCCGAATGAATATCTGGATGCAGTCAGACCACAGATACTGATCGTGGATGATTCAGATATGAATAGGGAGATGTTATCTGAGATATTGAAGGATAAATATCAGATACTGGAAGCAAAAAACGGGCAGGAATGCGTAGAGAAGCTGAAAAAATATGGAACAGGAATATTGGTCATGCTGCTGGATATTATTATGCCGGAAATGAATGGCTTTGAAGTTCTGGAATATATGAATCAGGAACAATGGATCGATGATATCCCTGTGATCATGATATCCGAACAGGATTCGGAAGAGTACATACGGAAGGCATATGAATTAGGTGCGGTGGATTACATCAGCTATCCATTTGATTCCAAGATTGTATATCAGCGTGTGCTTAATATGCTCAAGTTATATGCAAAACAGCGCAGGCTGGTGAAGATCCTGGCAGCACAGATCCATGAGAAAGAGAAAATATAAGGAAAGAAAAAGCAAGAGAATAAACATCAGAAGAACATTACTGGAAAAACCGGAGATAAGAGAAGTCCCATGTCAGGGAAAATTCTCTTATCTCCGGTTTTTGTGTGTAAAAGAATGCAAAAGAGCTGGTAGTGCCAAGAGCGGTCTGCATCTTTCCAACTTGTGAGAAATTAATAATTGCCAAGTTTATTCAGGTATTTGTCAATCGTATTTAACCTCTTTTCAATTCCCTTTGCCTTATGGCTGATGATTTCAAGCAAAGATTCTGTTACGAACTGTGGACCGATCATAGAATTGAAAAATGTATTACTGTCAACCGGGACTGTGAGAAGAATATCTGCATATTGTGCGAGCAGGGAACTTGGTTTATCGGTGATCACGATAATCGAAGCCCTGGCATCACGCGCCATCTCAGCGGTTACCTCGTCCTGAGAAGAATACCGCGGAAAGCTGAACAATACCAGACAGTCGGTCTGGGAGATATTACACATGTGATCGATCGGACTCATAGAAGTCGTGGTTGTCATGGTTACATGCGGAACCATCTGTTTTAAGTACAGGAGAAAGAAATCTGCAAGACAGATATTTCCCCTTGTTGCAGCAATATATTTGTGCTTACTGGAAACGATGAGGTCCGCAGCCTGCTCAAATGTCTCTATGGAATTCTGGATAAAAATCTCTTCCAGGTTATGAGCTGCATTTTTAAAATGCCGGTTGATATAATCTGAAGAGGTATCTAATTTGGCCTGCTTTGCGATTCTCTGAGACGGAACCGTAATACTGCTGGAAATACTGAGTACTTTATCCTGATAATCTTTTCGCAATGTTTTCTGAAAATCCATAAAGCCATCAAATCCTATCGTGCGGCTGAAGCGGATCACGGAAGATTCGCTTACCCCAAGCTTTAATGCAATCTCCGTAGATGTCATAAAACAGGCTTCCGAAGCATTATCCAGAACGTATTCCGCAATGATCTTCTGTGTCTTTGTAAGATGTGCAGAATGAAGTAATTCCTTCATATCTTTCATAATATAGTTCCTCCGAAAGTAATATTGATAATTAGATTTAAGCATGAATTTACAAAAGTTGCAAGACAGAGAAGATGGAAAAAGAAAAATCTGATCGGAAATGTGAAAAAATGAAGAAAGAACGAAGAAAAAACTTATCGATAATGATAATTTTTTGTCGTTATTTATATATCATACAAATGAAGCATATTCCAATCTTTTTGACTGAAATTTGCCAAAAACAAGGAAAATTATGTGCATAGTGCATAAAAACATATGTGAAAATAATAACATATATAGTGAAAGTGCGAAAATAATTATATACAAAAAAACAAAGGTATGTTATCATCTAGCCATCGAACGACGAAAGAGAGGGAAAGAAATGTTACAAACAATTGAAAATGTGAATGCGGCCGTTAACAATTTCGTCTGGGGAGTTCCGGCAATGGTCTGTATCATCGGTGTAGGGCTTGTGCTATCAGCCCGTACAGGATTCATACAGTTCCGTAAATTCGGGTATGCCATTAAAAATTCTATCGGACGCATCTTCACAAAATCGGAAGCAAAAGAGGGGAGTATCACTCCATTCCAGGCAGTATGTACAGCACTTGCGGCAACGGTGGGGACCGGTAATATTGCCGGAGTTGCTGGTGCCATCGCAATCGGAGGACCCGGAGCAGTGTTCTGGATGTGGGTGTCCGCATTACTTGGAATGTGTACAAAGTTTTCGGAAGTTACATTGGCAGTTCATTACAGAGAGAAGAATGCAGAGGGAGATTATGTTGGGGGGCCGATGTATTATATCAAGAACGGTCTCGGTAAGAAATGGTACTGGATGGCTTCACTATATGCGATCCTTGGAAGTTTGACAGTACTCGGAACAGGAAATGCAACACAGGTAAATACCATTACGGCATCCATCGATTCGGCACTTATAAGCTACAATGTGATCGATGACGCACAGGTAAGTATGGTGAATCTGGTGATCGGAATTGTGATCGCAGCACTGGTAGCGGTTGTTTTACTTGGCGGAGTAAAACGTATCGGTACCGTAACAGAGAAGCTGGTTCCATTCATGGCAGTATTCTATATCATCCTTGCAGTCGGAGTAGTTGGACTGAATGCAGACAAAGTTCCACATGTATTTGAGATGATCTTTGTAGGAGCATTTAACCCGTCAGCATTTACAGGCGGTGTGGTTGGAAGCATGTTCATGACTATGAGACGTGGTGTTTCCAGAGGTATCTTCTCAAATGAGGCCGGAATCGGTACCGGATCGATCGCACATGCATGTGCAGATACCGATGAGCCTGTAAAACAGGGTAT
>CAKRAT010000073.1 GCA_934295165.1 uncultured Dorea sp. | reverse complement strand
TCGACTATTAAGATAGCACTCCCACATATTTTTGTCAACACTGTTTAGATATTTTTTAGAAAATGCAAAAAAACCTCTTTGGATATAAAAACAGGCCGGCTTTATATAATATATAGATTGCCTGCCTGTTTTCTACTTCTTCTAAATTATTCTAAATTGTCTTCAATGCAATTCCAAGGATATGTTCCGCACATCTCTGAAGATCCGCTTTGGTAATTCCCCTGCCGTTCTTCACAGCTTCTACGATATCCTCTACATTCTTCCGGCATCCCGGCATCTGAAGATCATTCCCCGCCTTGATGCACTGCACACTGTCGGAATGACTGTATTTTCCACTCTCCGATGCCATTCCCATAGCCGATACATCCTGGGATGTATACCAGTCTGTCATAATGAGACCTTCAAATCCCCATTCATCACGCGCTACATTCTGAAGCATGTCATAATGATTGGCAGCATGTATTCCATTGATCAGATTATATGATGTCATGATTGCATATGGCTGTGCTGTCTTCACCGCAATTTCAAATCCCTTCAAATAGATTTCCCTTAATGCACGTTCGCTGACATGCGCATTCGTGAACATCCGGTTATCTTCCTGATTATTTGCTGCAAAATGCTTGATTGTCGTTCCATGTCCTTTGTAAGACTGTACCCCTCTGGTGTCAGCCGCCGCACACAGTCCGGTAAGCAGTGGATCTTCCGAATAGTATTCAAAGTTACGTCCACACAGTGGATTCCTGTGGATATTCATCCCCGGGGCCAGCCACAGATGAATATGGAAGCGTTCCATCTCTTCTCCGACAATCTCACCCATTCTCTGGATAAGATCCATATCCCATGACTGTGCCAGTGTCGTTGCAATTGGAATTGCCGTGCAGTACTGGTAATAATCCTGTGTTCCTTCCGGCTGTTCTTCTGGAAATGGTGTAATTTCCATTCCAAACTGTTCTCCGCCCGGTAATTTATTTCCTTCTTTATCCGTTTTAAAATGTGTCTGTAACCGAAGTCCCGCCGGTCCGTCCGCCAGGATCAGATTCGGGATCTTACGGCTTTCGATCAGCGCTGAAGTGGTATCTCCGGCAGCTCCCGGTACACATGCGGAGGAAGCTCCGATTACACTACCGCCTTCTTCCAGCCGCTCAGTTCCCACGCAAATATCTGCCATCTCTTCTACCGTCAGCTGTGCCGTCAGTTCCTCGAGCGTTGCAGTTCCGTTCTTCACATCTTCCAGTGTTAATACTTCGTCTGGTCTTTTATCTTCCAGTACGGTACGCATCACTTCATATTCCATGATCTTTTTCTTAAAGTTCTCTGCATAGATCAGGATCGGACGCATAAATGGTGTGTCATCCAGCTCCAGATCAAAGATCGGAACCATGTGATGGATCTCTTTCACCAATTCTGTATCTTTCATTACATTCTTTAACTGAACCGTCTGAACCGTTTCATCCAGATCTATGATTGCTGCCACTTCCGTTGTACGGGAGCTGTTACCCACACGGATCGTGTACTCGCCTTCTTCCATAATCCATGCTGCATCATAGCTGTCATAAGAAGCCATGTCTTCTGTTGCAAATGTAATGGTTACCACTTCTTTTTCTCCAGGCGCAAGAAGCTTCGTCTTGGCAAATCCCGCAAGTTCCTGCGTTGGTTTTTCCATCACTCCGTCCGGTGCAGAATAATAGACCTGCACGACTTCTCTTCCCGGATATACTTTGCCGGTATTCGTCACTTCTACTTCTACCTTAACCAGCTTCTCATCCGCAGTCACTTCTTTCGTCTCCAATGAAAAATCCGTATATCCTTTTCCATATCCAAAGCAGTATAACGGCATAATTCCAAATGTATCAAAGTAACGGTATCCGACATAGATTCCATCGCTGTAGTATTCATCGTCCAGATTCCCGTCCCGGTAACTAAAACTGCGTGATGACGGGTAATCTTCATAAGCTCCTGCCCATGTATCCGTTAATTTTCCCGATGGAACCGTTTTGGCTGTTAAGACATCCACGACTGCATGGCCGCCCATATTTCCCGTCTGTCCGATCAGAAGAATTGCCTGTACCCCGGAAATCTTCTTCAGTTCTGTCAGATCTATCACTCCACCTGTATTCAGTAATACAACACAGTTCTGATAATGCTCTGTCATAAACCTGATATTCTCAAGTTCTCTGTCACTCAGATAATAGTCTCCCTTTCCGGCAAGACGGTCTTTCCCCTCACCAGAATTTCTTGCGATCACATAGACAGCTGCATCTGCCTCTTTTACATTTCCCTCTCCAATCACTGGCTGTTCCGGTTCTTTAAATGGATGTTTGAAGCCTGCGATTACCGATGATTCTCCTGTCTCATCTGAAATATCTTTTATTTTTTTCAGATATGATTCCTGTGCTTCTTTCAGATCATGATCATATCTGTCAAGCCATCCTTCCGTAACAATCTCAAATCCAGCTTCCTTTAATCCCTGTGCAATTGAGATTGTCTTCCTTACATTAACATCCCCGGATCCTGTTCCGCCTTTCACTGTATGTCTGGCTCCGGTTCCATATAATGCAATTTTCTTTATCTCCTCTGAAAATGGTAATACTCCGTCATTTTCCAAAAGGACCATACATTCCCCGGCCAGACGACGCACTTCATTCTCATGCTCTGTCTCATACTTCTGGATCTCATCTGTCTTCGATGCATAAATCTGTGCCATATAACTTCCTCTTTTCTATTATAATATGCTCATCTGCACTGGGAAAATTTTAACACATTTTTCTGTTATTTTTCCATACTTTACATTTATTATTTCAAATATACCACAGATACATTACACTCCTTCCCAGTAAGGTATAGCAATTATTTTCATTTTTGTTGTTATTCCAACAACATCCTCTTTCTCCTTTATAGTACACTATTACCTGCAAGACAGTTGATACAATATAATTTTTTTACGAAAAGGAGAATCACTATGATCAGAAAAATCATCCATATAAATGAAGAAAAATGTAACGGATGCGGCGCATGTGCCAACGCCTGTCACGAAGGTGCCATTCAGATGGTAGATGGAAAAGCCAGATTAATGCGTGACGATTTCTGCGATGGTCTCGGCGACTGCCTGCCGGCCTGTCCGACTAATGCAATCACATTCGAAGAGCGTGAAGCAGATGCTTACGACGATGATGCCGTAAAAGCTCATCTTGCTGCAAAGGGGCCGGAAGCACTTAAGAAACATCTGGATGCAAAGAAAGCTCATGCACACGATAACGATGCTGTTCCACATCACGGCGGATGTCCGGGAGCTATGGCTCGTGAAATCCATCACGCAGCCCCACACGGCGGATGCCCGGGAGCTATGGCTCGCACCGTAGAGCATACTCACACTCATGATAATGCTAATACTGTTACCGGCAATACCAATGGAAACACACCGACAGCTTACTCCATGGAAAGCCAGCTCCGTCAGTGGCCGGTCCAGATCAAGCTTGCGCCGCTGAGCGCACCATATTTCCAGAATGCAAATCTGCTGATTGCAGCCGACTGTACGGCATATGCATATGGCAACTTCCACAATGAGTTCATTAAGAATCACGTTGTACTGATCGGTTGTCCGAAGCTGGATGCAGTTGATTATACGGAGAAATTAACCGAGATCATCAAGCATAATGATTTCAAGAGTCTTACTATCGTCCGCATGGAAGTGCCATGCTGCGGAGGACTGGAACATGCTGCTACGGAGGCACTGAAAGCAAGCGGGAAATTTATTCCTTGGCAGGTGGTGACGATAGGGATTGATGGGGAGATAATTGCTGTTTAATACATCATCGTGACTTACCCCGGTCCATGAGAAAGACTTGGTATTCTGGTTCGGGCTAAGATTCCATGATGAAGAAGTTATAAGGGCGTCAGAATACCAAGTCTTTCTCATGTCGTGATTGGTCAATGACAATGAATTCAACAGCAACTCATCGATTCTCCCGGATATACCTCATCCACTCTTTGATCTCCTTCTCATGCCCGTTCTCACTCGGTACATAGAATTTTTCTCCAACGATCTCATCCGGCAGATACTGCTGTTCTACATAATGATGTGGATAATCATGTGCATATTTATATCCGATGCCGTGTCCCAGTTTCTGGGCACCTTTATAATGGGCATCCCGCAGATGTGACGGGACAGTCGTCTTTGTACGTTTTACGCTTGCCATTGCGTCAAAGATTGCATTGCATGCGGCATTACTTTTTGGTGCTGCCGCTACATATGTGACTGCCTGGGAAAGGATGATCTGTGCTTCCGGCATACCGATTCGTTCGACTGCCTGGGAAGCAGACACGGCAACCGTAAGTGCCATTGGATCCGCATTTCCCACATCTTCCGATGCGCAGATCATGATACGTCTGGCTATGAACTTGATATCTTCTCCTGCGTATAACATTTTTGCAAGATAATACACTGCTGCATCCGGATCGGAACCGCGCATACTTTTTATAAATGCAGAGATCGTATCATAATGATTATCCCCTGTCTTATCGTATTTAACTACACGTTTCTGAATGCATTCTGATGCAACATCCAGTGTTATATGAATCTTTCCGTCTGCACTCCGTTCTGTCGTCAGGATTCCAAGTTCAACTGCGTTTAACGCACTTCTGGCATCTCCTCCGGAAATGTCTGCAAGAAATTCCAGTGCATCTTCATCGATCACCGCCTGGTAACTTCCCATACCTTTTATCTTATCATAGACTGCCCTTGTGATCAGAGTCTTGATATCTTCTTTGGCAAGCGGCTGTAATTCAAAGATGCTCGATCTGGAAAGCAGCGCCCCGTTCACTTCAAAATACGGATTCTCCGTCGTTGCACCGATCAGGATGATCGTACCGTCTTCCACAAATGGCAGCAGATAATCCTGCTGTCCTTTATTGAATCTGTGGATCTCATCCACGAACAGGATCGTCCTTTTCCGATACATTCCCTGCATCTCTTTTGCTTTGTTTATCACTTCTTCCATGTCCTTTTTACCGGCAGTCGTTGCGTTGATCTGGGTAAATTCCGCACTAGTCGTATTGGCAATGACTTTAGCAAGTGTAGTTTTTCCTGTTCCCGGAGGACCGTAGAAAATAACGGAACTTAATTTGTCAGCCTTGATTGCCCTGTAAAGCAATTTGTCCTTTCCGATAATGTGCTGCTGTCCGACTACTTCCTCTAATGTTGCCGGACGCAGTCTGGATGCAAGCGGTGATTCTTTTTCCATGTTCTGCTCCCGCATATAATCAAATAAATCCATTCTTTCATCTCCATTTATCTATGTAAATTTTCATTCATCAAATCCGATTCATAAATTATGAGTTTTGAATCTAATTCATAATGAGTTCATCAACCGTTACGAAATCAAATCCTTCTTTCTGCAGGATATCTACAATGCGAAGTGCCGCATTCACACTGGATTCGTAACAGTCATGCAATAGAATGATATCATTTTCCTTCGCCTGCGTCACTACTTTATTGACAATTTCATCTTCATTATTCGTTGTCCAGTCCAACGGGTCTATCGTCCACATCACAGGTATAACATCCAGTTCCCACTCCAGTTTCTTTTTCCATGCTCCAAACGGGGGTCTCATATAAGAGACTTCTTCCCCTGTAATTCCAGTGATCACCTCATTTGTCATTCGGAATTCTTCTTTTGCCGTCTCATCCGGTACATGTGTGATTTCTACATGATGATATGTATGATTGCCAATCAGATGACCTTCTTCCGATTCTCTCTTTACAAGTTCCGGTGCATTTTCTGCATTTTCCCCGATCAGGAAAAATGTCGCTTTTATATTCCGTTCTTTTAATCCATCCAGAAGTTTCGGTGTCCATGCCGGGCTTGGTCCATCGTCAAATGTGATTGCAATCTCAGGGGCCTCTTTTATCATATCCGATGCTACAAATTGAATAGCCTTTTCGTTATTTGAAGAAGCTGTCTCTGACAGCTCCTTATGAGTTTTTTTCACTTCCACAACAGACTCATCTTCCAACTGTACCATCTTTTCCAGAAGAAAATAAATCCCTAATATATAAATCAGCAAAAGTCCCGCCGTTTTTATCCTGGTCCGTCGTTTGTATGTTATGTCTGATTTGCAATCGATATTTAATTTCATATCACACCCACATAGCATTATTTCATTTTACTATATGCCGGAGCAGGGGATTCCATACCCGGGTTCGTATTCTGACCAAATATGCAAAAGGCGCCAGAATTCTGACGCCTTGATTTATACTATATTTATTTCTTACGTTTTCCTGATACCGCTTTCTTTCCCGTACTCTTCTTATTCTTTTTCGATGCAGGCTTCTTTCCTGCATTCTTCTTATTCTTTCTCGGTACAGAGTCTTTTCCAGGTGCAGGAGCTTTTCTGACACTCCATCCAAATGTTCCAAGGGAATCTCCCAGTGTCAGGTATTCTCCATGAGAATATGCCAGAAGTCCGGCTTTTCCAAGCTGTAATCTTCCCTTTTCATCCAGATACTCTTCTCCTACCTGAACAGCCTCTACTTTTGCCAGAAACATATGATGTGAGCCAAGTTCTTTGATTTCGGTTACTTTACACTCGATGTTCACCGGACATTCTTCGATGACCGGTGCATAGTCAAGCTTTGATGCCTTGCCGGCTGTCAGATGCATCTCTTTCCATTTATCAACATCACGGCCGGAACGTACCCCGCACCAGTCTGTTGCTTTTTTTAGCTTCTCAGTTGTCAGATTTACTACGAACTCTCCGCTGTCTTTCAGAAGATCGTACGAATACCGCTCCGGTCTTACAGATATATACAGCATCGCCGGATTCGTACATACCGTTCCTGTCCACGCAACCGTTATGATGTTCGACTTACCGGATTTATCTGCGGTACTTACCATCACGGCCGGGAGCGGATACAGCATATTCCCTGGTTTCCAGATCTGCTTTGCCATGTCTTTCCCCCCCCGCTTTTTCTACTGCTGTAATTCACTTACCAGAGTTGGTATCAGCTGTTTCTTTCTGGATACAACTCCCTTTAAGATCATCTTCTCGGTATCTTCTTTCAGGTCAAATGCATCAATGATATATTCTTTCGCTTTTGCACCGCAGCACAACAATTCTGTCGACTCATCCAGAATATCCGTCAGCATAAAGAACACCATCTGTACTCCATTCTTCTCCAGTACTTCCGGTAGGTACGGTGTCAGCATCTCTTTTACTTCCTGCAGTTCTTCTTTACTCATAGAATTCAACTGTCCTACACCAAATACCATATCATTGACTGTAAACTGTTTGAAATCCTGGAAGCAGATATCTTCTGCTGTCTTTCCTGCAAGACTGCTTCCCGCCTTGAACATTTCCTGTGCCTGTTCTTCCAGTTTGATACCTGCAATCTTCGCCAGTTTCTTCGCAGCCTTTTCATCCAGCGGTGTACAGGTCGGCGAACGGAATAACAGTGTATCGGAAATGATTGCCGAGCACAGAAGTCCTGCGATCGTCGGTGTGATTTCCACATCATTTTCTTTATACATCTGATATACGATCGTTGCGGTACACCCTACCGGCTGGTTACGGAAAAATACCGGTCCCATCGTCTCGATATTTCCCAGTCTGTGATGATCGATGATCTCCACGATCTCAGCCTCTTCGATACCGTCTACTGCCTGATTCTTCTCATTATGATCTACCAGAATTACTTTCTTCTTACTTACATTCAAGAAACGACGTCTGGATACAAATCCCTTAAATTTTCCATGTCTGTCAACGATTGGGAAATCACGGTATTTCTTCTTTGCCATTACTTCCTTGATATCTTCCACATAATCACTCATATGAAAAGATGTCAGCGGTGTCTTCGTCATAAAACGCTTAACCGGAACACTCTGATTGATCAGTCTGGCCGCAGTAAATGTATCATGTGGCGTACTGATGATCACCGTACTCTGTTCATCTGCGCGCATGATCACTTCTTCTGAAACTTCTGCATTCTGGCAGACGACCATACAGCTTACATCAATATCCAGGGCACACACCTGTGACTCTACACGGTTTCCAAGAATTACAAGATCGTCTTTTTCGATAAATTCCTGCATCAGATCCGGACTGGACGCACCGATCGCTACTTTTCCTTTTGTAAAATATCCATGTTCATTACCGGTTATTATCTCTCCATCCAGTGTATTCATGATATTACGGTACTGTGTTCTGGCCTTGGAAAGGATCATGTTATCATATACATCCATATAAGATGTTGCAATATCTCCGGTCGAAATCACACCAAGAAGTTCTTCATCTCTTAATATAGGAAGCGTCTTGATATTATTTTCCTTCATCTTTGTCCATGTATCTTTCAGAGATACATTCGGACCGACACCATCGATCTGGTGGATATCCATATCCTTTACCTGTAATTTTACATTTTCAAGAAGTGTCGGTGTTTTTACTCCAAACTTCTGTAATACATAGTGTGTCTCCTCATTTATCTGACCGGCTCTTTTGGCTACATAGTCATTACCGGTTATTTCGCGTTTTAAATTCGCATAGGCAATTGCTGAACAGATGGAATCCGTATCGGGATTCTTATGTCCCACAACGTATATTTTTCCTGCTTTTTTAGCCATATTGTATCTTTCACATCCTTTTTCTTATATCTCTTAAGTACTAAGCTTGCCATCTTTTTGAAGTTTCGTCAACCTTTATTTCCATGTATTTCGTATTTTTCTTTGAACAATTTTACAGTTCTATGCTATACTAAAACTAATACTGGAGAACATCTTTCAATATGTTCTTACTAAATTAAGAAGGGAATCATAACACTATGAGCGAAGAATTATTACACGAAGAAGCACAGACAGAAGAGACACCGGTTACAATGGCTGACCTTGAGGAACATTTCGACGATGCCAATCCATGGAATGTGGTAAAAGCTTATATGGAAAAGGGCACGGTTCTCCCCGTAAAAGTAGAGGGAATTGTAAACGGCGGAGCTATCGCCATGATCGAAGGAATCCGCGGATTCATTCCTGCATCCAGATTATCACTTTCTTATATCGAAGATCTGGAAACTTATCTGTTAAAAGATATTGAAGTCAAAGTCATCGATGTAGATGAAGCCAATAATCGTCTGGTACTCTCTGCACGTGAAATTCTGCAGGAAAAAGCAAGGAAAGAAAGAGAAGCCAAGATTGCAGCTGTCAAAGCCGGCAGTGTCGTGACAGGTACAGTAGAAAGTCTTCAGAACTACGGTGCATTCGTAGATCTCGGCGATGGTCTCTCCGGACTGGTACACATCTCCCAGATCAGCTTAAAACGAATCAAATCACCTGCTGATGTATTAAATGTCGGAGATGAGGTAAATGTGAAGATCATCGGAGTAAAAGATGGCAAGATCAGCCTCAGCATGAAAGCTCTTGAAGAAGAGAAAAAAGAGGAAGAAGAAATCCATGTAGAGATTCCGAAGGCTGAGGAGATTGGTACAAGCCTTGGGGATTTATTCAAAGGGTTGAAATTAGATTAGTTGGGATTTCATTTATTAACTGGGAAGCGGCCTCTCAGTCCTTGAAGGAAAGAATAGATAAGGCTTCTTGTTCAGGTTCCATACCATAAGAAACACTAAGAGAGTCAGAATCACCTAAAAGCAAAGGA
>CAKRAT010000072.1 GCA_934295165.1 uncultured Dorea sp. | reverse complement strand
AGAGGGAGCGCAGAAAACCGAGCGACACAATGAGCGCAAGAATGAAAGCTACGCAAATCTCAATGTGGACACCGAGCAAATTGCCCGCAATGTTCACTTCAAGGACACGGGCGGTCTGACCTACAACGAGTATTTCCAGCGGCTCATTGACGAGGGCAAAATCTCCACAAGAGGACAGAAAGCCGGTGCAACGGTCTTTAATGAGCTGGTCATTGATGTGAACACAAGGTACTTTGAGGAACACGGCGGCTACGAATATGCCAAGCAGTTCTACGAGGAAGCCTACCGCTTCGGCTGTGAGATTTACGACGAGGACAACATTGTATCGGCGGTTATGCACGCCGATGAGATCAACAAGGCGGTGTCCGAAGAACTGGGCAAGCCGGTCTACCACTACCACCTGCATATCGTGGCAATCCCTACCGTCCGAAAAGAAATCCTGTGGTCGAAACGCTGCAAGGACGAAGCCCTGAGAGGTACGGTCAAGGAGGTCATCAACCAAGTTTCCCACTCGAAGAAATGGAAGAACACCGTCCCTCTGCTGGACGAAAACGGACAGCAGGTTATCAGCAAATACGGAAAGCCGATGTTCCGCAAGTCCTATTCTGTCCTGCAAGACAAGCTCTTTGAGCATATGACCGAGGCTGGCTTCACCGGCTTTGAGCGTGGCGTATTGGGCAGCACAGTGGAGAATTTGAGCAGCCTTGACTATCAAATTCAGAAGGATAAGGAAAGGCTTGCTGACATTCAGGAACGCATTGAAGCCGAGCAGGTACGCTATGAACCTGCCCACGAAGTCCGCAAGACAATGGCAGAGATTGAGGGTATGGGACAGAAAACCCTCACCGGCAAGATTGCCGTTTCCAAGGACGATTACCAGCAGCTCACGGCACTTGCCAAGGAAGGTATCACGAGCCGCAACGAAATCCAAGATTTGAAAAGCAGCGTTTCCTACTATCAAAGGCAGTATTTTAATGCGTCCTCTGCCGTGGAACGATTACAGGAACGGTATGACCGGCTCAAAGAAAAATGCCAGCCGTTTTTACAGGCACTGGAGCACTTCCCGAAGCTGGTGGAGATCTTTGTGGAGAAGGTCAAGGAGCTTTTCAGCATCAAGGAAGCACAGGAACGCAAGGAACGGGAGGACAGAGCAGCCGCCTGAAAAGAACAATCCAAACACCGTCGGGGCAGGAATGACTGGGAACGATAATCCCTTCCATTACTATCCCGACTTTTTAACTTCTTCAACACTTGAATTACGGAGGTACGAAAATGAAAGACATTACAAGCACGATTACCAAGCCCCTCGCCGTCCTCGGAGAGAATGGCAAAGGCTACACCAAGGAAGCCAACTTCATTTCGTGGAACGGCAATGCCGACAAGCTGGACATCAGAGAGTGGCATCCGAACCACGAACGCTGCGGCAAGGGTATCACGCTCACGGAGGACGAGGGCAGAAACCTTTACGCCGCACTGAAGGCAATCTATGAAAAGGAATAATTCTTTTTCGGCTGGTAACGGGGCGTTCGGAAACGGACGCCCCTATTTCTACGGAGGGAGGTGATGACCGTGGAGAATATGAAAACCGGCTTTGTGGAGAGAATCGGCGGCACGATTTTCGTTGTCAATGCAATGCCCGCAGAGAACGCAAAGCACACGCAGGAGGAGCTTGTAAAGGCTCTGATTGCAAAAGAAGCAATGGCTTTGCAGGAAGCAGATGTTGCCTGATTGACTTTACGCACAGCTATGTACTTTGGAGATTTTTCAAAAAATATCTCAAAACCACTTGACAGAATGGACAAAAAGTGAAATTCCTTAATGATCAGAAAACCTATCTGGGGAATCAACTGGAGCCTGAATTTGGAGGAGACAGGTGCTTCGGTATTCTGGCAAGTATGGATTTTGTTCTGGTATGTACATATGAGAAGGATGGTGAAAATCCAGAGCTGTTGATTTATAAAAAAAGATAATATAAGCAAAAAAGAAAAGCCTTGACAAATAAACGATCGTTTACTGTTGATGAAAATGTAAACGGTCGTTTATTTACTTTGGAGGAAATGTACATGAGTAATAGGAAAGAGGAAATATTAATTGTGGCACTGCATTTGTTTGCCAGAGATGGTTACGAGGCTTTCTCCGTTAGCCAGATAGCAGGAGAACTTGATATGACAAAAGGGGCATTATACCGTCATTACAAAAGGAAAAGAGATATTTTTGACTGTATTGTACAGCGTATGGAGCAGCAGGATGGCGAACAGGCAGTAGAATATGATATGCCGGAAGAGGATAAAGAGAAAATGCCTGAAAAGTATGAGACAGTATTACTGTATGATTTTGCGGAATACAGCAAGGGGCACATCTGGTTGTTGCATTTTTCTTTCATGCTTTTAAGAAGATAAAGTCTATGGGAATCATCGGGATTCAGGTAGATATCTACCGTGATCGATTGACTAATGGTCAGTCAGGTGTGTTTTGCATTGCGGGAGCAGTCGCAACATTATTAGCAGCGTACATATTGGTATATTTAAAATTTATGGTTATTAATGAAAAAGGTTACACCTGTGTATTCAGCATCATTCAATAAAAATTAGTAGGAAATTCCAATAGACGCAGTTTTATCCGGTTAAAAATCTAAGGAGAAAATATATGGCATCCAGTAAAGAGTATTTACAATTTATATTAGAACAATTATCTGATTTAGAGGAGATTACCTATCGAACTATGATGGGCGAATATATTATTTATTATCGTGAGAAAATTGTGGGTGGTATTTATGATGACAGACTTTTGGTTAAATCGGTAAAGGCTGCAGTCACGTATATGTCAGAAAACATTTATGAACCGCCTTATGAGGAGGCAAAAAAATGCTGCTGTCGGTTATGTGACAGAGCGATTCTTACCATTTTGTCCGTTATATGCTACCTTTCGATTAGCCATCAGGCAATAAGAAAAATGTCTCAATTAAAGGCAATCAACGCAGAAATTATGATTCATCAACCTGCTATTCATGGAAATGGTGTCAGCGGACAGGTAACAGATATTAAAATTGTGTCAGACCAACTCCAGAAAAGTAAACAACGCTTAAATCGTATTTTAGCGGAAAATACAGGAAGAACCATTGAGGAAATAAGCAGGGATACGGAAAGAGATAATTTTATGACGGCAGGTGAAGCATTACAGTATGGATTGATAGATCAGGTTATAAAAATACTGCTTTGGAAAAGATAAGACAGTTTACAAAAGTACAGTTTCTGCACTGGACGGAAGAAGAATTTTCTTGCGGAAGGTCCATTCCGATACATGGAAGCTGTTTTTTCTGGAATAGTAGAAAACAATGAAGATGCAAAGCAGTTTGCAATGGATTTTTACGGATCTATTTTCCTTTTGTACAGTATTTATGATGGGGCAGAAAATAAACAGGAAGTAGTAAAACAGGTAGAGAAGCATGTAGAGAGATTTGCCAAAAGATTCCAGAAAATGCCGATTTGAGGTGAGAAAATGAACAAG
Source organism: uncultured Dorea sp. (assembly GCA_934295165.1). Lineage (GTDB taxonomy): Bacteria > Bacillota > Clostridia > Lachnospirales > Lachnospiraceae > Dorea_A. The sequence continues at coordinate 6,146 of CAKRAT010000072.1, read as the reverse complement.
GGCGAGATGGAGTATCAGAAATGGGTATATTGTCCGGTATGCGGAAATAAAACAAGAGTGAGATTACGAAAAGACACAAACAGATCGAACTTCGGAAGAGGAGGATATGCTGGATATGATGTTGCATGGTGGTGAACGTGTCAGGATACAGAACCTGCAGGGCGTGATTAGTTGGTATAACGGTAAAAGATGATCGGAGGTAAGTATGAAACTTTATTTTGGAAATATGGTAACTACAGTAACGACTATTATGATAATTGCTTTAGTTGGATTTGTTGGATATGATGTCCAGAGGAGTAATGCTGAAAGTTGTGGTTATGGAGCTTGCAAGAATTATACAGTTCATCTAGGAGACGTGTTATGAAAGTAGAAAGTGAAAGACTGATTTTGTATCCGTTAAATAATGAAGAAATGAAAGCAATGATCGAGAAAGAAAATGATCCTGAGATGAAACAGGCATATACGGAGATGCTTGAAGGTTGCCTTTCCAATCCCAGAGAGAGAATGTGGCATACTGCCTGGAATATGGAACTAAAGAATGGCACAGGAAAGTATCTGCGAAGACAGTTAGTCAAAAAAATAGAAATACTAGACTTTAGCAATGTAATAAGATAAAATATAATTAATTGTTTTTTATCAGTACAAAAGTTAAAGGAGTTAGAAAAGTATGTATGAAATCATGAGTGCAGATGAAGCCATCCGTCTGATCAGGGACGGGGACTGTATCTGTGTCAATTCGTTTGTAGGAATAGAGAACCCGACAGAGCTTCACGAAGCTATCTACCGGAGATACCAGAAGATGCAGTCTCCGACACATCTGACAATCGTATCCAGTGCGGGATTCGGTGTCTGGGATGCGGAGCACAATGCAGAAGGATATATCAGAGAGGGTGCGGTAGACAAGCTGATCTGTGGACACTTTGGAGCAATGATGAGTACGAAGAAACTGGTGTTGGAAGATCGGTTTGAAGCGTATAATCTGCCGCTTGGATGCATTTCCCATGCAATTCGTGCACAAGCAGGAGGACTCCCGGGAGCCCTTTCGAAAGTCGGACTGGACATTTTTGTTGATCCAAGAAGGGAAGGTCCTGGTATTAACCGAATTTCAATCGATGATTCACTGGTAAAACATGTGGAAGTAGACGGGGATGAATTCTTGTATTACAAGCTTCCGAAGATTACGATCGCACTGATCAAGGGAACGGCAGCAGACAGAAAGGGAAATATTACATTTGATGATATGTTTATGTCTGGTGATGCGCTTTCCATCTGTCAGGCGGTAAAGGCCAATAGAGGAAAAGTAATCGTACAGGTAGACAGACTGGTAGATACGCCGTCCCGTCCGCGTAATGCTATCATTCCGGGCTGCCTGGTCGATGCAATTGTTGTGGCGGAGCCGGAAGAGAGAAATGAAGCATATACCGCACTTACAGGAAGTTTTGAAATCTCTTATAAGGACTGGTATACATGGAGTGAAAAGATTGACAATGTATCGGCAAAACCCCGGAAGAACAGTGTAATCGGAAATATCATCGGTAAAAGAGCTGCCCAGGAACTCAGGGTGGATGATATCGTTAATATCGGAATTGGAATTCCGGAGATGGTATCCCGTTATGCAAGAAAAAGTGGTATGCTTGATATGGTAACGCTTACGGTAGAATCCGGCGGTATTGGAGGATTTCCTGTATCGGGAGAAGCATTCGGAGCCATGATCGGTGCAGCGTCAGTCTATGATATGGCGAACCAGTTTGACCTATATGATAACGGAGGACTGGATATCTGCTTTATGGGAGCACTGGAAGTAGATAAATACGGTAATATCAATGCACACAGAGGCCCGGGAGCATTTGCTGGAATCGGAGGATTTGCAAATATTACGGCAAAGACACCAACGGTTGTATTCTGTATGACATTTAATGCAAAAGGTCTGGAAGTTACACAGGAAAAAGGTGTAGTGACAATTCAGAAAGAAGGAGAAATCTCAAAATTCGTAGAGAAAGTCAGCAGCGTAAGCTTCTCTGCAAAACGTGCAATAGAAAATGGACAGAAAGTCCTGTACGTAACAGAACGCTGCGTATTCCGACTGACACCAAAAGGTCTGAAACTGATAGAGGTGTATCCGGGGGTAGATATGCAGAAGGATATCATGGACAGGCTGCCATTTGAGGTGGAAATTTAATTCATTAACTTTATTGGCCTCTCGATCTTTGAAAAAACAGTATAAAGTTTTTCTTGGGACATTCCACATTCACTAGAACCACTTTATACTGTTTTCTTCAAGTCGTGACTGGATGCGGAAGTCAATGAATGAAATTCCGCAGCCAGTCTGATACATTAAATCCCAACTAAAGAATATCAATATATTCCCCGGCTAATGCCTTGTTCATACTTCTTACCGCACAGAACTTACCACACATACTGCAAGTATCACTGTGGTCATCTTCAGGACTTCGGCTGTCGCGGATTGCCTTGGCTGTTTCTGGATCCAAAGCACATGCATACTGCGCTTCCCAGTCAAGTTTCTGGCGTGCTTCAGCCATCTTGTCATCGATATCTCGCGCTCCAGGGATACCTTTTGCAATATCGGCAGCGTGAGCGGCAATCTTGGAAGCAATGATTCCCTGCTTTACATCATCGACATTCGGGAGAGCCAGATGCTCAGCCGGTGTTACATAGCACAAGAATGCAGCACCGTTCATGGCAGCAACAGCACCACCGATGGCAGAAGTGATGTGGTCATATCCAGGAGCAATGTCTGTAACCAGAGGTCCAAGTACATAGAACGGAGCACCCATGCAGATGCTCTGCTGTACTTTCATGTTAGCAGCAACCTGATCAAGCGGTACATGCCCAGGTCCTTCTACCATGACCTGTACATTGTGATCCCATGCACGTTTTGTGAGTTCACCTAAGCGTACCAGTTCTTCAATCTGACATACATCGGTAGCGTCGGCAAGACATCCCGGACGGCAGGCATCACCAAGAGAAATTGTAACGTCATATTCTTCACAGATATCAAGAATTTCATCATAGTGCTCATAGAATGGATTTTCTTCTCCTGTCATACACATCCATGCAAATACGAGGCTTCCGCCACGGCTTACGATGTTCATTTTACGTTTGTGTTTTCTTATCTGATCAATCGTCTTGCGTGTGATTCCACAGTGCAGAGTTACAAAGTCTACACCGTCCTCTGCATGAAGACGGACAACATCGATGAAGTCCTGTGCAGTCAGAGTTGCAAGATCTCTCTGGTAGTGGATGACGCTGTCGTATACAGGAACTGTGCCAATCATAGCCGGGCATTCATGTGTCAGTTTCTGGCGGAATGGCTGTGTGTTGCCGTGACTTGATAAGTCCATGATAGCTTCAGCTCCGAGACTGACAGCACTCATAACTTTTTCCATCTCGATGTTATAATCCTTACAGTCACGGGATACACCCAGGTTTACATTGATCTTGGTACGGAGCATGCTTCCGACACCTTCAGGATCAAGACTGGTGTGATTCTTGTTGGCACAGATGGCAACCTTACCTTCTGCGACGAGTTCCATAAGTGCTTCGTTTGTCATATTTTCTTTTCTGGCTACGATTTCCAGTTCTGGTGTTACGATACCTTTTCTTGCGGCATCCATCTGCGTTGTGTAATTTCTCATGCTTTTTGCCTCCGTTTGTGTGAAATATAAAATATAATTGGGCGTCAACAAACTGCATAGAAGATATATCCAGAAAATGCTGTATCGTGACATAAAATAAATATATAAAAAGATATAGCAAAACATTCCGGAATCTACCGTAAAAATTATATAAAATCTGCCGACGCCTGTATCCGGATAGAATGATCCGATACTGCTCAAAATGTAACAATTGATGCAATGTACGAATCAGAATGATAAGTAGATTGTTTAATGTTATTTGTATAGCGTTACATTTTGAATTTTGTTAAGCGGTACAAGGTGGTGTCCCCGGTGTGTCGCTGGTGGTTTGGATAATACAAAAACCTCCGTCCGATATAAAAAGAGGTTTTAGTAGTTCTATGTAAAAAAAAGAAGAGATGCGGGGGCATCTCTATCAACTCAATACATGGTATAAATCCCTCCGTTGGCATTATCCAAATCAGGTAAAGGGTCGAAACGGAACTACGCTTCCTCTCAGCCGGCTTTCACCAGCTCCCCTGTTTTTATGAACTTTGTCCGAACTTTATTATAACGTAGTGAATAATGGAAAGCAAGAATTTTTTGAAAGATTCTGAGAAAGATCCAGGGGAAAAGCCAGTAAAGAAAATGGGGCGGTTCTGTTGTTTTGTGTATACATAACACAGGAAACTATGGTAGAATACATAAGGGTGCATAGAGACATAAGTATGTAAGAGAAGCTGCCGGTGTCAGGTTCTTTGTGAAAATCTGGCATTTTAAAGTGTGGATGTACGAACTGGAGGTTCAGAAGAATGAGAGAGAATAAAGTGGAGAGGTTTATAAAAGCACAGGAGTCGGATTACAGAACGGCTCTTGCAGAGATTAGAAAAGGGCATAAGAGAAGTTGTTGGATGTGGTACATTTTCCCGCAGATTCAGGGACTTGGCAGTAGTGGTACTGCAATGTACTACGCTATTGAAGACTACGAAGAAGCGAAAGAATATATGGAAAATCCGGTAACGGGCGGTCGTCTGAGAGAAATATCAGAAGCATTGCTGGAACTGGAATCGGATGATGCAACACAGGTAATGGGATGGCCGGATGATATGAAGCTGCGTTCCTCGATGACATTATTCGCATTGGCGACAAAGAAGAATGAAGTATTCTTAAAAGTACTGGATAAGTATTTTGAAAGTAAACTGGATGCACGGACGGTAGATATCCTGGATATGGGCCATCTGGTGATGAGAATCGATGAGCCGGATTTTGGCTGCGAGGGATGTCCGGATGGTGTGGAACCGATGGAGAAGGTGACAATTATGAACTTAAAAAGTGAAGAAGAGATAGAGCTGGAGATTTCGGATGCTGAGCTGTACCGAAAGGAAATTGCCGAGGGAAGCGAAGTTGCAGTAAGTCCCGACGGAATAATGCTCAGAATGTGATTGAATCAGGAGCAAAAGTAATAAGTAATAAAAAAGGGGATGTCTAAGTGAAAGACAGAGATAACAACAAAAAGCGGAGGAAGAAAAGAAGAAAAGAGAAGGAAGAGCTGACTGGCATGGCTGCGATATGGGATTATCTGAAGACATTTTTAATTATATTCTGTGTTGTATTTGCGATGAACAAGCTGGTGTATATCAACGCAGTGATTCCGTCGGAATCCATGCAGGATACGATTATGAAGGGAGACCGGGTACTGGGAAACCGTCTGGCATATATAAAAGATGATCCGAAAAGATATGACATTGTAATCTTCAAATATCCAGATGATCCGTCTAAAATTTTTATCAAGCGTGTAATCGGACTGCCGGGAGAGACTGTTACTGTAGAAGATGGAAAGGTTTACATTGATGGAAAAGAGCAGATACAAGCAATAAGTTTCTGTCCGGAAGAGATGACAGGTAGTTTCGGACCCTATGAAGTCCCGGAAGACAGTTATTTTGTAATGGGAGATAATCGGAATAACAGTCTGGATTCCAGATACTGGAACAATATGTATGTAAAGAAAGAAACGGTTCTGGCAAAGGCAGGATTCCGATACTGGCCACTTAATAAAATCGGATTTGTAAATTAATCCTTCACATCTTCTCAGAAAGATATCATCTTTGCAGGGAAAGTTGTAAAAGAGATCGATGACAAGAAAGCAAAAGGAATCGGTATATTTACCGTAGATGGTAAGATGATCGATATTTCCTTCGTCGGAGCTCCTGCCTGTCTGCTGTCCAAAATGTACCGGTGAAAAATATGCCAATGAATGACTGAAAAACAGGGTCTTTTCTTAACGTAAACATATTGAAAAAGAAAGTAACTGGAAAAGAATGATACAAAAAAGACACAGGAAAAGGAGGAAAACAGGATGGAAAAAGATATGACGGCCGGCAGCCCCGGGAAGATCATTTTTAATTTTACAATGCCGATCTTTATCGGTAATATTTTTCAGCAGTTTTATAATATGGCAGATACGGTGATCGTCGGGAAATTTGTCGGTAATGCGGCACTGGCGGCGGTAGG
>CAKRAT010000071.1 GCA_934295165.1 uncultured Dorea sp. | reverse complement strand
CCTGGTATGCAAATAAGGATATCATCTCATTTTCTTAACGAAAATGGACAATATCCTTATTTTGTCTAAATAATATGGAATTTATACCATCAGATTCTTTTTCTACCAATGTAATTCGTGAAGATGTCCCTCCAGATTCATTCCTGCAAATCCGTTCTGTCTGAGTGCTTCATAAAGCACAATTGCAACCGAATTACCAAGGTTCAGCGAACGAATGTCTCCCACCATCGGGATACGCACGCAGTCTTCTTTATGATCTACCAGAATCTCTTCCGGGATTCCGGCACTTTCTTTTCCGAACATGATGTAGCAGTCCGGTTCATAGTTCACTTCTGTATATACCTTCGGTGCTTTTGTCGTTGCCATGTAGATTTTGGCTCCCGGATTCTTTTCCAGGAAATCATTGTAGTCAATATAGGTTCTGACATCCAGATGCTCCCAGTAGTCCATACCGGCACGCTTTAAGTTCTTCTCATTTAAGCGGAAGCCGAGCGGCTCGATCAGGTGTAATCTGGTGTTGGTGGCTACGCAGGTTCTTCCGATGTTGCCTGTGTTTGCCGGGATTTCTGGTTCGTGTAGTACGATGTTTAACATGTTGTGTTCCTCCCGAATTATCTAATCTTATATTTTCAATATCTCATCATCATCTATTTCCATATTTTCTATTTGATTTTGGAAAATTGTTTCTTCAATTACTTTAATACATTCATCTGCATTTTTTGTAATTTCTTTTCCCCAAAACCTAATCACAGTCCATCCTTGTGCCAGCAATTGTTGTTCATTTTCACGGTCTCTTTCCATATTCCGTTCAATTTTAGAAATCCAGAAATCAGGATTTTTACTTTTCAACAATTTAGGACGCTTAATTTCCCAATCTTTACCATGAAAAAATTCACTATCACAAAAAATCACTATTTTATACTTGGTTAAAACTATATCCGGTTTTCCTGGAAGTTTTTTATAATTTTTGCGGTACCTGTACCCTTTTTTCCATAAGGCTTTTCTTAAAATCACCTCTATAGATGTATCCTTTGATTTTATATGCTGCATATTTTTACGGCGTTGTTCCGGGGTTAAAACATCCATTATTCAGCAATCCAACTTCTTGTTAATTTTCCCCTGCTTGTTCCAAAACAATCTGCCGCAATAACAGCGTGCTCCGCCATCGTATCAAAAAAATCATCCCTATAAATTCTTCCTTCGGATTCAATTCCAGCCATTACATATACACCATGCCAATTATTTTCAGGATATGTAACCGATCCCCCATTAACCATTGCATTATATTTTGGCATTTTGAAAAAATCTCCATTTAGCACCGCTTCTGCTACCCAGAAATTCTTCTCCATTGCATTCTTCGAAAACTGATCATCACGTCCGACCCTGTCCCTAATACTTGTTTTTACCTGAATACACCCGAATATATGTGGTTTTCCATGATTAGTCTGAACCGCATAAAGATCAAAATTATCATTCCATTCTTCTATCAATTTCAAATCATCCGGATGATTATACATCTTGCCTTCTTTAATCATTTTTACCACATCACTCTTTAATAAGAATCTCACTTCATTCTCTATCATAACCGGCTTATTTATATTAGCAATATATCTTTCAAACGAATGCCCCGATGCTTTATTCCAACTCTGATGTGCTGAAATGCACCGTGTATAAGCTTCTATACGTTCCATTTGATTAAGATTAAAATCCTCTAAATGGGCAATATTCAGTTTATGTGCAAGACTAATCATTGACCACAAATCTTCTTCATCTATATCTGGAAATTTCGTCATTGCCTGAACAAAAACTGTATCTATTGCTTTCTTCTGTGCTTCCCGGCGTGCTGTAGTTTTCTTATTTTCAGATGCATCTTCATCTATATCTCCTGAAATAGAGTTCCATGCTTTCATATATTCCTGTTCACAGTAATCATATTCTTCTTTATATTTTACAATTAACTCTTTTGTTGAAATCCCCATATACGTCCTCCTTATTTTATTTATCACAATATTCTGCCAATATTCTACTAATACATTCGCCCCATGCATATGCCAGAAGTGGTGGCACTGCATCTCCTATCTGTTCATATTTATCCTGTATATCATTATGCAAATGTGGTGTAAGATACGGTCCTCCACAAAAATCATAAGAATCCGGAAACGACTGTAATCTTGCACATTCCCTTACAGTTAAAGCCCTGTTATATAATGGATGGACAAACTCGTCTAAGCAATGGCTTGTAACAGTAGGTGATGGCTCATCCATGATTAACCGGTAATTTCTTTTAATAAACATTTTTTTAGGAAGTATCCTCTTTTTTTGTAACTCTTCTCTTTCATCCCCTGTATAACGGTCAAATAAATCTTTCAGACTTTCCCCCTGATTTAACAAACTAAATCTTTCCAATGTATATGTTCTATGTTTCATCGGCTTTTGATAAGTCAGCTTATTATTAAACTCCTCTCTATGCCAAAACGACAAGTCTTTCATTTTTTTAGAAAATTCCGAATCTTCTCCAGAATATCCTTCTGCTTCTTCGTTACTGTTTGCTATTACATTTGGCAACCCCGCAAGTGCCTCTTCTACAGTAACCGGCTTCTTATTTTCCGGCTGGGGTTCTGACAATTTCCAGTTATTATCCTTACATGCCAAAATAAAATAACGTTTACGTTTTTGCGGTACACCAAATTGATCTGCACTTAAAATAATTTCTCTATAATTAATATATCCAGCTTCTTCCAGTTCTTTCTTCAATACATCAACGATTAATTTTTTTGACCCTTTTTTTACAGTCTTAGTTGTGATAGCCGGAACATTTTCAAAAAGTATCATCTTCGCTTTCGCAATTTCTGCAATTCTGATTCCTTCCCTGAATAAAAACTGTCTGTCATCATAAAAAGATCTTGATGTATTTCCTGCTGTTGAAAAAGTTTCACAAGGCATTCCTGATGTAACCAGATCCACCCCCTCTTCCGGGATATAAGGTAAAATATCCTCTTTTTTCACATCCCTGATATCAGAATGGATAACATGAACCTCCGGATGATTAGCTTTGTATGTCTCACAACAACTTTTTATATATTCTATTGCAACTTTTGTTTCAAACCCTGCTGCGTGTACACCCGTACAAATTCCTCCCGGTCCACTAAAACAATCTATATGAGTAAACGACATTACTTTTCTCCTTACCTCTTTCTTCTTTGCTTCTGATTTATAACCGAATATTCCTATATTACAACTTAATTTACTTTAATTCAACATCCCCACACCTCTTTCAATTATTCACTTTTTACTTCCAAATCTTTAGACATCTAAAAACTTGATACATTCATAAACTTCCTTGAAGTCAATTTCACATTTCCCATTAAATATTCTAATTGGTACATGCATCTCAAAATCATAAATTTCTGGCAAGTCGTTTTCTTCAAAATAATAAACAACAATTTTTTTCTTCTCCAAATCTACTATCCAATACTCCCTGACTCCGGCATTCATATATTTTTGCAATTTTATCCCTATATCCATTTTCCTGGTACAAGACAATGCTATTTCCATAATCATGTCCGGTGCTCCATATATATGACTTGGAAGAATTTTACTTTTATCACAACAAATTGCTGCTGCTGGACAAATCATTGTTTTTTCATCTTTATCCAATTGAATATAAACCGGCGCAGATATTATCATCCCTTTTTCCTGATTTATCCGCATATATTCTCTTATCCTTATACTCACTTCAAAAACTAACTGCTGATATACAATATCCTTCCTCTCTAATTTATAAATAATACCATCAATCAATTCAACTGCATCTTTTTTAGAAATATTTTCAAAATCTTCCAATGTGTATACATTTTTTCTATTTGGAATATATTCTATTGGAAATGCTTTCCCCAATTGACAAATAGTTTCGTACCTTGGTTTTCTTGTTATTCCACCAAATATTTTTTGAACAGTTCCCAACGGCACTCCGGAAAGTTCTGATATCCGTTCACAACTAAATCCCAATTCCTCTTTCTTTTTCTTCATTTCTTCAATTGTCACTATGTTTCCTCCACAATCCCACAATCTACTTTTTATCCATATTTTAATATACTTTTATCCATTTTTCAACCATTTAATCAATCTAATATTTAATATTTATTTTTAGCATTGATACTTTCATCACATAGCCCAATCCTCTAAAATTCAAACATTTAACTTACACTGCCTTTTCTACCAGAAGTTTATTTAAACCATACCACAAAAGAATCCGCCGGACATTCTCCCGTCCGGCGGATTCTCGCACTTTATGTAATATTTTATTTTGATATCTTCGGTCTATTTATTCTTCACATACTTCTTAAGCAAATACACCGGCGTACAGCTCCATGCATGGCAGTAACTGTTCACGATCGGTGAACCATACGGAGAATACTCCGGCTGATCCGGATCGAATGCTTCCCAGTAGGTATCCGCACCGAGTGAGATCATCTTGCCCCAGTAGCTCTTCATCAGATGGATGGCCTCTTCATCCAGACCCGCTTCGAATAATGCTTCCACGATATGATGATACATATATGGTGTTGCGATATTCTTCACCGGGAACAGCTCCTGAATTGTTGTCTGCATAATGGATTTGTTCTCTTCATCCGACATCACATGTGCCAACACCATCCATACCTGACTTGCAATATTATATTCATCCCAGGCTGTTGCAAAGAGGTTCTTTTCCGGGCGGAAGAGTACGTTCTTTGCATAGTCTGTGATCAATTCCAGTTTCTTTTCATACATACTGATCTCAGAATCTCTTACGACTTTGGCAAGTGCGATAAACTGCTTCATAACATAGATCATCTCCGCCTGTCCGGCCGTGTCTTTGTTAAAGTCATTGGACCAGTCTACGAATACCGGATAGTTCTCATCCGGATTCAGTTTACCATTTTCATCGAACATCTTTAATGTAATGTTCATCTGCTTCTTGGCGATCGGATACAGTTCTTTTACCATCTCCTCATCCGGGTGTGCCTGATGCAGATCATACAACGTCGAGATGAAGAACAGACTGTATTCAAACAAGAATGTATCATCCGGTACATTCTCTGGCTTTACGAATACATTTGCAGAGATCTTACCTTCTTCTGTCGTCATAGCTGCGAACAGATACAGGCATCTCTTTACCAGATCTGTCTGGTCAAATGTTGCGTAGTTCGCAAGTGCCTGCAGTCTGAGATCTCCAAGCCATAATCTTCTGTCACGCTTTGGTCCGTCCTCGAACACGTCCTGTGTACAGTCCGCCAGCGTCTTCACGCCAATGTCATAGATCTTCTGCAGTTCCGGATCTTCGAATCTCATCGGCTTGAAACCACTGTAATCTGCAGATGTCTCAGTCACAACCGTCGGATCTGAGAATACTGCCTGCCACTTCGGAGATGTATCCAGCACTTTCAGTTCCACATAACGGAAACTGTATCTTCTCGGAAGTTCCAGTGTTGCCGGAAGCTCATCGATATGAATGAACTCTTCCTGGATCCAGGAACGGCTGAGCCATCCTTCATAGTCTTTGGACTCCGCTGCAAGCTCTGCAGGAAGTTCGGCAAATTTGATACGCATATAAAGCGGTGCATCCATCGGAGATCCGGTCTGATCGATATGGATCTTGAATGTTCCGACTCTGTGGTCTCCAAAATCAAGGATCATCTTGTCATTTCTTTTCAGTCCGTATTCCTCAATCTTATCGATGCTCTTATCACTTTCTGTTACGCCAACACCATTTAATTTCAATGGATCTTCGATCACTTCGACAATACGTGTTGGATGGATTCTTTCTTTTTTGATCTCCGGGCGGAAGCCTTCTGCTTTAGCCAGCAGCTTTTCGTCATGTTTAAATTTTACATCATTATTAATCTGAAATGTAAATGCCATGTTCTCTCCTCCTGCTTACATCTGTCCGATGCCGTGCTTTTTCTGTAACACAATCATTCTTGTTCCGGCAACTGCACTGATTAGGACGATTCCTGCAAATCCATACATTGTTGTGTGGATTCTGTCACCGGCTACCAGGTAAGGTGTTACAAGTGCGAATAATCCACAGCAGAATCTTGAGAATCCGTTGATGAATCCCTGCATAGAAGCTCTTGCTTCAACCGGGAAAGATTCCTGTGTCCATACTTTGTAGATAGACTCACCGGCAAACTGGTTACCAATGTTGTAGCATGCGATCATACCTACGATCATGGCGATGGTTCCGCCGCCAAGTGCGATACCGATCATGGCTCCTGCCTGAATCACGATACCTACGTAGAAGAATTTATTTCTGTGCTTACTTCCTGCTGCAGATGCAAATAAGATTCCGCAGATCAGACCTACAATATTCAATACAATTCCGCATCCTGTTGCAAGTGACTGTGATGCATTTGCTTTCACCAGAATATAAGTCTGGAACTGTCCGAATGTATTAGCTAACAGGTTCCAGCATACATAGAAGATAATGATGCATGAGAAAAATGATATATATTTTCTTCCGTCTGTTCCTTTAAAAAGAGATGCAAATGATACTTCTGTAGAAGTCTTTGTGCCTTCTGCCGCGCGGTATTCATCTCCTGCCACATGAAATTCTTTGAATTTCTTAGAAAATGTTCTCCATACGAATGCGATTCCTGCAAGTACAGCCAGTAATGTGAATACCATTCTTGCTCCGGCTGCGCCTTCTACGTGAGATACGATAAATGCCATTGCGTAAGATCCAAGTACACCGATCTGCCAGAATACCTGTGTCGATGCGATCAGGCTTGCAGATACTTTTTCATTCGGTGCATCATGAGAGATTACAGTAAGGCTGATCGGAAGGTCTGCTCCGGAAGCAAATCCTGTAATGATCAGACCAGCAAGTAATACCGGAAAGTTACCTGACAGTACACAGATTGCCGCACCGATCAGATACATCAGGTTCATCATATTAAATGAACGAATCAGTCCGAATAACTTTGTAATGTTACCTGCGAGCAGTGATCCTGCTGCGATTGCAAATGTAAGTGCTCCTGAGAGGATTCCGACCTGTCCGTCAGTAAGTCCAAGTCCTGACTGCCACACTGTAATTGTAGCGGACAGTCCGATGATGATACCAGATCCAAGCATAGATCCGATTCCTGCCGCACCAACCAGCGGCATATATTTCTTCGTTTCTGCTGATTTACTCATAATTAATTCCTTTCGTTATTTATCCAACATTTTTCCTGCGTTCTTCCAGTTCTTTCTGAATTTGTGGAAATTCCTTATCCAAATGATAGAATGACATCGTAATGATCGAGCAAATGATCAGGACTGCAGGAATGTAGATGTACATCATTCTGATTGCCGTCAGTGCATTTGCTGTCTGGTGAACAGCATCTGCGTCATAAGCTCCCCAGCTCAGTAACAGGCCCGAGATTCCTCCGGCTGCTGCCTGCGCTACTTTTCCGAGGAAACCATTAATTGCCGACAGCGTACCGGTTGCCTGGATACCCGTCTTCCACTCTCCGTAATCCACCGGATCTGCCTGCATGGAGAAGTAGATACTTTCCTTACATCCATATCCCGCTGCAGATATCACTGCTCCAACCAGAATAATCGATGTATTCACATTTCCAATAAAGATCACGGCCAGACCTGCAAGCTGTAATCCTGCGGATACGCTGTAAAGGTTACGTTTTCCAAGGCGTTTTGCCAGGAATGGGACAGTTAAGTTTGCCACCATCGGAACCATAGTCATAACTGTGGCTACCATGGTTGCCATTTTTGTACTTCCCACGTAATATTTATAGTAATAAACAAGTGCAGACGACTGAATGAAATAACCTGTCCACATGAACAGAATATTAAGTGCGAATAACTTCCACGGTGTATTATATGCCGCAGACTGAATCGTCTCTTTTAAGGTCGCTGACTTTTCTGTCTGACTTAAGTTATTCTCTCGGACCAGTGCGAATGTAAGCAAAAAACAGATACATCCCAGAACTCCGAAGATCCCCATAACGACACGAAATCCAACTGTTTCGTTCCCGTTTCCGACCATTTTTACCAGATACAATGCGGTTGCAGATACAATCGTGGAACCCAGGAATGCGAAGAATTTTCTCCATGTCGCAAGTACAGTTCTCTCATTCATATCATCCGTCAAAGTTGGCAATATGGACGCCAGCGGAATATTTACCACTGTATACATGAATGACAGGAAGATGTATGTAACATATGCATACACCAGTTTCCCATCCGGTGAAATGTCCGGCACACTGAATGCCAGCAATGCTGCCACTGCAAACGGCACAGCTCCAAAGAGGAACCATGGTCTGCTCTTTCCCCAGCGGGTTCTGGTCTTATCGATTGCGAATCCAACCAGTACATCAGTAACAGCATCAATAATCCTGCAGACGATAAACATAACAGCAATCGATGCTGCATTGAGTTTCATAACGTCTGTGTAAAAATACAGTAAGTACAGAGAAATCATCTGCCATATTAAGTTACAAGCAAAATCTCCAAGTCCATAGCCAAATCTCTGTCTGTACAAAAATGACTTTGTATTACCCATCTCTTATCCCTTTCTTATGATTTATCGCGCGCTTTCTTAACTTCAAGTGGATTATAACGCAGAAATAGTATTCTGAATATCGGATATTTTGACACGTTAATTGACTTTTTTTGACATATATGTGATGATAAGGTTGAAAATGAATGGATATTGACTTTTTTGTTTCATTTGTTTTTGTGATATATAGCATTCTCTGGGAGGTACTTATATTGTGGCTGATTTAGGAAAAACATTAAATGAATTATTTGATCTGAACAAAGATGAGAAATTTTATAAAGATTATTTTGAAGCTTCTGCTTCTTCCGGTCAGTTGAAGAAATTTCTGGACAAGGTAGATCTGGATGACGCCATCCGCCGCCATCTGATTATCCCGGAACTGCTGCCGGATATCATTTCTTATGAAATGAATGATGATGAATACTTTAAAGACAATGACCGGAATGTATTCATCAGCAAACATAACCGGTACACGCCTCCGTTTTTACACAAGCATGATTTTTTTGAGATCATCTTTGTATTTACCGGACATTGCTCGCAGACTATCTCCACGACCAGAAAAGATTTTACCGAAGGGGATCTGATCTTTATTGCCCCATCTGTGTATCATACCATGGAAGTCTTCGACGATAATTCCATTGTATTCAACATCCTGTTACGCAAATCGACCTTCTCCCAGATGTTCATCCCTCTGATGAAAGGGAACAATCTGTTAAATGAATTTTTCTCGGAAGGACTGTATCATTCCCAACAGATTGACTATGTTATCTTTCACTCTGGCGGCGAGCATCTGATTGATTCACAAAAAGAGATGTTGAATGTATACCACGAACACCTCTTTCACGATGCCTTTTCCGATCAGGTTCTGGTTGGCATACTCACCCAGCTCAGTGCGAAAATGATGCGCCATTACCGGAATACCGTAGAGTCTTCCTACCGTGACAAAAATGAGCATCAACCGGAGAATTTTAAAGTAATGCACTATATGCAGAGTCATCTTGAAGATGTCACCCTGCAGGATATTGCAGATCATTTTGGATTTTCATTATCGTATTGTTCCAGACTGATCAAGTCTACAACCGGACAGTCTTTTAATAGTTGGAAACGGTTGCTTCGGATTCAGAAGGCAGAAAGGCTTCTGATCAATACGCAGAAGTCAGTTGCGGATATCAGTGAGATTCTCGGATATGAGAACCCCGAGACATTTATCCGGGCGTTCAAGAAAGAGTTGCATATTACTCCTGCGAAATACCGGAACCGGGAGGTTACACCGAAAACAGCTTCAGTGGAAACGCATTCCATATAAAAAATATCCGGCAGAAACATATTATCATTTCTGCCGGATGTTTCTAATATTCAGACA
>CAKRAT010000070.1 GCA_934295165.1 uncultured Dorea sp. | reverse complement strand
AAAAGCATCGGAAGATATGCATTTGGCTGTGTGATCCTGACACCGGACGGAGAAGAATTCAGAAAATCCGGAAGCGGTTGTGATCCGGAAGGCGTAAAGATTCGGAACGTTGCAGGAGAGATGCTTGGTGCGATGAATGCGGTACAATGGGCAAAAGAACATGACTATCAGTCGGTAGAGATCCGCTATGATTACGAGGGTGTAGAAAAATGGGTAACCGGTGTGTGGCGGGCAAAGACACCGCTTACCAGCAAATATGCGGCATATATGCAGGAAGCAGCAAAGCAGATAAAGATATCTTTCTGCAAAGTCGCAGCGCATACGGGAAATCATTATAACGAAGAAGCAGACCAGCTTGCGAAAAATGCACTGCTTCGCACGGATGAAAATGTAAGTATATAGGAAAATATACAGGATGAGTATATAGGAGCAAGATGCAGTTTACGTATGAAAAAAGTGAACTGCATTTTTGCTTCAAATATTTGGAAAAAAAATTATAGAAAAAAGTGCTGGCAGTAAATTTTATAAGGGATTACAGGAAGAAAGAGTCATAGTAGCTTAACAAAATTACATACAGAATTCATAAAGTGTTAATACAATATTGGCATATTTTGGTGTATACTAAATACAAATGATAGATAAAATCAGAATGTAGCTGCAGAATGCAGCCAACAAGGAGGAATTCTATGCAGACAAAAGACAGGCGAAAACGAAAACTACAGGAAGAAGCCTGTGATTATGAGATAGAAAGAACACCGACAACCAGATATGAGCCGGATTATGAGGAAGGCCTGACGACAGCGCAGGTAGAAGAACATAAGCGTGACGGCTGGAGCAATCTGCCAGTCGATCCGCCGGCCCAGACAACGGAAGAGATTATTAAGGAAAATGTATTCACATATTTCAATCTGATCTTTTTGGTCCTGGCAATCCTTCTGACGATTGTAGGATCATTCCGTAACCTGACATTCCTGCCGGTCATCATCTTTAATACACTGATCGGTATCGTGCAGGAGATCCGTTCCAAAAAGACACTGGAAAAGTTGAATATGCTGAATGCACCGCATGCAATGGTGGTAAGAGACGGGAAGACTTCACGGGTGAATTCCGAGAGTCTGGTACTGGATGATATCGTGATTTTCAAAGCAGGAAATCAGGTCTGTGCAGATGCGGAAGTGGTACATGGAAGCGTACAGGTCAATGAATCCCTCCTGACAGGAGAATCGGATGAGATCACGAAGAATCCGGGAGATCGTCTGATGTCAGGAAGCTTTATTGTGGCAGGAGAGTGTCATGCGAGACTGGATGCAGTCGGAGTGGATTCTTATATTTCCAAACTGACACTGGAAGCGAAAGCAATGCAGAAGGGTGAACAGTCTGAGATGATCCGTTCCCTTGACAAACTGGTAAAATTCGTCGGTATCGCACTGATCCCAATCGGAATTGTTCTGTTCGTGCAGAGTTTCTTCTTTAATGGAGATCCGTTCCGCAGCAGTGTCACATCGATGGTAGCAGCCGTGATCGGTATGATTCCGGAAGGCTTATACCTTCTGGCAAGTGTGGCAATGGCAGTCAGTGCAATGCGTCTGGCAAAACAGAATGTACTGCTTCATGATATGAAGAGTATCGAGACACTTGCAAGAGTCAATGTACTCTGTGTGGACAAGACGGGTACGATCACAGAGACATCCATGAGTGTAAAAGATGTGGTTCCGACAGCCAATTATAAAAAAGACGAGATGCCGGAGCTTCCGAAGATGCTCGGTGATTTTGCAAAAGCAATGAGCAGTGACAATATCACGATGGAAGCGTTAAAAGAATATTTCAAAGAAGGAACCGGAAAGACCGCCGGGGCTGTCACTCCATTTACCTCTGCAACCAAATACAGCGGAGTCACATATAAAGATGAAGTGCATGTACTTGGAGCACCGGAATTCGTACTGAGAGATGATTTTGAAGAATATAAAGAAGAGATAGAAGTCTATGCAGGAAAAGGAAACCGTGTACTGGTATTCGGTTCTTATGACGGGGAACTGGATGGAAAGGCACTGACCGGCAAAGTAACGCCGCTGGGTTACGTACTCCTTGCCAATCCAATCCGAAAAGAAGCATCGGAGACATTTGCGTACTTTGCTGAACAGGGCGTGGAAGTGAAGGTCATATCCGGAGATAATCCGCTGACCGTATCTGAAGTGGCAAAAGAAGCAGGTATTGCAAATGCGGACCGTTATATCGATGCAGCAACACTTCATACAGATGCAGAAGTTGCGGATGCAGTTGCCAATTATACTGTATTCGGACGTGTAACACCGGATCAGAAGCGGCAGTTCGTACATGCGCTGAAAGACCAGGGCAAGACAGTAGCGATGACCGGAGACGGTGTCAACGACGTACTCGCACTGAAAGATGCCGACTGCAGTGTTGCCATGGCATCCGGAAGTGATGCGGCAGTACAGGCTTCGCAGGTCGTATTACTGGAATCCAACTTTGCATGTATGCCGTCGGTAGTGATGGAAGGAAGAAGAGTTGTCAATAACATCCAGCGTTCAGCCAGCCTGTTCCTGGTGAAGAATATCTTCTCGTTCCTGTTGTCCTTATTCTCCGTAGTGTTGATGATCACCTATCCACTGGAACCATCCCAGATATCGCTGATCAGTATGTTCACGATCGGAGTACCGGGATTCTTCATGGCATTCCAGCCGAATAAAGAAAGAATACAGGGGCACTTCCTGACCAATGTATTTCTGAAGGCACTGCCTGCAGGTCTGACTGATGTATTGATGGTCGGGGCACTGGTTGTGTTCGGTAAGACATTTGGAGTAAATTCTACAGATATCTCGACAGCGGCAACGATGTTGCTTCTGATCGTAGGATTCATCATCCTGTTCAATATCTGTAAACCGGTTAATATCTTCCGCGGTACAGTATGGGGCGGATGTCTGGCCGGATGTATCCTGTGCATCATCTTCCTGCCGAAATTATTTGCGATTACGGGAATGTCGACGAAGTGCATCATGTTGTTCGTTATCTTCTCAATCGCTACAGAAGCAGTACTTCGGTATCTGACACTTCTGGTAAAGGGACTGCGGAAATTATACAGAAAGATCCGGCATAGAGAGGAATAAGTATGTAACATTTATGCGTAGCAGATGAGTTGTCTGCTGCGCATTTTTTCGCCATGCATTCGTAAGGATATAATCCTGATAAATATACAGGCGGGCATCGGAATGGATCAGCTGACCGTACCGGATAGTATCTAATGCCTGTGTCTTGAAATTTTCAATTTGAAGCCGATGTACTGGAAAATATCAGAAGACTATTTAGTTCATCATCGTGGCTTATCCCGGTCCATGAGAAAGACTTGGTTGGCCAATGATAATGAATTCAATAGAGGGATTGTAACCGTTGTGTAGCCGGGAAGTTGTGGTGAAACCATTGATTTTCCGGCTTTTTCGTATACTTCCGGTATCACAACGGTTACGGTTCCTCTGTTTAATTATTATGGCATGCGAAAACCTCAGGAATAAAACTACAAGGTCCCAGCCTGTGCATACGGACTCATGGTTGGTAATTCTTAAGTAAAAAAGTTGACCGTTTGCTCACAAAAAATTCACTGTTTGAGACGAATGTCGAGTTTGGATTTTTTGTGAGCTCGTTTTTAGGTCAACTTTTTTGCTTTAGAATTTCCCCATGTTGGAGTCAGCACAGGCTGGGACCTTGTAGTTTTATTCCGGTCGGTGACAGCCGTTATAATCAATTAAATAGAAAATCATTTTAAAAACACCCGCAGCATCTTCCGCTTAAACTTATTATACCGCTGATACCTCACCGGCAGATCCATCCAGGTCTTCTTATCCACAATACTTCTGTAATGTGTAAACTCATCGAATCCGGCCTTTCCGTGATAGCCGCCCATGCCGCTTTCTCCGACACCACCGAACGGCATCGCACTGGTGGCAAGATGAATGATCGTATCATTGATACATCCGCCGCCGAAATGACAGCGGGCAAGGACTTTCTTCTGTGCAGCTTTATCTTCACTGAAGAAATAAAGTGCCAGTGGATGTGGATGGGATTCCACAGTCTGGATGGCTTCATCCAGTGATTCGTAAGTCAGAACCGGAAGAACCGGTCCGAAGATTTCTTCTCCCATAACGGCATCGTCCCAGGTAACATCCTTCATAACTGTAGGTGCGATGCGTAAGATCTTGGCATCCGATTGTCCGCCGGTTACAACTTTATCCGAATCAATCAGTCCCTGAAGCCGCTGAAAATGCTTGCGGTTAATGATCTTGCCATAGCTTGGATTCTCCAGTGGATGTTTGCCGAACTGGCGGCGGATCTCCACTTTGATGGCATCGATCAGCTGGTCACGGATAGCCTGGTCGCAGAGAATGTAATCCGGTGCAACGCAGGTCTGTCCGCAGTTTAAATATTTTCCAAAGACGATACGTCTTGCGGTAAGTGGAATCTTGGCTGTGGAATCTACGATACATGGACTTTTTCCGCCAAGTTCCAGTGTGACTGGTGTCAGGTATTCGGCTGCATGTCTTAAGACTTCACGTCCGACTGTCTTGCCGCCGGTAAAGAAGATCTTGTCAAAACGCTGGTTCAGAAGCGCCTGATTTTCGGCACGTCCTCCCGTAATCATGGCAACATATTCTTCCGGGAAGCATTCGTCGATGATCTCCTGCATGACACGGGCGGTAGAAGGCGCATAGGCACTTGGTTTTACCACAGCGGTGTTGCCTGCTGCCAGTGCATCAATCAGCGGTTCTAGTGTCAGTAAGACCGGATAGTTCCACGGACTCATGATGAGAACCGTTCCGTATGGAGAAGGGGAACGGAAGCTCCTGGCAGCAAACTGTGCCAACGGTGTCGGAACCCATTTCTCCTTAGTCAGTTTCTTGATGTGCGTCAGCATCCAGCTGAGTTCGGACAGTGTAAGTCCAATCTCGCACATGTAGCTTTCGGTCTCGCTCTTTCCGAGGTCGGCTTTTAATGCAAGATTCAGATCCGATTCATGCCGGATGATGGAATCCTTTAATTTCTGAAGTTGTTCTATACGATAGTTTACAGGCAGAGTTTGTCCGCTCTGGAAAAATTTATGCTGCTTTTCCAGGATGTTCTGAATTTCTGCTTCTGTCATGTTCATTTACCTCCTGTACAAGATGATACATCTGTTCCAGTTTTTCAGGTCCCCACAGTGCCGGTACCGGATAAAGCGGATTGGCTTCTTTATCGGCATAACGGGCAAGTTCCGGGATATCTTCATCGCAGATACCGTCCAGGGTCTCCGGGATATTCATGGAAATGTTCATGCTGCGGATATGATTGATGAATTCTTCTGCGGCAACAGCGTCAAGTGCAGAATCAGTGATGCCTGTGATCCGTGCCAGGGCTGCCAGCTTCTTATGAGCAGCGGTTCCGTATGCTTCCAGTACGATCGGAAGAAGTACGGAATTGGCCAGTCCGTGAGGAATTCCATAGCATCCGCCCAGGCTGTGGGCAACGGCATGAACGTATCCGACATAGCTTTTTGTAAATGCGGTTCCGGCAAGATAAGAGGCGCGGAGCATATTACGTCTGGCTGTTTTATCATTTCCATTTTTATAAGCATTCTGCAGGTTATCGAAGATCAGCTGGATTGCTTCGATGGATGCGGCACGCGTCTGTTTTGTAGTGGAACGTCCGATATAAGCTTCGACCGCATGGGTCAGCGCATCCATTCCGGTGGTCGCTGTAAGCTGCGGCGGAAGTCCGTAAGTGACGGATGGTTCCAGTACCGCATAATCTGGAATCAGATTAAAGTCATTGATTGCATATTTATGATGCGTATCTGCATCGGTGATGACAGCTGCGAGGGTAGTTTCGCTTCCGGTTCCCGCTGTCGTTGGGACGGCGATCAGAAGCGGAAGCTTGTGCCAGATCTTTAAGATACCTTCCATCCTAGCCAGAGGTTTGCGTGGACGTGCCAGTCTTGCACCGACTGCTTTTGCACAGTCCATGGAAGATCCGCCGCCGAACGCAAGAAGTGCCTGACAGCCATTTGCCAGATAGAGATTTTTTGCATCCTCTACATTGGCAGAAGTTGGATTTGCAACTGTATCTTTATATATTGTACATGAAATTTCAGATTTTAAAAGCTGTTTTTCCAAAGGTTTTGTAAGTCCAAGCTTGTATACACCCGGGTCTGTGACGAGCAGGATATGGGAAATGTGATGCTTTTTCAGAACCTCCGGGACGTGTTTGAACCCATCGATCAGTTCCGGCTCTCTATACGGAAGAACAGGGAGTGCGATACGGAAACAAGTCTGAAAAATGCGGCAGTATATTTTCTTAAAAATATTCATGAGAAACCTCCATCTCGTATGTTGTATTCCTGAAGTTTTCCGGTAGTTAATTTTGTCAGAAAATTCCAGGTAAATGTGAAATTTGTAAGTTCTGTAATTTTAGGAAAATGCAGTGTCATACCGAAAATCCTGTGATAGAATAAAACTGGGTGTAACACCCATGTCAAGAGAAGGACAAAAAGAAAGAAGTGAAAGCTATGCAGGAAAAAGACGAATATTGCATCACTGCAGGAGAATTTGCAAAAATGTGTCAGACCACCAGAGACACGCTCCGCTATTATGAACGTCAGGGAATCCTGGTACCGAAGAAGAATCCGGTTAATGGATACCACTATTACAGTTACGCCCAGATCAGTTCTTACTATTTTATAAGAACATTCCGTGGTCTGGACTGTTCTGTTGGAGATATCAAAGAATATCTGCTTGGCGGGGAAGAAGTAAGATTCGATGAGTTCGTGGATCTGCAATATAACAGGCTGCTCGAGATGAGACAGGAACTGGATCGGAAGATC
This sequence comes from uncultured Dorea sp., assembly GCA_934295165.1. Taxonomy (GTDB): domain Bacteria; phylum Bacillota; class Clostridia; order Lachnospirales; family Lachnospiraceae; genus Dorea_A. The sequence goes on along the minus strand of CAKRAT010000070.1, from coordinate 3,271 downwards.
CATACGATCGCTGGAACCAAGAAGATATTGAACCAGATCCGTATCGCGGATGTCGGAAGACCGGTGATCCGGAAAATGGAACACCCTTTGTATCTGATGCTGACAGAAGTACGGTCTTCACCGGCGACTTCATCCGGGGAGATAGAGAAAGATATACGCAGGCATCTGAAACGGTGTGAGGCTTCGGAGGTGCAGGCATTTCCTATGGGAGCGTCCATCGGGAAAGACCAATTTATGCAGGGAGAGTATTCTTATAAAAATGTATTTAGCTTTGCGGAAATAAAAAATTCAGAGCCGGGGAATGACAAAACAGAAAATGATGAGACAGCAGATAAAAAGCAGACAGTTCTTACGGAGATGAAACTGGGGGAATATATTGCAGCCGTATCAAGGGAAAGTGACGGGGATATCAGCGGAACATACGAGGAGATAAAAGAAGTATTGAGGAAAGAAAAAAAGAAATTATGTTCAGATATTTACATTCTCAGCATCGTAAATGTGATAGATCCGAATGAAGAACGTAAATATCTGAAATACATATCCGCACGAATCAGAAAGTTATAAAATGGGTTCATTCTAAAAAAATTTCCTGTTGAAGACCTACCCCTGCAATATCATCCGCATCTTATCCTTTTCCATCTGCATCCAGTAATCTTTGCGGGCATCAAACTCCTGAGAGATCCATTCCAGGGACTCCTCCAGTCCCTCCTGGGTAAATGGAAAATCTTTCGCAGTCTTCACATCATCGGAAGTCTTCTCGAAACACCACGGTTCCGGATACACCCATACATGCAGTGTATCACCTTCCGCACGCATGAAGAACCGCATCCCGTGATGAGAGCCGGAGAAAGGTTCTTTTTTTAATACTTTGGTATTGAGACCAATGACCTTGATCATGCCAAATCCTCCTTATGTCAAATCAGTATCTTTATCTTATCATAAAAATCTAGTCACAGAAAGGATATCTATTCATGCGGTTCTTCCGCAAGTTTCTTATAATAAAGAATCAGATCCGCAGCCTGCTCATAAGTCAGGTGTGTAGTATCGATAGAGAGATTATAATACTTTGACTGTCCCCACTCTTCCCCGGTAAATTCTTTACGGAATGCACTACGCTTTTCATCAATTTCTTCAATCTTGCGTTTGGCTTTTAAGCGGGTATTGATATGATCGTGTGCCATAACGGTTGCAATACGTTTCTCCATATCCGCATGAACGAATACGCTGAATGCATTGTCCTGTCCGTGTGTCAGATAACCGGCACAGCGTCCGATAATGATGCAGGGCTTTTCGGCAGCCAGTTCTTCTACCAGTTCAAAAGGAAATGGCTTTTTCTTCGGTCTGGAGTAATTAAGAGCGATCGAATACAGTAAGCTGTTCATCGGCTGCTCTTCCAGATATTCTTCGACTTCTCCTTCAAATCCGCGTTCTTTTGCAATCGCAATGAAACGCTCCTTGTCATAGAATTCATATCCGGTGCGTTTTGCAAGGATTTCTCCGATGGCGTGTCCGCCGCTTCCATATTCACGTCCGATACAGATAATTGTTTTTTCCATAATCATTTACCTCCATATGTCTGATTCATATTGCATTAATACAAATGATAGAAGATCGTTGAGCCGATAACGGTCATAAGTCCGGCAACCGCAATGGAAAGACTGCTCATAGCGCCTTCGATCTCGCCGATTTCCATGGCTTTTGCAGTTCCCATGGCATGTGTTGCAGTACCGATCGCAAGTCCGGTTGCGATTGGGTGTCTGATTCCACACAGTCTGCAGATTACATCTCCGAACATATTTCCGATGATACCGGTGATGATGATGGCAGCCACTGTGATGGTGACGATTCCGCCAAGCTCTTCCGAGATTCCCATTCCGATCGCCGTTGTGATCGACTTCGGAAGTAACGTTGCGTAGATCTGTTTGTCCAGATGGAATAATGTCGAGAATACCCACACACCGGCAAGGCTTGTGAATACTCCGGAGAGAATTCCGGCAAGGATTGCTTTCATGTTCTTCTTTAACAGTCCCATCTGCTGGTACAGCGGGATGGCAAGGCAGACCGTAGAAGGTGTCAGCAGATAACTGAGTAACTGCGAACCGTCCTCATACACTTCATATTTAATATTGGTAACTTTCAAAATAATAATAACAAATACAATTGAGATCAGCAACGGATTGCAAAGTGCAAGTTTCGTCTTTTGTCTGAGAATAATACCGATCTCATATCCGATCAGGCTGATCGCCAGACAGAAAAATGTGGAATCTGCTAATAATTTACTCATGTTTCTTATCCTCTCTTTTTAATATAAACTGTGCCACCCGTCCGCTGATGCCCATAACAAGGATGGTTGTAACGACGATGATGATACTGATCGGAAGAATCACGGGTTTTAATGCGCCCCAGGAAACCATAAGTCCGACTCCGGCAGGTATGAACAGCATCGGCATGATCTCGATCAGAAATCCTCCGGCTTCATTAACCGCACTGAGTGGAAGTATGCCGGTCTGTAATCCAATCAGCATCAGGACCAGACCATAGATGCTGGCAGGAACCGGGAGCGGCAGCAAAAAGTGTAACGCTTCTCCGACGAAAGATATCGCCAGAATAATCATGAACTGTTTTACAAATTTCATTTTTTCCTCCCATATTCTTGTGAACAAGAAGTGTGTTCACGTATCATTAGTAAAATTGTCCTACCAATTATACCACTTTTGAAAAAATATGCACGAAGAATATAAGGGAAAATTGTACAAAATGCGATACGGTATCACCATAAGAGCGCAGATAGAAAAATATATTATCTGACGGAGAAACAATCTTCATAAAATCTTCATAATTTTAATGGGGAAGTTTTTATATTTTTATAGTAGTATGAAACTGTACTGTGAAAAGTCTGAAAAAAGACAGAGGGGAGGACTATGAAGAAAGTATTCGAAGTGAAAAATTTATATAAGTTGTACCGTGTTGGTGATGAGATCGTGCGGGCACTGGATGGAGTGAATTTTGAGATATATGAAGGCGAATTCTGTGCAATCGTCGGAACGTCCGGTTCCGGCAAATCCACACTTCTAAATATGCTGGCGGGTCTGGAAAAACCGACCAAGGGTGAGGTCAGCATTGCTGGAAAGCACATCGAGAAGTTAAATGAAGAACAGCTCGTTACATTCCGGCGTGATCATGTCGGCTTTATCTTTCAGTCATTTCATCTGATGGGAACGTTGAATGCGGTGGAAAATGTAGCATTGCCGCTTAGCTTCCGCGGCGTTCC
>CAKRAT010000069.1 GCA_934295165.1 uncultured Dorea sp. | reverse complement strand
GATCCGGCACAATCGGGTAGGTGGATATACCGAAAATAAAATGCGGTTAGCACCTACAACAATGTGCCGTCGGACACAGAAGTTAAATTCATAGACTTAAATTCACTTGTTTTTTTCCAAAAATCTGCCAATTCTTCAAACTCTTGAACATGTGACGAAATGTCATCTTTTATTTCCTTTACTTCCATAATATGTTCTTTATAATATTGCAAAAGCTTTTCTTCATATTCTTGCTTACCACTTTGAGCAATGCTATATTTTAATACATTTTCATTCATAGCATTAAACTGATATTTTTCTTTATCTATTTGACATGTAGTAATTAATTGTTGAAACTCTTGAATTTCAATCCCCATATATTCATAAAATTCTTCCCTACTAAACCCTCTACTAAAAAGCCCCGCATATCGATTCCTAAATATTTCTTCTATCGGTTTATATGTACTACCTTCTGACAATATTCCTGTACAGCCTAAATACTGAAGATGTGCATATTCTATAGTTTTACTCATGCGATTTGAATAAAATAAGAGTATTTTCGAAGTAAGCATATGAAAAAATGTATCTCTATTAGTTACCTCATGATGTAAAATTCTAAGCACCGTGAGATGTAATGACAATATGTTCAGCTGAATGCCAGTTAATTTAGGTACTATTTCCAAGGCCTCATCTAATACTACTGTTTCCATATCTTTTTCATCTGCTTTTAATCGATTTTTTAACAACGCAATGAGTCGTTCTTTTAATGCCGGATCATCATTCTTTGCATATTCTTTTTGAATCTTAAGTAAAGTATCCTGAACAGCTGGTTCAACCAATTTTTCCACGGTATCAGGAAGTTCACTATAAATCATTGTAAAAATATCATCTGTAATATTAACAACTCTTTCATCAATTGTTTTTTTGGCAATTTCTGTGTATACTGACGAATTAGCTTTAAAAACATCCAGTGCAACCTGTCGTGCATCTTTATAACTCAATCCTTCATGATAGTCTCCCATAACATTCAAATTTTTAGAATTTTCTCCTGCTGTTTGTGTTAAAATATTTTCCGAATTAATATCTTTGTCCGAGGAAATATTGACACCTTGATTCTTCGCCTTTTGTTTACTCTTAACCTTTTTTACAACTGCCTTTCCTCCCAGTATTGATATCACTGCAACACCAATTCCACTAAAAATCCACTGAACATTACTATATATCATCTCACCAATTTGTTTTAACTCATCCATCTTATGTTGCTCTCCCCCACTTTTCAAGGTGTATTTTATCTGCCCTGATTTTTAATGCTTATTTGCTTTATGATTAGCCAGTGTTTTACCTGCTTTACTTTTAGCACTTTTTCCAGAAGACTTGCTTCCTAATGTCTTGGCTGCAGCTCCTACTTTTCCACCATGATGTACTGTCATTTTATCATCTCCTCTGTAAAATCTCCCTGAATATTCTGATTTGCTATGTTAAATTTGTCAGAATCAGACAACCAATTTATCTTTTGTCAAATATGGAACATATCCTTTAATTCATTTTCCTTATATAAAGATTTTCCACTTAATATCTTTTATCGTCTTTCCAAAGCAACAACTTCTCCAGAGCTATCGTTCATCCTCAAATATCCTTCATCCAAATTAAGTATATTTTCTACTATTTCTTCTGATATACTGGTGCCGTTTTCAGACACAACTTCTAAAAATTCAGTTCCAGTTATTTTATCTTCCTCAATAATCATTTTCATCGCTTCTTTTAAGTATCTTGGCTGCATTTGTTTGGTTTCTTTATCATACGGTTCACAGGTTCTGTAGCCTTTTTGTGACAACTGTTTCATCAGATATTGATACTGATTTGTTGTAATCTCTTCTAATTGTCTCGCTCTTACTATCAGTGCTGCAGCTGATACGCCATATTTCTTTTTCATTTGAATATAAAAATTAAGTTCTGTTTTTGCATTTGTTTGTAAATCAGTCCTGTAAACTTCCTCCGGTACCAGTAATGCTCCCGCAAAACGATTCATTGTGTCTTCCATTTCTTTATATTCAACTTTGCTCATTCCTTCTATGTCATAGAAATCATCCAATAGCAAATGTCCCAGTTCATGTGCAGCACTGAAATTTCTTCTAAATGCATTTTCCTTATCATCTCCCAATATAATAACAGCAATTATTTTATCATTTATATTTTCAATCTGACTATATGCATCTATTTTTTTTCCATTTGTAAATCGTGTACTTACAATTACTCCATTTTTTTCCAACACGCTGACAAGATTTAATATCCTCTCATTCCCTAAATTCCAAAATTCACGTACATTTTTTGCCAGTGTTTCAACATTAAAATCAAAATCTTCCGGAACTGTATATAGATTAAGTTCTGGGAATGCTATATATTCATCAATTCCCCGATAAATAGCAACTAATAGCTTAACACATTCTATCTGTGCAAGACGTTCTTTATTACTTGTTGAAGACAATGATCTGAAATACGTATCTCCAACTACTACTTTATCTTCCGGATTTTCATAAAAATACTCTCTTGGAAATTTTAATATTTGCATTATCTTCATTAATGTTTCTAATTTAGGTTCTGCCTTACTGTTTTCAAATTGAGATATTGCCTGTTTTGATACATCGGACATTTTCGCTACTTCCGATATTGTCAATCCTCTATATAAACGTGCGGCTTTTAGTCTCTTCCCATTAAATCCAGATTGAATTCTCATCACGTCATTTTGTTCCTCCTGTATTATTTCTGTTCAGCGCTCCTATGCTCTTCTTTTCTTTTTCTTCTACGAAGCTTTGGTTTACGCTCCAGCATCACAATTTCTTCTGAAACTTCTTCTGATGCACCAGTAGTATCAGTAGAATATGATGCATTTAATAAATCAGCCCAGTCTTCCTCTTTATAGTAATTCATTCCAACCGCAGGAACAGTCCCTTTAATTGCGATTACCTGACCATGCGAAATATCAAATGATATTAAAACATATCGTTCTATAGAACCATCAATTTTAGCAATGAGCTTCTCCAATATCCGATCTAAGGTTTCCTCTCCTTCTTCATCGTACATCATATCTGGAAATAAGCATAGCTGTTCATTTTCTACTACATACTCATCTTTTAATCCTTCATTTAAACGACTAAGTGCATTCATATAATGAAAAAGCTTTGTACTCTGATTTTTTCGCAAAGAAAGAAGATTCTTCTCTCGCATAAGGGTGTAGAAATATCTGGTCGTCCGGTCATATATTCCCAGAAATTTCCACGGTCCACGATACAGCACCTCAATTTGATATCTTCCTTCTTCCATATCGTTTTTTACTTCTCTGTTGATATAATTCCATTTTGCCCCCTCACTCCCGTTATCTGTTGGGAACTTTTCTTCCTGCAAATAATTTTGATATAAATAGTCTGCATTTTCAATTGACTTAACAATCGACTTGACAACACAGGTATCTAATGGTATTTTTTCTTTATATCTTTCCATACATTTTTCTCCTTATTCATTCGCTTTTTTTATATTATTTTACCATTTTAAATGTTTTTGTCAAGTAATTTATTCAAAATATAAAATGGATTCCAGTTATGGAATCCATTTTATATTTCCAGTTCAAACTCAGAAGAAAGCAAGAATTTTTCTATTAAAGATATTACTTCTTCTTCTGTTTTTTTATCCTTTTTCATTCGCTTTATTGTACATTCCCATACAATTAATACTTTTATTTTTTTGCTTGCCAATTCTTTTCGAACAAGTTCATCCCTTTTTACATTTGCCTCAAATTTCTTCAGCCAGAATTCCACCCTTGATTTTGGCATGTAAGCATATTTGCATCCCTCATGCCTGTGCCAAAAACATCCATGTACAAAAACTGCCGTGTTATATTTTTTCATATATATATCCGGATGTCCCGGCACACTTTTTGAATTCACGCCATATCTGTAACCTCTGGCAAACAATAATTTTCTCAGATATATTTCCGGCTTCGTATTCTTGGAATGTATCGCTGCCATATTTTTGCTACGTTCTTCCGGACTCTTGATGTCCATATTATCCCTCGATTTCCTGTATATACTTCACAAAACGTGCAATTGTCCAGATTCTGTCCCGTCTGTCTTTCGGATAAGATACAATATATGGTTCCGGAACTACTAATACTACATTTTCAGCCTGCATCTCATCCATCTGTGCTCCTGAGATTCCCTGTTGTAACGTACAAAGATATTTGGGTGAATCTTTTAATCTGTTCGCCTCATTCAAGACCTGTCTCCAACGATCTTTACATGTAGTTTTAGCTGCAAGCGTTACCAGTTTCTGAATATCAAAACTGCTGTTATGGTATGCCTCTCCTGAAGGAAATATAAAATCTGGTTTCTTGTTTCCTTCTGTCACCGCCTGAGCTGAATACTGAATGGCATTTCCATCAAATATCGCAGCAAGATGATGTTCAAGACTTTTTCCTGCTCTGCTCTTTCTTCTGTTCAAGACCATATTTGCAACTTTTACAAATTCATCCACATCTGAAAATCCCTTAGTTATAACGTCTCCATATCTTGCATACTCCAGAGCACGAAACAGCGTATACTCCATATTAGTCCAGTCAATTATTTTCCTGTCCGGATTTGTCTGTATATATTCAATATGATCATAAGCTCTGTCCTGTATATATCTTGCAGTAGCTGACATTTCTTCTGACGTTGGAAAATCCACCTCAAGATTTGCTATAAATTCCTGAATTGCTATTTGTTCCTGTGTTTCTGCCCGGACATTTTCAACATTTATCAAACTGTTTGTTTCTGTCGGACTGATGCCAAACGCATTAAGAAATTCCTCAATTTCCTCTTCTGTATCTAAAAAATATCCACTGTAGTTTTCTTCTGCCTGTTTTGTAAAAACAAACAGCGAACCGGTCTGATTTATATGCAGGAACGGAAATCCTCGTCCAAATCTTGTTATTCTAAGCTCATTTTTACTTGCATAATAAGTAAAACAGCTCTCCGTTTCAAAATCATTCTGCCATTTTATTTTTACAGTCCTTTTAGGTATTCCGTCCAGTTCAAGCTGTTCTCTGGAGAACAACATTTCCATCGCAGTTTTTGAAATCAGGATTCCTGACTGATGAGCACCAGTCGCACCTGTATCATTTGCCGAAAGAAATTTGCAAAAACTTTTTTCACTGTTTAACACCGATGTTATCGCAATTTCTGCATAGCCTGCTGACATTTAAATCACCTTCCTCTGTATGTCCTGTTCTTTCTCATTATCCATTGTTTCAATGTTGTTAACTATTAGCTTTGCAACTTCTCCCATTAATGGAACGACTACAGAATTTCCAAATTGCTTATATGCCTGTGTATCCGAAACAGGAATCTTAAATGTATCCGGGAATCCCTGCAATCTTGCACATTCTCTTGGAGTCAACCTTCTCGGATTCTTTCCTTCCTGTGCAATAAGCACTTCCGATCCATCTTTGTAATACCTGGCACTCAATGTCCGGGACACCCCATCCAAAGGAGCTATTCCGTATCCAAATCCATTACCGGCTGCTCGATGCTTTGCTGCGTAATTCTGCAGATATGTCCACAATTTATCAGACAATGTGTATTTATCTGCAACTTCTTCATCAAGAATATCTCTCATAACAGGTTTTGGAACACGTGGTGTAAGATTAAACTCAAAATCAATCTTATCTCCATATCGTTCTCTGTCAAATCCTACAATTAATATTCTCTCTCTGTGCTGAGGAACATAATTCTGTCCATCCAGAACTTTATAGAAAATTTCATAGTCCAACTCTTCCAGTGACTCTCTGATTACCTGAAAAGTTCTTCCTTTATCATGGCTGCATAAATTTTTAACATTTTCAAGCATAAATGCTTTTGGTCTTTTTTCTTTCAATATCCTGCAGACATCAAAAAACAATGTGCCCTGTGTTTTATCCTCAAATCCAGTAGCTCTTCCCATACTGTTTTTCTTTGATACCCCGGCTATTGAAAAAGGCTGACACGGAAATCCGGCAACCAGAATGTCATGATCCGGAATATCTGCAGCATTAACTTTTGTAATATCCCCTTCCGGCTGTTCTCCAAAATTTGCAAAATAGGTCTGCTGACTGTATTTGTTCCATTCACTTGAATAAACACATTGACCGCCGGCCCGGTCAAATGCAATACGCATACCACCAATTCCGGCAAAAAGATCAATAAATGTAAATTTTTTCTCTTTTCCCGTATTCTTCTTCTTTTTCACATCACTCATATAATATGCTACTGCTTCTCTGACACAGTCTTGCATACTCAACTCATTTTTGGTCGAATATGAATTCAGCTCATTATATAACTCATCATCTACTCTTATATGTATCTGTCTCATGTTTTGTCACTCCTGGGAATATATTTGTACCTGTTTTTTCCCATATTATACTCTATTACTAATTAAAAAGCAAGCAAAAGTACGAACATACTTTCGCTTGCTTTAATCTATGTTGCCATTTTTATAAAACTCATAAAATATACAATTTTGCATATTTCAACAGCTTTTGATATACTATTTAATTTTTCCAATTTTTTTCTAAACAAATCAACAATATAATTATTGTATCTTATATCCAATAAAAGACTTTTTTGATTAATCACATTCTTACAATATAAAGGAACCTCTCTATTACGCCTCTCCGGACTATTTAGGCGAAACAATTTTATGTGATTTTCAATTACTTCTCTTTCATGTTTTGTATAATCATATTTTTCACTTGGTATATACTTAGCATTCAATAAATCATATTGTATTTCTAATTTGTTTTTATCAATAATACAATTACCAAATGGATAAATCAGTATTTTACCATTATCAACATATTTCTTCCGCAACTCTACCATCTGATCACATAATTGTTTACAATCAATATTTCGACATCCTATAATCTCTTTTTTCTGTTCCTTCATATATGATATTCTTTTCTTTTCACCCAATCTCTTATATTTTTGATTGCATTTTGAGCATGAAATACTTATATTCGGAATACAATCTTCAAATATCTCATTATCAATACTTTTTTCTATCCCATGTTCTAAGTCCGCATATATATTGCCATTAATTTTTACCGAATTATAACAATACATACAATATCCTTCAGAAGTATTACAAAGTAATTGGATTAATTGTTTTTTTAATTGTGTATCACTATACCCATATTGCCTTTTTTCATCATACTCTGGAATAAATTCAGGAATATCTACAAGAAAAAAATCATTACTCACAATCCCACCTCTCTATTTCTTCTCTCAAAAACACCTGATGTGGTTTCAATTCCTCCGTATTTATCTCCTTGAACATTTTACTATCCATTTCACACCAGTCTCCAGTAATTTTATTATTTAATAATACCCTCAATTTTCTATCTATTCTGTCATCATTTGTATGCATCAAAGTTTCTTCTGTATAGAAAATATCTGCAAATAGTTCTTCAACATCTAACTCGTAATTTTCGCCACTATTCACAATCCATTTTTCCGTCCCTTTAATTGCAATAACATTGGTTTCTTTTGCAGTTACAGTTAATGCCCTAGAATGAGTAGAAACAATAAACACAAAATTGGGGAAAGCTTTTCTAATAAAATTAAAAATCTCTGCTGAATATTTTTCCGATAAATATAAATCTAATTCTTCTATGCAAACAATATTTTTTTCATCTGTATCAGTAATTTTATTCACATTATCTTTCAAAAAAAGTAGCTCTAAAAAAATTCTGAATACAGCTTGCATCCCATTTGGCATATTCAAATTTTCATGATCTTCCGTAAATACATAATCACCTTTTATGATTTCAAGTCTTGCAGGGATATTAATAGGAGTATTTTCTTGTTCACTAATCTTAATATCTATCTGTAATCCAAAAAAGTCCTCTACTAAAGCTTTCAATTTATCTTCATACATCCAGTATATTGATTCTATTCTCGCAGGGCCAAACGAATCCATTTTATTAAATGTACGTTCTTCCAATCTCATTGCACATATTTCTCTATAATCATATTCTTTCTTTTCTTTTTGAAAACTACTAATAGCATCTAAGTGAAATGATCTATTTACAGAATCAATAAAATAAATCTGATCTATCTTACTATTCTCAATCATTCTCCTCATAATACTAAATAATAATTCAGATTTTCCAGATGTGTTTTCTCCAATTAAAATATAATTATTCTCTAAATTCTTTAAAACATATTCAACAGTTCCTTTAATCAATTTTCGAAAGTTCTTTGTAGACATATTCAAATCTCTTTTCTATATTACTTCTACCTGATGCATGATTTATAATGGTATTTTTATATTTTTCATTTTCGGTAATTCTTTTAAAATCTTCCGTTGTAATTTTACATTGCTTTTCTAATATACACCATATTACAAAAAAAGAAACCAACCCCGAATATTTGTTATTTCCACTAGCATCCTCCATATATTCAAAAAATAATTCCAAAAGATTTTTATATTTTTGTATTTGTTCATCAGAAAATTTTTCTGTTTCTTTTGAAAACTCGTCCAAAAATTGGCTCATGTTACCTTTATAGTTTTTCACGCTCACAACACCATTGCTTACCCTTGTATAATTCAAAAAAGCACACATTCGCAAAAGCAACTCCACATCTTTACTCTTTTTATTTTCTTTTGAATTAGAACTTCCTCCATAAAGCATTCTCCATTTCAAATTTTCTTTATTCAGCTTGAAAAGCATAATATAAAACTTATTATAATATATTCCGTTACGAAGCTCTTGATCTGACAATGGAGTTCCTCCTGTATTTAAATTCGCAAAAATCTTATGCAACATTGCATCTCTATATTCATCCTTGTCAATATCAATACTAATAATAGTCAATGTAAAATAATCTATCTGACGTTTTACTTCTTTAGATAAATTTTGATAGGTTATATCAACAGTATTCACTTCTCCTTTTTCATTTCTAATCTTCATGGAATATTGTTTTTCTTTCATTTCATAATTTTCCAGCATTTTGGGAATACTGTTGTCTATTTCTTCCACACTTCTTAAATCTGCAGATACATTTCTCTTTCTTTTAAAATATTGTCCTTTATAGTATAAATACAAACTCAAAATTCTTTGTTGTCCATCCAAAATTACCAATTGATGTTTTTTATTCCTATAACAGTACACGGGTGGAATAGGCATTCCTCTTATAAAAGAAATTGCTAAATTTTCCACTTGTTCTTCTTTCCATCTATAAAATCGCTGAAAACCAGGAATTATATAATCGCCCTGTTCTATTCCAGAAATCAATGAATTAAAGGAAATTTGCAACATTGTATTTCGTACTAAAACATTATCCACAATATCATACTTTTGGGCTTCCTCCAAAGCCTGCTCATCATCATCTTCCTCTTCCCTTTCCAATGTTTTTAGCACTGTATCATTTATTAAATTATAAACTCTATACATATGTTCATTTTCCGTTACATAAGAGTTGCTATTCTCTCCTAACAAATATTTTGTTCCCAATAAAGCTTCTGAATTTTTTTCTAATATCAAAAGTATCAAATATTCTTCTGATATTTTCAGCAAAAAAAGCCAATCTCCCTCTTTTGCCTTCTCTATAACCTCATTGCCTCCATAATACAATCTCCATTCTGATCTGGTCGGATGACTTTTTCTTGCATCATACCAACTTAACGTATCTTGTGCTTTTATTTGCTCAGAATCACCTATATAAAGCCAATACGAAGCTTCAAAATGTTTCTTATTTGTTCCAAGCAACTTTTTCATTTCTTTATTTACGTTAAATTCATGTTGATTACTTTTTTCAAAATTACAATCTACCGCTTTCAATTCCTTACAGCAATAACCTTCTATGCATTGCAATAATGCGCCCTTTTCCATTTCTTTTTCCTCGATCTTTCTTTTTTGTGTTTTTAATTTCTATATTTACCGCTATCAATCATATTCTCAACATATTTCTGATACTATATTATATAACACATTTTCCTCAAATCAAACAAAAAGCTATCTTCCCCAAATGAAAAAGACACGTTTTTTTATCAACGCGCCATTTCTCATATCATATTCGATTTTCTTTTATATGTGTTCTTTATGCATAAATTATTTCCAATAACGCCATTTCTTCCGCAACATTCTTAATATTATTCATCCTCCGCACCCATTCCATCTGATTCTGCATCTTGAGTTCTTCCGTCATGCCCCACTGCTCATCCATCTGCTCCATCAGCATTTCGACTTTTTCTCTTACTTCTTTATCAACCTGATTCAAATGCTCCGTCAGTTTCCCGGTCAGTACCAGATACTGATACCTGGCACTCCTGTGTTCCTTCAGAAACTGCTTTCGCATTATTCCATATTTCCCATATGTAGGTTCTTCCTCATTGATTTCCAGATCCGGCAGATAATAATCTTCATACAATGTATAGCTCAGTCCGTTCTTTTCATCATAAATCTGTTTCTTCATATTCTTACAACTCCATTCCTCTGTATTT
>CAKRAT010000068.1 GCA_934295165.1 uncultured Dorea sp. | reverse complement strand
CACAATCAGTTGTGTTTGTCAACTGTTATTTTATTCTTTTTTTCAGGAACAATTCCCGGAGATTTCTGATTATGAATCAACAGCAATCTCTGTTCTCTAATCAGTTAGTGCCGTCTTCTGCGTCGACTCTGTTACCTCACGGCCTTGTCTAACGCGACAGCCAGATTAATATACCACAAGAGGATTTGAATTGTCAACATTGTTTTTATATTTTCTGCAATTTAGACAATTCAGATAATTTAGATTTAATTTCATACGTTTTTGTAGACATTTTTTTGCATTACATATTCATCATCTACAGAACCTGCCAGAGGCAGCTTTCTTCGGACGCATGGTGATATAAAGAAAAAGCATCTGAATTCTACTCCAGATGCTTCTGTCATAATTTTTCTATATTACTCTGTCATATTATCTGCAATGCTTATCTACATCTTCCAACCGCACCGCCATCACATATTTTATTTTAATTTCACCACCAGCTGCATAACTGGATTACAATCATAAATTAATTTCAGGACAGAATTATTTTGTATCATACCATAGACTTCTTTCCCTATATCCGTTGTATACAGCAAAGTTATAATCATGAACAGAATCCACACTATGATTAATGCAATCGCTATCCCAAGCGCACCACCGCCCAGATGATTTAAAAATCCGACCACCGGCAATTCTGATACAATATCCAACGCAAAAACAACCGCCCTCAGGATTACCGTCACCACAATAAATGTAAGCACAAATGCAATAATATTGATCACCAGTCTTGCGATATAAGCCCCGATATATTGTGGAAATGTAGTAACTCCCAACTCCTGATACATCTCTTCATTATTGTTTTTAAGTAACAGCTTCTTGAATATATCCGGGATATCGGCTGCTTTGATTGCCGTCTCCTGCAGGCTCTCCGGGATATCGGCATTTTCTATCGCATCTTTCACTGTGCTGCTTCCACCGCCTGTAAGCCCGTCCAGTACATTTGCGGAAATCCCATGCTTCGCAAGGTCCGGGCTGCTGACTTTTCCATTTACAATATCGGATATAGAGATACCATATTTTTTTAGTTTTTCTTCTCCAACACCTGCTGCCTTCAGAGCTTTCCTTACCGCTGCCTCATCCAGACTGCCGTCCTGTCCCGACGCACCATCCCCTCCGATGACCGTCGAAACTGCCACATCTGCTATCGTGCTTATCACTTTCTGGCTTATCATATCATCCAGAGGTGTATATTTTTCTATCGTCTGGGACACATACGGGGTTGCAAAAAATACGATTACAAAGGTAACAATCGTTGCTATCAATGATACCACAATACGGATTGCCCCCCTGACAAGTCCCGTTATAATACAGATCAAAAATATAATCCCTACAGATATTTCCAGCCAATTCATATTCATATTTTCTCCTTATTTTACAAGACGGATCTTTTCCATTCCATTCGCACTCAATACGATATACTGATTCACTCCGCCGGCCGGGAATATTTCCAGTATGTTGTTATCCATCCTGCCCTTAAACTTCTGTACACCATTTTTCATAAAGATATTGCAGGTTTTTCCATCATACATAATTACCTGATTACCACATAATTTCACATGATTATAGTCACCCTTAAATTCTTTCGACAATACAACCTTTCCATTCTTGTTATACAGTCTGAGTTCATATCCACTCTTTCCCTGATTCTTCAAGATCAGTCCGATATATTTCTTATTATGAAATATGCTTTTTATCTCTTTATCCATGGTTATCTTAACCGTCTGTTCCGGCACATCTTTCCCGCTATAAATCACCACTGTATCATCACCGATTGCGGCTGATGTATCTGCATCCATAAAAAAGCCGGATGCCATAATTGTATTTTTGTAATTCTTTCCGGTAACCTGATGATCCGTCTCCTCTTTTCCGGCATCTCCAAAGTTATAATAATGTATTCTGGATACAATCTCTCCATCCTGTGTATAGAGATACAGCACCTGCATCATTTGTCCATCCACCGACAGCGCTACATCTACCGGGTATCCGGTTCCTGCAAGCGACGTTTTATGTTCCACCAATACATTACCAGCTGCATCATAACAGATTACCTTCATCGAAGTGTCACTTTTCAATATTGCGCTGACAATTCCCTGTTCTGATATACTGACTTTTTCAATCGGCATAGTCGTATGCACTTCCCCTTTTAGACCATCCTCCTGAAAGATCAGAATATCATTTCCTTCTTTGTCCGCTACAGCTGCTGATTTTTCAGTAATATCTATCACCGGATTCTTTATCTGATAAGACTGGTTCCAGTTCTCTTTTCCTATACGGCTCAGATATGAGATACCATCCTTACTATATTTCAACACACCATCTGCAAACTGTACATAACTATTGTCTGATGCACTCTGCCCGGTATAGGTATCACTGACCCGCACCTTCGTGTATGTCTGAAGACTGATCAGGAGATAAATCATCACTCCCACCGCTGCCACAACGGCTGCTCCGATTGCGATCTTCTTCTGTTTCTTTCTTTTTCTTCCTGCCAGCTCTTCCCGGACTTCTTTTTCCGTCATTCCATCTTCGTTGTTCAATTCATCCATAATCTCATCTATGATCTTATCCGTTGGATCTTCCGACTCTCTCACAACATGGAGATTCCTGTTCTTCCTGCGTTTCATCCGTCAGTTTTCCTTTCAACGTTTCTTCTGATACTGTGTACCTTAGTATACCACATTTCACATTTATGGGAGTAACAATTTTTGTCCGATATAAATCAGGTTTCCGTCGGACAATCCATTCATTTTACAGATTGCTTTTACGTGCGAAGTATCTCCATACAATTTCTGACTGATCCCCGCAAGCGTTTCTCCTTTTTGCACCACATAATAATCATCATCGGAAAGCTGGTCATCTGCCGTATCTGAAGCCTTTGTCCCCTCCTCTTTTTTCACGCTTCCCGACACCTCCTTCGCACTATCATTTGCCTTTTCTACAGTTGCAGTCTTTGTATTTCTACCGGACTTTCCGCCATCAGCTGCCTGTGATAACGTTTCAATAGAATTCTGCACCGCTTTCATATTATCAAAATTATTGACTGTCGTAATTCCGATCACCAATACGATTATGACTAATACCGCACTCGTGATGTAAGCAAATGCCGAACTCTGATGCTGCTCTTTATATTCCATCTTTTCTCTCACTGCACTACGAAAATCCTTTGCAGCCCGATCCTCAACCACTTCACTGGGGGTTATTCCGTTATTCCTTCTGGTACTGATCATATAGTTCTGCATCTCCGGGTTCTTTTCGTAATAAATGTAATGACCTCCAATCTGCATCAGTTCACCAAATTTATAGGCATAGAAAATTTCTTCCTGTTCCCTTGCATTTTTCCAGAGGAACAGACTCCCCTCCTGTCCAAATTCTTTTTCCTGTATCTTCTTCACTTCCCGGTTACGACTCATCGGACTTCCCTCTTCAATGATACCCCATCCGACAATATGGCTCTCCGGGAAATATTCTGCCGCTTCTTCCGCTGCTTGTTTCATTCCGTCTTTTTCGATTTTTAGTTCCCCGTCCTTTTCCGACAGTTCCTGCATCTGTACCGCCCCCGATACGAATACCGCTTTCTCATCTTCCACTTCCAGCACTTCACCCGCCAGGAGCACCCCTACCAGCTTTTCTTTTGCATTTTCTCTTAACTGATTCAGGTATGTATCCACGTAATCTTCTACATATATCTTTGGATTGTCACTTACATTTCCTATCTGTCTTACATTTTTTGGAAGTTGTCTTTCCATGACACAGTCACCTCGTCTTATATATTTTTGCCTATGATATCATACAAAAAATGCATATTTTATCAGTTGATGGGACTTGTCCATGGAAATTTCTGATATATCCTCTTATTTCCCGACATTCTTCCACACATTCACGCAATAATACCCAGAAGCTGCTGCCACCAGCTTCTACCGCATACTTTGGTATCTGCAGAACCTGCCACCGGCAGATCCTTTCGAACACATAGCAATAAAAAACAGAGATCTCTGAAATATGCTCTTTCAAAAATCTCTGTTCTCATTTTGTTCTTATGCTATAACCATAATATTTCCACAGTCCTGATATCCTTCGACAATCTTATCGGTGATGATCTTCGCACCCGTAAGAGGGGCAAATGTCACCGAACTCACCTCACCAAACTTGGAATGGTCACACAATATATATTTTTTCTGGCACTGTTCCATTGCGGTCTTCTTCACCATTGCCTCATTAGCATCCGGTGTTGTGAATCCAGTCTTCTTAGTCACTCCGTTTGTCCCAAAGAAGCCTTTGGTAAAATGATATTTTCTAAGAGTCTGCAACGCTTCACTTCCCACAACAGCCTCCGTTGAACTCTTCAGCTCCCCACCGATCAGACGTACTTTTACGCCTGCCTTCGCCAGCTGCTGCGCATGTGCTACCGCATTTGTCACGACCGTCACGTCTTTTTCCTGCAGGCATTCCAGCATATATCCGGTTGTGGTTCCTGCATCAATGTAAATAAATTCACCTTGTCCGATCAGTCCTGCCGCATATTCTGCAATCTGCTGCTTTTCTGACACATGAACGGTTATCTTCTGAGCCACTGTCGGCTCCTGCGGTGTTACCACGTGATCCGATGCTATTGCACCGCCAAACACTTTCACCAGTTTTCCTGCATTATGAAGTGCTGTGATATCTCTGCGCACGGTCGATTCCGATGTATTCAGAAGCTCTTTGACTTCTGTCACGGTAATACTTCCTTCTTTTTCAAGAAGCTTCAATATCTGCTCATAACGCTGTTCTGTAAGCATATGACCTCCTACAGGTTCTCCTGCATAAATTTGCTTACTGCTTCACAAGCCGCTTCTTCATCCGCACCTTCAAATGTGAATGTTACTTCGTGGCCTTTCTTTGCTCCAAGTCCCATAAGACCGAAGATTTTCTTGCAGTCAGCCTTCTTTCCTTCTTTTTCAATCATTACTGATGATTCGAAAGATTTTGCAAGTTTTACTAACTCTCCTGCCGGACGAGCGTGGATTCCTTCGTTATCTGTGATTACATACTTAAATTCTTTCATTTTCATACCTCCATAAAATATTACATTTTGTGATTTTCATTCTATTCATTTTTTACAGGTCTGTCAATATCTCTACTGACAAACCTGTATTTTACCATTTATTTCTTGTGCTATTTTTTCTTAAGCCACTTTTTTCTTCAACACTCCGAGTAATACTGCTGAAATTACAGTTCCTACTACCAGTGCAACCAGATACATCAGTGCATTTCCTACTACAGGGAATACGAAGATTCCACCATGTGGTGCCATCAGCGTACATCCAAATGCCATAGACAGTGCTCCGGCCACTGCGGAACCTGCGATGCAGGATGGAAGTACATGAAGCGGGTCAGCTGCTGCATATGGGATTGCTCCCTCTGTGATGAATGCGAGTCCCATAACGAAATTGGTTGGTCCTGCTTCTCTTTCTGATTTTGTAAATTTGTCTTTGAATAATAATGTTGCAAGTGCAATTGCACACGGAGGTGTCATTCCTCCGATCATAACCGCTGCCATGATATCATAGTTACCTGCTGCGATTGCTGCTGTACCAAATACATATGCTGCCTTATTGAACGGGCCTCCCATATCGATTGCCATCATTCCGCCGAGGATCAGACCAAGTACGATCTTACTTGAACCGCCCATTCCGGTCAGTCCGTTGTTCAGTGCTGTATTGATTGCACCCATGACTGGTTCTACTGCAAAGTTCATGATAAGACCGATACCCAGAATGCCAACTACCGGATAGATCAGTACTGGCGCGATCTTCTCAAGTGCTTCTGGGAGTTTATCACATAATTTTCTAAGAAGGAGGATCAGATATCCGGATACGAAACCTGCTACCAGTGCTCCGAGAAATCCTGATTTTCCATTTGCTGCCATAAGTCCACCTACAAAACCAACTGCAAGTGCCGGTCTGTCACCAATCGCTTCACCGATATATCCTGCCAGTACCGGAAGCATCAGCCCGAATGCAAGTCCGCCGATGGTCTTAAGCTGGGCCGCAACCGGTGTGATCGTACCAAAGTTTCCTCTGTCTGCTTCTGCCAGCGCATTCATATCTACGCAAAGTCCATCAATCAGGAATGCAAGAGCGATCAGGATACCGCCACCTACTACGAATGGAAGCATGTGTGATACACCATTCATAAGCTGTGTGTAAAGCCGATGACCCATTCCACTTGACTTGCCGCTGCTGCTTTCTTTTACTTCTGCACCGTTCGCTGCATGATATATCGGAACGTCTCCACTAATCACACGGTCTACCAGTTCTCCGGCTTTGCTGATACCGTCAGATACCTGACAGATAATGACTTTCTTTCCATCAAAACGATCCATTGGCACCTGTGCATCTGCTGCTACGATGATTCCGTCTGCTTCTTCAATTTCTTTTGCTGTCAGAACATTTTTCGCTCCGCCGGAACCTCTTGTCTCAACTTTTACTGCACACTCTTTTTCTTTTGCAGCTTTTTCAATACCTTCTGCTGCCATATAGGTGTGTGCGATTCCTGTCGGGCAGGATGTAACTGCAAGGATTTTCACCTTTCCGGTTATCTCTTCTGCTGCGCTTTCACCTTCAGCTCCTGCAAGTCTTTCATCAATACTTGCTTCTTTTTCATCTGCATCGTTAATGATAGTCATGAATTCTTCGACTGTCTTCGCATTTCTTAAAGATTCTGTAAATTCCTCATTCATCAGAAGAACAGATAATTTACTCAATACATCCAGGTGAATGTTATCTTCTGTATTCGGTGCCGCGATCAGGAACATCAGTGTAACCGGCTCTCCGTCCAGTGAATCAAAATCCACTCCATTCTTTACTACCATTGCTGCCAGTCCCGGCTTGGTTACGGCATCACATTTTCCGTGTGGAATCGCAATTCCTTCTCCAATTCCTGTGGTACTTTCTTCTTCTCTTGCATATACCTGCTTTCTATATGCTTCTTTGTCATTGATCTTCTCGCTCTTTACCATAAGATCAACGATCTGATCCAGTGCTTCGCTCTTGCTTTTTGGCGATGCATCCAAAAGAATACTTCTTGCATCCAGCAAATCTGTGATTCTCATATGATTTTCCCTCCTGTTGATAAATATTTTTTTACAACACTTCTCTCTTTTATGCCTTACACCAGCTGTTTATATACTTCTTCCACTTCCGGTCTGGTTGCCAGATATTCAGAAAATGCACTTGCGCTTCCTGTTGCAACCCCCATATGGAAAGCATGCTCATAATCCTGCTTTTCCATCCAGCCAGTCATGAAACCTGCCACCATGGAATCTCCGGCTCCTACACCATTGACCAGTGTGCCTTTTGGTGCCGGTGAGCTGTAAACTTCTCCGTTCTCTGCGATCATTACCGCTCCTTCACCTGCCATGGAAATCAGTACATTTCTCGCTCCTTTTTCCTGAAGCTTTCTTCCGTAAGGAACAACTTCTTCTCTCGTCTTAAGAGTCACTCCAAAAATCTCGCCAAGTTCGTGATTATTTGGCTTGACCAGAAATGGATGATACTCCAGCACGTTCATCAGAAGATCTCTCGTCGCATCTACGACGATCATAACACCTTTATCTTTCAGCTCTTTCATGATCCGGCTGTAGATGTCATCCGGCATAGATGCCGGAATACTTCCTGACAGGAATAAAACATCTCCTTCTTTCATCGTATTCAGACGAGCCATCAGTTCTTCTACTTTGTCTTTTGGAATCTCAGGACCACTTCCGTTAATCTCTGTTCCGTCGATGGATTTCAGCTTTAAATTGATTCTTGATATTCCTTCTTCAATTCGGATGAAATCCGATGTCACTCCGTCTTCTTCCAGTCTTCTTGCAATTTCTTTTCCGGTAAAGCCTGCCATGAAGCCAAGTGCTGTACTTTCAATTCCGAGATTCTTAAGTACGATGGAAACGTTGATTCCCTTTCCACCTGGAAGCATGAGTTCTGAGCTTGTACGGTTTGTAAGTCCGAGTTTAAAATCATCCACCGAAACGATGTAATCCAGCGATGGATTAAACGTAACTGTATAAATCATATTTCTTACCCCTTTCAACTTGTTGATATTATTATATCGTCAAACTCGGTCAATTTCAATCATGTTATTTCACAAATATTTTGGTTGTTTTTGGTTGGATTTGCACAAATTCCGTGTTTTTATGAATTGGGGACGGGGGATTCCTAGAAATCCCCCGTCCCCAATTCATAAAACGTCAAAAAAAGTCCAGGACTTTCAATATCCTGGACTTCCAATTCATCCGTTATACATTATTTTACGAACTCTTTTACTTTTGCATAAATGCTGTCTGCGTCAAGACCATATTTCTTAATCAGTTCTACAGCCGGGCCAGACTCACCGAATGTGTCATTTACACCAATCTTCATCACCTTAGCCGGTGCTTTCTCTGCAACTACGTCGCATACTGCGCTTCCAAGTCCACCAATAACAGAATGTTCTTCTACTGTTACGATCTTTCCTGTCTTAGCTGCTGCCGCAACAACTGCTGCCTCATCCAGTGGTTTGATTGTGTGCATGTTAATAACTTCTGCACTGATTCCGTCTGCTGCAAGCTTCTCTGCTGCTACAAGAGATTCAGATACTTCAAGGCCAGATGCGATGATTGTTACATCTGTACCTTCACGAAGTGTAATAGCTTTACCAATCTCAAATTTATAATCAGCATTATCATTGATAACTGGAGCTGCAAGTCTTCCGAAACGGAGATATACCGGTCCTACATGCTCATAAGCTGCTTTTACGGCTGCTTTTGCTTCAACATCATCGGAAGGGTTGATAACAACCATTCCAGGAATTGTTCTCATAAGAGCAATGTCTTCGTTACACTGATGTGTAGCTCCGTCTTCTCCAACTGAGATTCCGGCATGTGTAGCACCAATCTTAACATTTAATTTTGGATATCCAACTGAGTTACGAACCTGCTCAAATGCACGTCCTGCTGCAAACATAGCAAATGAACTTGCAAACGGAACTTTTCCTGTAGCAGCAATACCAGCTGCAACTCCAATCATATTACACTCAGCGATTCCACAGTCAATATGACGTTCTGGGAAAGCTTTTTTGAACATTCCCGTCTTAGTAGCTTCTGCAAGGTCAGCATCTAATACTACCAGATCTTCATGTTCTTTTCCTAATTCTACCAAAGCATTACCGTAGCTTTCTCTTGTTGCGATTTTCTTTACTTCTGACATAATGCTTCACCTGCTTTCTCTAATTCTTCCATTGCCTGTGCATACTGCTCATCATTAGGAGCTTTTCCGTGCCATCCGGCCTGGTCTTCCATGAAGGAAACTCCTTTTCCTTTGATTGTCTTTGCAATAATTGCAGTCGGCATTCCCTTTGTCTCACGAGCCTCTTTGAAAGCTGCTTCGATCTGGTCAAAATCATTTCCATCGATATTGATCACATGGAAGTTAAATGCCTCGAATTTCTTATCGATCGGATATGGAGAGTTAACATCTGTAATCTTTCCATCGATCTGAAGGTTGTTATTGTCAACGATCACTACCAGGTTGTCCAGCTTTCTGTGTCCTGCTAACATAGAAGCTTCCCATACCTGTCCTTCCTGGATCTCACCGTCTCCGAGAAGTGTGTATACTCTGTAATCATCGTCTGAAAGCTTAGCTGAAATAGCCATTCCTACTGCAGCCGAGATTCCCTGTCCGAGGGATCCGCTTGACATATCAACACCTGGGATGTGTTTCATATCCGGATGTCCCTGAAGATATGATCCGACTTTACGAAGAGTTGTCAGATCTTCTACCGGGAAGAATCCTCTGTGTGCCAGTGTTGAATAATATCCCGGTGCTGTGTGTCCTTTTGATAATACAAAACGGTCACGGTCTGCTTTCTTAGGATCCTTAGGATCGATATTCATCTCTTCAAAATACAGATATGTATAAATGTCTGCTGCTGACAGTGATCCACCCGGATGTCCGGATTTTGCACTGTGAACTGCAGTAACGATGCCCTTGCGGACTTCGTTGGCCGTCTTCATAAGCTCTAATTTGTTCATGTTGTTCCTCCTAAATCATTCATATATGATTGCTTTACTTATTTTTCTTATTCTCCGAATACTGCTTTATAATCAGCCTGGAATTTCTCAATTCCTGCATCTGTTAATGGATGATGTGTCATCTGCTCGATTACTTTATAAGGTACAGTTGCAATATCAGCTCCGGCTAATGCGCAGTCTGTTACATGGATTGGGTTACGTACACTTGCTGCGATGATCTCTGTATCGATACCTGCAACTTCGAAAATCTGTGCGATCTCTGAAATCAGATCTACTCCTCTTGTAGAAATATCATCCAGACGTCCCAGGAATGGTGATACAAATGAAGCTCCTGCTCTTGCTGCAAGAAGTGCCTGGTTTGCATTGAAGATCAGAGTTACGTTTGTCTTGATTCCTTCTGCTGCAAG
>CAKRAT010000067.1 GCA_934295165.1 uncultured Dorea sp. | reverse complement strand
CCGACTGCTACGATCGGCTGTCCGAGGAATACAAGTACATTCATGAATCCTTCTGTCTTGCCCATTGCAGTTGCCACTGTATTGATCAGGATCAGAACGATTGGGAGAATCAATGGCATGAAAGATTCCAGTGCTCCCGGAACTCCTGTCATATCCATTGCAAATGCTGCTTCATAATCCGGCTCCTGATAAGGCATCTCTACGATCTCGCCTTCGTCATTCGGGATTCTGTAATATTTCTTAGAAAGGAATAATCTTGAGTATGCGATACATGCAAATGCCATCGGAAGTGCAAGTACCAGTGTCAGTAAGATGAATTTTCCTACGTCCACTCCGAAAATTCCGCAGACTCCTAACGGTCCCGGTGTCGGTGGTACCAAGGAGTGGGTGATTACAAGTCCTGCTGCCAGGGCTGTTCCGAGTCCGATTACGGATTTCTTCGTTGCTTTGGAGATTGCCTTTGCGATCGGTGCCAGTACAACGAATCCGGAATCACAGAAGATCGGGATAGATACCAGGAATCCTGTCAGTGCAAGAGCTTCCTCTTCTCTCTTCTTTCCGAACAGTTTTAAGAATGTATGTGCCATTCTCTTGGCTGCACCTGTTACTTCAAAGATCTGGCCCATCATAACACCAAATCCGATGATGATTCCGATACTTCCTAAGGTTCCGCCAAACCCGGTAGTAATCGAATTCACGATACCAAATGTCTTCTCGACACCGTCTACTTCAATTGTAATGTTTGTAAGTGGCATGCCGCCAATCACGCCGACTACAACTGTACTGATGATCAAGGCGAGAAATGCCTGGATCTTTGTCTTTAATACCAGAAATATCAGGACTGCGATACCTATCGCCAGTCCGATGAGCATTCTTTCCCCACTAAGTCCGTTTACCATAATTCAGACCTCCTACGTTCTCTCTTTTTGTTCTGGCAGTTTTTACTGCCATCCTTTTTTTGCGTTTTGTTTTTTGTTTTCTTTTACTTATTTTCCTGTAAAATTCGGTGCATATTTCGCTGCAAGTCTGATTGCCTCGATCATGCTGACTGCGCTTACAATTCCTTTTCCCGCAATATCAAATGCGGTTCCGTGATCCACAGATGTACGAAGGATCGGCATACCATTTGTGATCGCAATCGTTTTTTCGAAGTCCAGTGTCTTTGTTGCAATATGTCCCTGGTCATGATACAGAGATAATACACTGGTATATTTGCCCTGTGCAGCCTGATGGAATACCGAATCTGCCCCGATCGGACCTGCTACATCATAGCCCTGCGCTTTCAGTTCTTCAATTGCCGGCATGATCTCTTCGACTTCTTCCCATCCAAAGAGTCCGTGTTCTCCACTGTGTGGATTCAATCCTGCAATTGCCATGGTCCCTTCTTTCACGCCAAGTCTTTCCAATGCTTTTGTGCATCGTTTGACATAATCAATGATTCTGTCTTTTTTGATCATATCTAACATCTGTCTCAGTGATACATGACGTGTCAGGAAGAATACTCTCATGCCATTCGTCTCAAACATGGTCAGCGGATCTTCTGTATGTGTCAGCGCCCCGAATATCTCTGTGTGACCGATATATGGAACTTCTGCTGCATGAAGAGATTCCTTGTTGATCGGTGTCGTTGCAACCGCATCAACCTTTCCCGCATTTGCCAGTTCGATACTCTTAGCGATGTATTCATATGCTGCTTTTCCACACATGCCGCTTACTTTTCCGTAGGCAAATGTATCCATATCCACGTTGTCAAGATCGATCAGGTTCAGCACTCCCTTTTCATCCACTGCCTCATCCGGCTCTTTTATCTCATTGATCTTTAAGTTCTCTCCTGTGATCTCGATTGCTTTTTCCAGAATCTTTCTGTCACCGACAATGACGCAGACTGCAATCTGGAACACCTCATCGGATGCAATGGATTTCGCTACGATCTCCGGTCCTACACCTGCCGGATCCCCGATTGGAATTGCAATAACTGGTTTTTTCATTTCCCTCATCCTTTCTTAGATATATAATTTTTCTTTCAAATAAGTAATGCACTTATTGATCGCATCTTTATTTCCCTGGCTTCCGCCTTTTGTAATGATATGTACACCTTCGAACTCGCCTTTTAAGAATTGTCCGTAAGCGGCAAGCGGAAGTACTTCATCCAGCAGACTTAATCCTGCGGTATCAAACCTTTTGCAGACAGCAACCGTGACATCTCCGCCACTTGTATACAGTCCCCGGAATGTGTCTTCTGCCTTGAAAATCCGGTATGTGATCTCTGCAAATGCGCTGTTGATCATTCCTGTCACTTCATCTAATGAGCACTGGTATCTCTCCATATATGGAGCAAAATCAATTCTGTTCTCCGGATAGATTCCATCCCCGGTTACTGTCGAGATGTTATTTCTGTCACATTCACCCAGGATAGAATTGACCACTCTGCGTATCTCCAGTTCTCTGCGTTTTTCACCTTCCAGAAGTTCTCTTGTATGAACAAATTCATTATGTGTTCTCTGTGAGAGCCACAGTTCTTCCATTTGAGCTGTGGTATTGGCATTCACGCTTCCTACCACTGCAAGAATCTTTGTCTTCTGCTTTTTCATGTTCGGAGTGATCAGCTTTCTGGACAGCGTTGCGGTAAATACTCCCGGATCTACGGCGATGACTTTTAATCCGCTGGTGATCACTGCATCTGCGATCAGATCCAGATCTTCCTGTGTAATACAATCCAGGGTAATGATCCTGCTCCCTTCTTCAACACATTTTTTCATCAGATCCGCAAGATAATGCTTCCCATACATCAGATCCTTCATACAGATCGTAGACACCTGATATTTACTCTGCTGCCTGAAAAGTTCCCCTACTTCTGATATCTTTACCGGTGTCTTCGGATCTACGGCGATATTCGTCTTATGTAACGGCAGTCCGTCTACCAGCATATATCCTCCGCAGATGATCCTTCCCGAAGCCGGAAAACACGGTGCAACAATTGCTATGTAATCTTCTCCCAGGCTGTCCAACATCGCATCCGTCTCACTTCCGAGATTCCCGCGAAGTGTACTGTCAATCCGGTTGGCATACACTTTTACCGTATCATTCTTAAGCAGGTTGCAGACATTATGCACCCGGTTATATGCGATCTGTGCATCCACTCCTCTGCTGTCTGTCGGATATAATACGCAGTCACAATCTGATAAGGTCGACAGTTCGATCCGTTCTGTATTCATGACTGTGTATGCTTTATAATTCATCTTTTTCAGTAATACTCCTGTCGCATTAGCCCCGGTCAGGTCATCTGCGATCACAACACACTGCGGCATAATCGTTCTCCTCTTTTCACATTTTTAAACATCTTTTGTTGTTCTGTTATGTTTATATATTATAACTATTGTTCATTTTTGTCAATATAATCTATTTTTTATCAATCTTTTTGTTTATTTGCACAGTATGTTGTGTTCATTTTTGTTTATTTTTTATTCTCAGCCAGCTCATTACGTATATAAATCTATGAAAGGATTTCAGATTTTCTTTATGCAAGCCTGTCGGATGTTAATACTTCTACTGCTTCTCTTAATGTCGTGATCTCACCTACATTTCCCGGGAAGATCACATATGGCGTCATTGGGAATTTGCTTTCTTCTCCTGTCTGCCATACCGGAATTCCCGGTTTGATCTGGCCAAGAACGTTGGCTTTCTTTACTGCCAGTGCCTTTGTTCCCACATCACTGGATGTAATTCCACCCTTTGCGATCACAAAGCTTGGTGTCACACTTAAACGGCCGACCAGTGACTGCACCGCATCTGAGATTTTTACGGATAATCTTAATTCATCTTCTTTATCTCCTGTATCTGCAGTGATCAGTGCTCTTGTCGTATAGCAGCAGACCGTCTTCCCTGCCTTGATGCATGTTTCTTCCAGGTCCAGACATCTTTTTACTTCTTTTTCAAATGCTTCATCGTCTTTTACAAGTGTTGCATCCAGTTCAATGAATTCAATATCTGTCAGTTTCTTCAGTTCTTCTACCTGTTTTGTCGTCTTATCTGTATGAGAACCTACAACGATGATTCCTCCGTTGTCTGTCTCTTTTACCACCATCTGTTCTCTGCTAAGAAGCGGCTGATCGGTTACTCCGCCCATAACCTTTACGATAGCTGCCGCTGTACGGAACATGAATACTTTTTCTTTTGCCATTGCTCTGTATAATGCCACGCAGAATACCTTTACATCCGCATAATCCACTGCATTTACAATAATCTTATTGAAGTCTTTCACTGCCATCAGTGCTTCTTCAATCTTGTCGATATTCATATCGTGGATATCTTCCAGAGAAATGCAGGTAACATCGGAAGCCTTGTATGCTCCTTTGGTCTTCTCTTCTACATACTCCGGCATTGTTGCTGCGCTGTATCCAAATGTCTTGTCTTTGGCAAACTCTGTCTCATTTGCAGGAATCAACTCTTCACCGTATTTTACATAATGTACATTATCAATTGTATATCTTCCGCCTTCTTTGAAGAATGGGCAGAGGATCTCACCGTCGATTGTCTTTCCTGTATTGGCTTCATAATTCTTCTTCAGAAGTTCTGTCTCCAGTGGATAATGTCCACGGAGTGTAGAATCACTTCTGCTGATAAATATGTATTCTTTTCCGGTCTCTTTTGCAACTTCGTCAACCACTGCTGCGATCTCATTGTGTGCTTTGGTTGTCTGTCCTGCTGTAAATCCTCTGGAATTGGTCAGGACATAGAATAAGTTATTCTCCTCATCGAATCCCTGACGGATCGTATCTTTTTCCCAGTTTGTGTATACCGAGATATCATGTACTGTCTGGACTCCTGTCGGGTCATCGTCTAAAACAACGATCTTTTTATTATTCTTTTCAATCTCTTTCTTTAACAGTTCATCGATATAAGCTTCGTCAATCTTCTTATATGAAGTTAATACTTCTGCATTCAATGCCATGTCCGTTCTCCTTTACTCTTCCGTCTTTTTTACTTCTACGTCAGCAAGTTTTTCGAAATACTGAACAATTCCGCCGTGGTCATCATTCATATGTCCGTGGATCTTCAGTGTCTGAAGAATTTCATAAAGCTGTGCTGTGTATGGAATCGGTACATCGATAGAATGTGCTGTATTTACTACGTTCTTGATATCTTTATGGTTGATTCTGATCGGTCCGCCCGGTTTGAAGTTACGCTCGATGATCATCGGGATCTTAGCATCGAGTACTGCACTTCCTGCAAGTCCTCCGCGGATCGCATGATATACTTTTTCCGGATCAGCGCCTGCTTTTGTTGCAAGTACAAATGCCTCAGATACAACTGCGATTGTGTTATTAACGATTACCTGGTTCGCAAGCTTTGTAACACTTCCGCTTCCGCTTCCACCAATCAGTAATGCAGAAGATCCAAGAATGTCAAAATACTCTTTCATTGCATCGAAGTCTTCCTGATCTCCACCTGCCATGATTGCAAGTGTTCCTGCAACTGCTCCAGGTTCTCCGCCGGATACCGGTGCGTCTACAAATCCAACACCTTTTGCTTTCAGTCCTTCATAGCATTCCTTTGACTCTACCGGTGTTACGGAACTCATGTCACATACAACCGTTCCTTCTTTGATCGTAGAAGCAACGCCACCTTCATCAAATAAGATAGATTTTGAAATTGCCCCGCTTGGAACCATGATAATGATTCTTTCACACTGTTCACCAATCTCTGCATAAGAAGCTTCTTTTGCTCCTGCTGCCACAACATCTGCAACTGCCTCTTTGTTCAGGTCTGACACCATAAGTTCTACACCTGCGTTCAATAAGTTCTTTGCCATCGGTCTTCCCATGATCCCAAGTCCAATAAATCCTACTTTCATTTTCCTACATCCTTTCTTTTTTTCACTCCACATGATCGTTTGCTTTCACAACATATTTTATACATGTTCATTTCCGTTCGGATCAGTGAAATGTGTCGTTCTTTTTTGTTTCTGACTACACTTTACTACATACCGGTATACCGGTCAAGACGTTATTTTTCTTTCTCTTATTTCAACAGTTTTTCGCCTTTGTTTTTGTCTATTTTTAACATATACTTCGTTTTTCTTTCGTTATTTTCTTAACATTATAGACAACTTTTTCACCCTTATTTTCCTTTTTACTTGACCGATTTCAGACCGTATTGTATGATATTTATAGCGAAAAACACATAAATTTTGTTAAATAAATAATTATCGTGAAATATAAGGAGCTACTATGACACCACTCAATGAACAAGCTTATAACTATCTCCAGAAGTTGATCATGGAGAATCATTTTTCTTATCAGGAGGTCTATTCTGAGACAAAATTATCAAAAGAACTCGGAATTTCGCGCACCCCGTTAAGAGATGCCGTGCACAGACTCGCACAGGAAGGTTATATTGATATTATTCCCAGTAAGGGATTTATGCTGCATCAGATGAACAGAAAAGATGTAAACGAGACATTTCAGGTGCGTTCAGCGCTGGAAACATACTGCACGGTTCAGATCAGTAAAGATGCTTCCACCCGCAAAGCGAAGAAGCTTTTCAAAGAACTCGACTGGATCATGGAGTGCATGAACGATATTATGGAAACTACACATTCCATCAAAGAATTTTCCGAATATGATTTTCAGTTCCATACAAAAATCATTGACTATCTGGAAAACGAACAATTTTCGAATGTATTTGCCATGTTCACGTACCGCATGAAACAGCTTGCTGAACTTTCTCTTGCGCATAAAGGCCGTATGGAGCAGACCTATGAGGAGCATATGGCAATTTTAGATTGTATGCGTAACGGCGATACCGCCCATGTCTATGAAATCACATTGAAACATATGGATACGCCGCGTGATATTAACCTGGAAGATTTGTAGAAACAAAAACCGTGCAGCTATTTCAACTGCACGGTTTCTCCATATATGCTTCTTCTGTTTTCTCTGTATCTCCAATTGTACAGAATCCATATTTTTCATAAAATGCTTCCGCATCCTGTGTATGCAGCATCCCGTACAAATGTCCGTTTTCTTTCATGATCTGATCCATCAGGATTGCCCCAAATCCCTGTCCCCGGTATGTTTCTTCTATAACCAGATCCATCAGATAAAATGTTGTTACACCATCTGTCAGAACCCTTGCAAATCCAAT
Organism: uncultured Dorea sp.; assembly: GCA_934295165.1. GTDB lineage: Bacteria > Bacillota > Clostridia > Lachnospirales > Lachnospiraceae > Dorea_A. The sequence continues at coordinate 3,558 of CAKRAT010000067.1, read as the reverse complement.
CTGCCTGTCGTTTCTGCTTTCATTTGCACTGTCTTTTAGAAATAACCCATACGGGCAGGAATTTTCCATGCTTTTCCGGATTGCCTCTTCCGGTCTGTCTTTTGCCCAGTCCGTACTGTACAGAAGTTCTGCCACTTCTTCCGGATGCATATTTTCTACACCTTTTCTGATATAGTAAGATTTCTTTCTGTCTTCTCCCTCTGCCGCGATCTTATCAATCGATATCTGACGGATCACTTCACGCAGCTTCGTAAGATACGGATCTGCCTTACATTCTTTTTCTCCATAAGTCATCTGCAGATCATATTCCAGCGGAAGCCAGGTTGTAATATCCGCCTCGTTATGCTGGATCAAAGTCTCCATCTTATCCAGGGCATGCACGATCTTCGCTTCCATTGTCTCTGCTCTTTCCAGTTCCCCGAACAATTCATCCAGCTCCAGCCGCTCTTTTTCCGGGAGCATTGCGGTCAGCAGTGTGAGCGCATCTCCTTCTGTTTCCCGGTCATCATCTGTCTTCACAAATGCCGGAATATCACCGGTCACTGCTTCTCCCAAATCGTGGAACAGGCACATCTTCATCACCTTGTCCATATCACAGTCCGGAAATTCTTCTTTTACCAGCCATGCAAATACACACAGACGGTAAGTGTGTTCTGCTACACTTTCCCGTCTGCTGCTTGTCGTTCTGGAATGACGCATATTACATTTCAGGCGTTCTGCCACGCTCATAAAGTCAAGTATTGTTCTTGGTTCCATTCTTCACCTACTCATTCAGATATTCTAACAGCCCCTGATATTCTTTCTTCATTAATCTGTTTCCATGCATATAGAAATGCTGCAGCTTATCATAATCCTTCTCCATACGTGATACCGTCGGGATCAGTGGGCGGATCACGAATATCTTTCCTTCTTCTTCCAGCTTTTCGATCAGTTTCATCTGCTTGTTGTATACAGCATTTCTTGTCATGATCGTACGTACCAGATTCGGATATTTCTTATAAGCTCTTTTATAAAGCTGTTCCGTTGCTTTTACCGCTCTCTTCTTGCGGTAGCCCGGATTTCTCGTCAACACTACAACAATCTTGTCATTTCCTTTTTCCAGTGCATATTCGATTGGAATGGAATCAGCAAGGCCGCCGTCCATATACGGGATTCCGTCTACATTTGCAATCGGTGCCACAAGCGGCATACTGCTCGATGCACGGCAGATCTTCATCAGACGTTCCGGATCCTTATCTTCCGACAGATACTCCGCATCTCCCGTGATACAGTTCGTAACAACCAGTTCACATTCCATATCGGATGCAAAATAGGTCTCAAAATCAAATGGATAGATTTCATTCGGAAATTTATCGAACAACATATCCATATCCATCAGGGCTTTTTCTTTCAGGGTCTTCTTCAAACCATATACATAATCGTATTCTTTCTCACGGTGGATCACGCATTCCCGGCTCCGCCCAGCCTGTTTTGATACATAATCAACCGCATTACACGCACCTGCAGACACTCCGATCACATTGGACATATACAGCTCTTTTCCCATCAGATAATCAAGAACTCCCGATGTGAATACTCCACGATTAGCTCCACCTTCCAATACTAATGTTGCTTTTATCATAAATCTTCCCTCTCTTTTGCTTTCTGTTCTTCGTAATTACCATTATATACCCTTTTTCATAGAAGGAAAAGAGGAACTTCCCTTGCTATTTTTCCATATATTTGATACTATATGCTAGTCAGCGTCTGCAAATCCGGGCGCAGTCACTATCAACAGAGATTCAAACGACAAGGAGAATATAAACCAATATGATTAGTACAAGTAATGTAACATTACGGGTTGGTAAAAAAGCCCTGTTCGAAGATGTTAATATTAAATTCACAGAAGGAAACTGCTACGGTCTGATCGGAGCAAACGGTGCAGGTAAATCTACATTCTTAAAGATCCTGTCCGGACAGCTTGAGCCGACGAACGGCGAAGTTATCATCACACCAGGCGAACGTCTTTCTTTCCTGCAGCAGGATCATTTCAAATATGACGAATATCCGGTTCTGGATACCGTTATGATGGGAAATGCAAGACTGTATGAGATTATGAAAGAAAAAGAAGCCATCTATGCAAAAGAAGATTTCACCGATGAAGACGGTATGAAAGCCAGCGAACTGGAAGGTGAATTCGCAGCCATGAACGGATGGGAAGCAGAATCTGATGCTGCCACATTATTAAATGGTCTCGGCATTCCGGTTGAGATGCACTACGAAATGATGAAGAACTTAAACGGTCCAGAGAAGGTTAAGGTCCTGCTTGCCCAGGCACTGTTCGGTAATCCAGACATTCTGCTCCTCGATGAGCCTACCAACCACTTAGACCTCGATGCGATCGCATGGCTGGAAGAATTCCTGATCAACTTTGACAATACTGTCATCGTTGTATCCCATGACCGTTACTTCCTGAATAAGGTCTGCACACAGATTGCCGATATCGATTATGGTAAGATCAAGCTCTATGCCGGTAACTATGACTTCTGGTATGAGTCAAGCCAGCTTCTGATCCGTCAGATGAAGGAAGCCAATAAGAAAAAAGAAGAAAAGATCAAAGAGTTGCAGGAATTCATCTCACGTTTCAGTGCCAATGCTTCAAAGTCTAAGCAGGCTACTTCCAGAAAACGTGCCCTGGAGAAGATCCAGCTTGATGATATCCAGCCATCCAGCCGTAAATATCCTTACATCGACTTCCGTCCAAACCGCGAGATCGGTAACGAAGTACTGACAGTAGAAGGATTAAGCAAAACAATTGACGGCGAAAAGGTTCTGGATAACATTTCCTTTACTCTGAACCACGATGACAAGGTTGCATTCGTCGGAAGTAATGAGCTTGCCAAGACAACGCTCTTCCAGATCCTTGCAGGAGAACTGGAACCGGATGAGGGTACTTATAAATGGGGAATCACAACAACCCAGGCCTACTTCCCACTTGACAGCGGAAGTGAATTTGACAATGATTACAGCATCGTAGACTGGCTGACACAGTATTCGGAAGAAAAAGATGCTACTTATGTACGTGGATTTCTTGGACGTATGCTGTTCTCCGGTGATGACGGCGTGAAGAAAGTACGTGTTCTTTCCGGAGGAGAAAAGGTACGCTGTCTGTTATCTAAAATGATGATCAGCGGTGCCAATGTACTGATCCTTGACGAGCCTACCAACCACCTTGATATGGAAAGTATCACTGCACTCAACAATGGAATGACAAAATTCCCTGGTGTACTTCTCTTCTCTTCCAGAGACCACCAGATCGTACAGACTACTGCCAACCGTATCATGGAGATCGTTCCGGGCGGTAAGCTGATCGATAAGATTACTACTTATGATGAATATCTTGAAAGTGATGAGATGGCTCGTAAGAGACAGACTTATACTGTTCAGGAGGAAGATAATTAAATTGATTTGGATTTAATTGGGATTTAATTCAGGAAGGCGTTGGATACCCGAACCGGAATAAAGCTTGGAAAGGCGTTCCTGTTCAGGTTCCATCGGCGGGTCAATTCTAAAGGGGCA
>CAKRAT010000066.1 GCA_934295165.1 uncultured Dorea sp. | reverse complement strand
ATTCTCAGATACATCGGAAGCATAAGTGATGCAAGAACAGTCTTCACACCGAATTCCCTGCCGATAAAAATATACCCGATGACCAACAGTATCATATTCAAGGCAAAGGTAATTGCCGATACCGGTAACGGAATGATCTTTACCAGAACAAGAACAAGTCCTGACAGACTTCCAAGCACCAGATTATTTGGCATCATTTCATAATATACAGCTGCCGACATTAAGAACATGCCGCCCAGCATCATAATAAATTCTTTTTTTGTTATCTTCATTTCATTCTTCCTTAATTCAATATTTCTGCACAAAGATGTACTCCTCTTTTTTGTAGAAAGAGGAGTACATCTTTTTCTGAAGGGTGTTAATGCCCAGTTTTTTTCAGGCCACATCTATACAAATTTTAAGTGATTGTCTTTTACTGGCCACTCGCTGACTAATCCACAAGTGCCGGTAATTTCTTATCCAGAACAATCATGATCAATGCTGCCACGCATGATATAAATTACTGCCTAGAACAGATATCCGTCACCCATAACCGCAGTTCCAAGTCCCGTCTTTCTGAACAGACTCATATCTCCCTGCGGTCTTGCAGCAAGTTTCTTCCAGAGTGCTGCTGACTCACTGCCGTCTGCGTCACATAATTTCTCGCTCCCGCTTTTGTAAAACTCTTTAATTCCACTACATCTAAAAAATATTTATATTTCCAAAGACTCATTTTGCTTACTTCCTTCCGGTAACTGCTTCAGATGATATATTTTTCTATTCTTCTTCTCCTTCAACCAGGCTGTTTAATTTCTGGTTTGCCGCAAATAACAGTACTGTAAATACCAGCATGATCGCACAGATTCCGACGAATACCGGGAATACATCGAATTTCTCGATAAATGCCTGTACGAACGGGCTGAGCTTATTCGCTCCGAATGTAGAGATTGCGATCACTCCCATCAGAAGTGACAGGTATTTCTTCGGTGCATACTTACTTACAAATGCGTTACGCAGAGGTGAGAAGCACATTTCTCCAATCGTAATTACCGTTGAGAATAATACCGGCCAGAGTACACTTGCTTTTACAGAAGCATCTGCTCCGACTCCACGTACCATTTCACATAATGCCATCACACCGAATGCCAGTCCGACGAACAGGAATCCAAGTCCGACTTTCTTGAACATATTCATGTCTCCCTGTGGACGTGCGGCAAGTTTCTTCCAGATAGCTGCCATTACTCCTCCAAGTGCTACGCAGAGCAGGCCGTTCCATGTTGTTGTGATCCATGAAGGTGCAATCGCAAATGAACCAAGATTCATGTTAATGTAGTCCGTCATGTAGATTACAAGTGCCAGATCCTGCTGATAGTAGAACAGCCAGAAGATTACGGACAGTGCCGATACCAGGATGATTGCGATCACGCGATTTCTCTCCAACTTTGTAAGCGGCTCTTTTGCCCCGCCCTTATCGTCACCTTTATGTGTCTCTCCGATAATATTACCGTTCTCATCTGTCAGATATTTGAATGGCTTAATGCCCTGTCCCTGCAGATTCTTCCAGTTCATCACGAACCATACCATTCCGGCCAGGCACCAGATAGCTGCTACAAAGAAGCACTGCCTGAATCCTAATACCTCACCTTTCTTAAATGCATGCAGATACAGGAATCCTGTCAGAAGTGAGCCGATAAATGCTCCGACATTTACATAAGAATACTGAATTGAAAATGCCGCATCCAGCAGTTCTTTATTCTTATACTGACGTCCGATCAAAGCATTTAAGTTACCTTTGAAAAGACCGGTTCCGATCGATACCAGAATGATCATTGCATTGACCATTCCCGGACCGGTTGCCTTCCATCCAACCAGGTAACCCAGTGCCATGATAATATACCCCAATGCTACTGCATATCTTGCTCCCAGCCATCTGTCGGAAATGATTCCTCCGATCAGAGGTGCCATATAAGTATAGGCAGTCAGGTTCGCCGCCATAACAGCTGCATCCGTTCTCTCGATTCCTAGTCCTCCCTGTGTTGCTGCCGTGATCAGAAATAATAACAGCAGCGGCTTCGCTCCGTAAAAGGCAAGACGCTCAAATGTAAACGTGATACAGCAGGCGTAAAAACCTTTTGGGTGTTTGTCTTTTGTTGCTTCTTTTCCCATTTTCTCGTTCCTTTCTTTTTATATCTTTTTGTCGACAATCGTCAATGATTGAATGTAATATACCATGTTTTTGTATATTTTTCAATATATTGTTTGTATTTTAAATTTTTATTTGTATTTTATGCACAAATTCTACAATTTAAAGAGTTAAAGTATACCAAAAAAGAGAAATATCCATGTATCTCTACACTTACATTTCTCTTTTTATCACTCATTTGCATCTTTTAAATCATGCTACTTCCATATTTTCGTGTTACGAAATCAAAAAATCCAGTGAAAATTTCGTATCTGCTTCTGTCATTCCCTGCTCTTTTAAAAGCCTGTGTATCGTGCGCATATAATGATCGGACAGCGCCCTGCAGATGTCTTCTTTCTTCCGGCTCTTACAAGCATCCAGCACTTCCTTATGAATCGGATACTGTCTTGCGATCACTGCCTTCTTATCCGATGTCAGATTGTAACCGGTTACGATATTTCCATAATTCAAATTCTTCCACGCCTTATACAGGCTCTGCATTCCGGTCATCTTGATCAGACAGCCGTGGAACTTATTATCGTATGAAAATAACTGTTCATATTCGTCCACACCCAGATTCTTCATTCGTTCCAGGATTTCTTCCATCTCTTGTAGTGTCTCTTCCGGAATATCCCCTCCCATAAGGCGCACCGCCATGATCTCATAATTCGCACGCATCAGATAGATTTCAAATGATTCTTCGAATGTGATCTCTTTTACGGAACAGCCTGCATTTCTTACATATTCTACCAAACCTTCGTTCTCCAGTTCGCGCAAAGCTTCCCTGATCGGCGCACGGCTGGTCTTGAATTCTTTGGCAAGTTCCTGTTCCACGATTTTCTGTCCGGGCTGTAATTCCCGGTTAATGATGCGTTTCCGTATAATATCTACAATATTTTCCCGTAATGTTCTATATCCTAATTCTGTCATAACTTCTACTATCCCGTCTCATTTTTTATACCGGCCATTACTATAACCGCAATATTTCTTCATTTCAATATCGTGTTTATTATAACAGCCGGTATTATTTCCTGTCTATATGAAGTTATGCATTTCTTCTATGCTTTTTCTGTTACATTTTCTATATATCTGCTTCCTCACCGGTTATAATATCTGATAATTTCCATCTGAATCCGCCTTGATATGAGATGCATAAAATGTCTCTACTGCTTTTACCATATACTCTGTGTCCTTTACGCCAGCTGTTTCATACGATGAATGCATGGCAAGCTGCGGCAATCCGATGTCCACCGTATTCATAGACACCTGTGCCATCGCAATATTTCCAAGCGTACTTCCCCCCGCTTCATCCGAACGGTTGGAGAAATACTGTAACGGTACACCTGCTTTTTCACATATCATCTTAAATACCGCCACGCTGACTGCATCGCTGGTATATTTCTGTCCGGCATGGGACTTGATCACAATACCGTCATTCATGTAGACACAGTTCGTCGCATCTGTCTTCTGTCTATAATTCGGATGTACGGCATGGGCATTGTCACAGCTAAGCATAAAGCTTCCTGCTACTGCACGATAGAATTCCTCTTCGCCTTTTCCGAGTGCTTTGTTCAGACGCCACAATACATCATAAAGAAATGTAGATGCAGCTCCCTGCTTCGTTCCTGATCCGACTTCTTCGTTATCAAAGCATGCATACACGTTGATATTCTGTTCGTTTTCCGCTACCAGGAATCCCTTCATGGATGTAAATGCACACTGCAGGTCATCCAGTCTCGGACATCCGATAAATTCACGGTCACTTCCCCATCTGACCGCTCCCATACGGTTATACAAGAACAGATCCATGCCATAGATATCCGTATCTTTTAATCCCAATTCTTCTGCAACTAAGGATCTTACCTCTCCTTGTTCTTTCACGCTTCCTGATAATACCGGTAACATATCAATCTGTTTATTAACAGCTCTTCCTTCATTCACTTTCCGGTCCATATGAATTGCAAGACTTGGAATCATCAGAAGATCTCTGTCCACCTTCACAAGTCTGGTCTCGATTCTTTCCCCATTCTTCACCATGACCCTTCCGGCCAGTGACAGCGGTCTGTCAAACCATGTCGAGCAGATCATTCCGCCGTAACCTTCTGTATTCAGCATCGTATATTTCTTTGCAACTTCGATTTCTGCATTCTCTTTCAACTTAAATGTCGGTGAATCACTGTGTGATGCTGTTACGTGAAAACTATAATTGTCCAGTTCTGTTCCTGCTTTTACTGCAATAATACTGGAATTATTTCTTGTGACATAATATCTTTTCCCCGGTTCGATCTTCCACTTTTCCGACTCTTTTAATTCTTCGAACCCTTCCTGGTTCAGGATCCCTTTTAGTTCCGCAACCGCATGAAACGCTGTCGGTGCATGTTCTATAAATGTTGTCAGTTCTGATATGATATTTGTTTCCATTACAATTCCTCTTTATCTTTTCATTCTTACATTGCATGATTACACTCCATGCAAATATAATTGAATTTTTGTTATATACAATATCCATGATACAGCAGATTGTCATTACAAACAAGCACCGGTCATCAAAGAAATCCCTGGTTATGGTTATGTTTCTGTTTATTTTGCAAACATCCCCACAATATCTTTCACCATCGCAACAGCTTTATCCATTCCTTCTACCGTAATGTGCTCATACACCCCGTGGAATGCATATCCGCCGGTTCCAAGATTCGGACAAGGAAGTCCTTTAAAACTTAATCTTGCACCGTCTGTTCCTCCGCGGATCGGCGCAACATCCGGAACGATATCTGCATTTTCTGCTGCTTTCTTTGCATATTCAATAAGCTGCATGCATGGCTCGATCTTCTCGCGCATATTGTAATAAGATTCTACAATCTCAATTTCAACCGTTCCTGCCCCATACTTTTCATTCAGACTGTCTGCGGTCTCCTGCATTTTTGCTGCTCTTGCATGGAATCCTTCTGTATCAAAGTCCCGGATAAAGTACTTCATCTTCGTCTCTGTAACATTTCCATTAAAACTTACCAGATGATAGAATCCTTCGTACCCTTCCGTTGTCTCCGGTCTTTCTGATACCGGCAGCATCTGATGGAATTCTGTTCCGATCGTCTGCGAATTCACCAGTACATCTTTTGCAGTTCCTGTATGTACACTGACACCATGAACCGTGATAAATGCTGTAGAAGCATTAAAGTTCTCATACTGGATCTCACCTTCGGCGCTTCCGTCTAAAGTATATCCGTAATCTGCTCCGAATCCTTCTACATCAAAATGCTTTGCTCCACTTGCAATCTCTTCATCCGGTGTGAATCCGATGCAGATCTTACCGTGTGGAAGTCCCTCTTTCAGAATCTCATCTACGACCGTCAGCACTTCTGCAATTCCGGCTTTATCATCCGCACCCAGAAGCGTTGTTCCATCTGTCGTGATCAACGTCCGTCCCTTTAAATCTGCCAGATATGGGAATTCTTCTACTTTGATTGTCTTTCCGCTTCTTCCAAGTACTACGTCTTTGCCATCGTAATTCTCAATGATCTGTGGATGAATGTTGTCTCCCGGTGCATCCGGTGCTGTATCCATATGCGCGATCAGTCCCAGCGCAGGTGCGTTTTCACATCCCGGTGTTGCAGGAACAGATCCGTATACATATCCTTTCTCATCCACTCTTGCATCTGCAATTCCCAGTTCTTTCATCTCTTCCACCAGTAACTTTGCAAGTACCAGTTCCCTGTCTGCCGATGGAACCGTCCCGCTCGTCTCATCACTGGTCGTCCATACAGACACATACTTTAAAAATCTTTCGTAAGCCTTCATCTTACTTCCTCACTTTCTACATTTCTTAACTTTATTGTAAATCATTCTTTTATAAATGTATATTGGCGAATGTCGACAATTTAATGTCCTGAATTTTGTTATGTTTTTCTTCAGATTTATGTTAAAATTCTTTTAGGTGCTCTGATGTCAGATGTCCTGATATTCATTCTGATATTAGATACTCTGATAACAGATACTTATATAATATCAAAGTGAGGTATATACATATGAAATTAATGATCGCATCCGATATCCACGGCTCTGCTTACTACTGCCGTAAAATGCTCGACGCTTACAAACGTGAAGGTGCTGACCGCCTTCTTCTTCTCGGCGACATTCTTTATCACGGTCCACGTAATGATCTGCCAAAGGATTACAATCCAAAGGAAGTCATTGCAATGCTGAATCCTATGAAGCATGAACTGCTCTGTGTGCGCGGTAACTGTGACACCGAAGTAGATCAGATGGTACTGGAATTCCCTATTCTGGCTGACTACTGCTTCCTGGAGATTGGTGGCCGTACGATCTTCGCATCCCACGGACACCACCATAATCCGAAGAATCCTCCGATGCTGAAAAAGGGCGATATTCTTCTGAATGGTCATACGCATATTCCGGCGAATGAGGATATGGGGGACTTTATCTATATGAATCCGGGATCTGTGTCAATTCCTAAGGAGGGATCTGCTCATGGATATATGATCTGTGAAAACGGGGAATTTACATGGAAGGATCTTGAGGGGAATGTAATTTCTATTTAATTAATCATGAAGCGGCTGATACCCGGCCGGAAGAAAAGTAAGAGAGCCCCGTTGCGTGCTGATTCAATCATGGAATATTTCTAACCATGCCCTCATATGCACGCAACGGGGCTCTCTTACGCATGAAACAAATAAATAAGTATATATTGCTTTACAGACCGTAAGGGACTCCAATGGAAAGGAGGGCTAAACCATGAGTATTATAGATTTTATAGCAGTGGCAAGCTTCGGCTTAACCTGCTTCGGACTGGCCGTCTATCGGCAGTACTTTTTTATAACTATACTGATATTATCTTATGTGTGTATCAATTTCTTATTTTATCCCAGAATGACTCTCCATCTCCCCGGTAGGTACTTCCAAGAGCTTCTGCGATCGTCGCCGCCATATCTGCAAACCCCTTTCTGGTATGCAGGTTTACTCCCGCTTTAATCTTTTTTCCATATATGAGACAAGGTACATATTCTCTTGTATGATCTGTTCCGATATATCCCGGATCACATCCATGGTCTGCCGTGATCATCAGCATATCATCATCCCGTATATTTGCAAGGAACTCTCTTAACTGTTCATCGAATCTTGTTAACGCACCTGCATATCCTTCAATATCACGCCGGTGTCCATAAATCATATCCCCATCTACTAAGTTCACATAGCAAAGCCCGTCGAACTCTTTCTTCTGTATCTCGATCGTCTTTTCCATATTCTTTTCATTTCCCTGATTCGGATAGGTCTCTGTCACTCCCTGACCTTCAAAGATATCGTAAATCTTTCCGACTCCGATCACGTCTTTCCCGTCTGCTTTTAATGCATCCAGAAGAGTCTGCCTCGGCGGTGCCAGTGAAAAGTCATGCCGTCTGATTGTCCTTTCGTAATCCGGCCATGTTCCGATAAATGGTCTTGCGATCACTCTGCCGACTCCCAGATCTCCGGTCAACATCTCTCTTGCAATCTTGCAGTATTCATATAACTGCTCTATCGGAATTATCTCCTCATGCGCTGCAATCTGGCATACACTGTCTGCAGATGTATACACGATCAGTGCTCCTGTCTCTTCCTGTTCCCGGCCATAATCATGAATGACCTGTGTGCCCGAATACGGCAGATTACATAGAATCTTTCTTCCCGTCCTTTTTGAAAATTCCTCTATGAATGCTTTTGGGAATCCATCCGGGAATTTCGGCAGTGGATCCGGTGTTACGATTCCCGCCATCTCCCAGTGCCCGGTTGTCGTATCCTTTCCGCAGGATAATTCCTGCATTCTTGCAAAACTTCCGGTCGGATTCTCTGTGCTTTTTGCATATTCCATACCATCAATCTGATAGATTCCGATCTTTTCCATATTCGGAATATGAAGTTTCCCACTGTCATAGCAGCTCTTCCATGTATTACTTCCGACATCACCAAATTTATCCGCATCCGGTGCTTCCCCAATGCCGGCACTATCCAATACGATCCAGAAAATACGTTTCATAGAATCAGTCCTTTCGGTCTTTTTTTTTATTATAAGTCTATATAAGAAGACTGTGCAAGATACAGGAATCTACAATTTGTCATTTAGCTATCATTAGTTTCGCCTTATCATGCTTCAGCATCGGATACTGCAATCGTATTTGGATTCGGTAATATGATATTTCCTGCCTTTCCACCTTTATCTCCACAGACGGTATACCTGTTCCGCAGTATCCGCCAGGTTTCTCTTCGCATTTTCATTCTTCATGGCTTCTTCCAGCGTGGTAATGCCTCGTAAAACCGGGAAGAATGCATCGATTCCATGTTCGTTACATTCTCTTGCATCTCGTTCTACCGATCCTGCAAATGCGATTACTGGTTTTCCATATTTTTTTGCCAGTTTTGCCACTCCGATCGGTGCTTTTCCCATCGCCGTCTGTCTGTCCAGTCTTCCTTCTCCCGTAACTACCAGATCTGCATCTTTGATATATTCTTCCAGCTGCGTCTCCTCCAGTACGATCTTGATCCCGGATTCCAGCACTGCATTGGTAAATGTTAAAAATGCGAATCCCAGTCCTCCGGCAGCTCCGGTTCCGGCCTGTTTTGCATTTGCTTTCGGGAATTTTTCTTTTGCCAGTGCCGCATAATATGCCAGCCATTTATCCATCTGCATGATCATAGACGGCGTTGCTCCTTTCTGCGGTCCATAAACAGCACTTGCTCCCTGCTCTCCACACAATGTATTAGTCACATCACATGCGATTCGGAATTTGCATTCTTTAAGCTCTGACATTACATATGTATCCGTGATCATTTCCAGTTCTTCCAGACCTCTTGCACCGAATGGTACCGGCTGTCCATTCTTGTTCAGGAATCCGAATCCCAATGCCTGAAGCATTCCGATGCCGCCGTCATTCGTTGCACTGCCTCCGATTCCAATAATGAATCTTCTGCAACCTTTCCCAATCGCATCTTTGATCACTTCTCCGACACCATAAGTCGTCGTATACAATGGATTTTTCTTTTCATCCGGCACCAGTGTGATTCCAGCTGCTCCTGCCATCTCGATTACTGCTGTCTTGCTGCTTTCAATAATTCCATATTCACAGACTACCGGTGTTCCAAGCGGTCCTGTTACCTGGATCTCCTGTTTCATGCCATTCATTCCGGCAACAAGTGCTTCGACGGTTCCTTCTCCTCCGTCTGCCAGCGGTCTGATCTGCACATCCACATCTGAATCTACTCTGTGTACTCCTTCTGCTACTGCAAGTCCTGCTTCCATCGAAGTCATACTTCCTTTAAATGAATCAATTGCTGTTACGATTTTCATTATTTCTTTCCTCCTCTTTTTACCTTTCTCTATCCCAGAGATTTTGTAGCAATTATAGATACCGGCACTTATCAGAAACAGGCATTTATTTTCCACACCTTTGCAAATGAAAATGCTTCTATTCTTCAGGTTGCCATCGGGAAATCCACTCCTATTTTTCAGGTTCATCATTCTTATGAATCTGCCCTGACTGCAATAAATACTCTGACAAACACATCTGAAAATTTTGCACTTTTCGATGATCTGACTCTGCCGCTTCGGACGGATCAATGATCCTGCCTTTGATCACCGGCTCTATCGTCTGTTCCATCAGGCGGTGGAGCAGATCAATCCCTCCATTTTCTCTGATACGGGAATAGATCGGATGCTTTGTAACCTCTGTCGTGATAGCTTCCATTCCTTCCATGATCAGGGCTTTTCCCGGTGATTCATACCATTTTACTTCTATATGTTCCGGTGGTATTAAGTCACATTTATCCCCCATATTCTTAAGAAATGTCACATATAACTTCCGTCTCATTGCCTCTTCCAAATACACAATTTCCACTTTCAGGACCAGATTATCATCTGCATCTGAAGAAATCTCTCCTTTTACTGCAGTCAGATATGTCTCTCCGTGAATGGTCAGTTCGTTTTCTATATATTGCTTCCAGCCCATTTCCAGTTCTATAGACTCTTCACCTTCCTGAAAACAAAGAATCAGATTTGGCTGTAATTCCCCGGTTCTTTTTTTATGAAAAATGATCTTCGATATACCATCCGTCATGTTGTTGTGCATCACCTGCATAACCAGCGGGAAAAGTCCGACACTTGCCTGTTCCATCTCATAACATGTACCATCCATCATATCTGTCAGTAAATGAATCTGTTGTTTCTGTAGTTTTTCTGTTTCTGTCTGTCGTTCACGGATTCTGTATTTTTCTGAGTTCTTTTTCCAGCCGCCTTTACGGAACATGAAAGGACTATTTTTCAATATCTTATTTTCAGCTATTCCTGTTGATAGTATTTCTTTTCCGAATTTGTTTTTTCCTGCCAGCCGTTCAGTCAGTTCCTGTAGTTTTGTATACGCAATCGGATTCTCCGGAAGTGTCTCTTTTGGCACCCATTCCACCGGGAAATATTTTCTTATAATATTCAGCATCACATTGTCCTGGAACAGTTCTTCATTTCCCGCATTTGTCACGATCACCATATCAACATCCGGGTAAATAAGCACGTTCTGGCCAAGCATTCC
>CAKRAT010000065.1 GCA_934295165.1 uncultured Dorea sp. | reverse complement strand
GGGTGGAAACGATTATATTTGCACAAATGCGGAAATATCCGTATTTGTTTTCGAAGACGTAGAGAAGTATAATGGGGGAAGAACGGTAGAAATAAGTAATTGTTAAGGAATAAAGGAGAAGATAAAAATCATGATAAATGAAAGAATCGAAATCTGGAAAAAAGAAGAGTATCATTATCCGGCAGCGCACGGCTTCATACCGGTGATGTTCAGCTATATTCATGAGGATGAAAAGAAGCATCCGGCAATGATCATCGCACCGGGCGGCGCATACCGGGAAGTATCTCCATCGGAAGCGCACCTGCCGGCAATGGAATTCTACCAGACAGGTTATAATGTATTCGTTCTGGAATACACGGTAAATCAGCTGGATGAAGCACCACTGAAGCTGCAGCCGTTGCATGACATATCAAGAACCATCCGGATGATCCGTTCCCGTGCAGAAGAATACCATATCAGACCGGATCAGGTTGCAATCTGCGGATTCTCAGCAGGAGCACATCTGTGTGGAAGTCTTTGTGTACATAATAAAGATGTGGAAGATCCGGAAGAAGCATACCAGAACATATCCAACCGCCCAGATGCGGCGATTCTGTCTTATCCGGTCATCACTTCAGGAAAATATGCACACAGAGATTCATTTGTCGCACTGTTTGGAAAAGAGCCATCAGAGCAGGAACTGGACTATATGTCGCTGGAAAATCATGTGGCAAAAGATACACCGCCATGTTTCCTGTGGCAGACCGTAACAGACCAGACAGTTCCGGTGGAGAATAGTTATCTCTTTGCACAGGCTTGTGCACAGGCTGGTGTACCATTTGCACAGCACGTATTTTCAGAAGGAATCCATGGACTATCTGTGGCAACCGAAGAGTGGTTAGAGCAGAATATAGGACAGGAAGAAGGAAAAAGATATACACAGGAACAGGTGCAGATGCTTGCAGAGGCAATTAAGGCCAGTGAGACTTCATTTCCAAAGGAAAAAGGGGAGGAACTTCTGGTGAAGTTCGGCATCGGACGTAAAAAGCCGGCGAGATGGACGGAAAAGCAGAAAGAGGAAATCCGCAAAACTCTGAAAGAAGTACAGAGCTGGACATACATTGCAGAAGAATGGCTTAAGAAGTATCTGGCATTGGAAGAAAAATAGAGGAAATGAATAGGAAGCAAAAAGGATATCAATCACAAGCTGGTTGGTATTCTTTTTTTGACTTAAATCAGATTTTGAATAAAATGTGAAAAATGTTGACAAATATAATGCGGATGTATATACTATCAATGATTAAAATACCCATAGGGGGTATTTGGAGTAAGGAATTATAAGTATGGCAATAGAAAGAAAAGTTCTTTTAATCGAGGGCATGACATACGTCAACTGTCAGAATAGAATAGAACAGGCTTTAAGAAATATAGCAGGAATTTCTAAAGTATATGTTTCATACAGCAGAGGACGGGCGGAAATTGAGTTTGATAGCGATATATTGACACTGGACCGTATAATAGCAGTTATTCAGAACCTTGATTATAAAGTAGTAAAAAAGAGAAAAAAGATTATTCGGAATTTGTCAGTCGGGCAGTAACATTTGCAATTATTATTTTATTGTATTATCTGTTGCAGAGATTTGGCATTTTGAATCTGCTTGTGCAATCGATGCTTGCTGATTCAAAGATGAGTTATGGAATGCTGTTTATAGTAGGATTTTTAACATCTGTTCATTGCATGGCGATGTGTGGTGGTATTAATCTGTCGCAGTGCATTCCTGTGGCGGATGATGACAACGGGAAAACTCCGGAAAATAAGATAATCCTTCCATCCCTGTTATATAATACGGGACGTGTGATTTCCTATTCGGTAATCTGTTTTCTGCTGGGCGGAATAGGAATGCTGTTAACAGGAGGGGGTGGAACGGGAATTCCACTGCTTCTACAGGGGATACTGAAAATAATAGCAGGTCTTTTTATGGTGATCATGGGAATCAACATGTTGGGAGTTATTCCTGTACTGAGAAAATTCCAAATCAGATTTCCTGAAAAACTGGCAGATAAAATAAGTAGGAAAAAGAGAAAAGAAAACAGACCATTTGGGGTCGGAGTGCTGAATGGACTGATGCCGTGTGGTCCCCTGCAGTCCATGCAGATTATAGCGCTTGGCTCTGGGAATCCTGTCTCAGGGGCGGCTGCGATGCTGATGTTCAGTCTGGGGACGGTTCCGTTAATGCTTGGATTTGGAAGTATTCTTGTCGTGGTTCTTGGTCTTGCAATGCTTTCGCAGGGGGTAAGCGTGTCCGAAATTAACATGGACAGAACAGGGACTGAGTCAGCAGGCATTGTGTCAGAGAATACAGAAGAATTAAATGTTGCAAAGATATCAGAATCAGGTGACATGCAGTATGTGAACAGTGAGTTGGACTTTGGAACTTATCCGGAGATTACAGTCTATAGCGGAATTCCGGTTGAATGAACCATAAATGTGCAGGAGGAGGTTATCAACGGATGTAATTACAAAATGGTAATAAGTGTATATGGTATAACTCATATACTTACCATTATATGGACTGCACTTGTGATAGCGACATTGTCTGCCTGCGGAAGCTCAGAGACATCAGGAAGTTCGGATGTTTCAAAAGATGAAAATACGGAATCAGATGCGGAGAAAGAGGAAACAGTGGTATATGAAACTCCTGCCGTAGAGAATGGTGAGATTTCAATTGATGCAGATACATTGACTTCAAATCCAATGTATATCAATTACGATTCCAATGGAACCAATATCCAGCTTATTGCTGTAAAAGGATCGGATGGAACTCCACGCTTATCATTTAATACATGTCAGGTATGCAATCCATCGCCAAGGGCGTATTTTAAGGAACAGAATGGAAGACTGGTATGCCAGAATTGTGGAAATGTATTCACGACAGACAGCGTAGGTGAAACTTCGGGTGGATGTAATCCGATGTATATAGATTATGAAAATACAGATGGTAAACTGACTGTAAGTGTGGCAGATCTGGATACATATGCAGATCAGTTTACGTCGTGGGATGGTCCGGTCAATTAAGGAATCTGGTTTCCAGGATTACAGCAAATACAGTGTAAAAGTTTAGATGAAGATGTGGATGAAAAGATTATAGAATGTCATGGAGGAAAACAAAGATGCGTATCGCACTGGCACAAATGAAAAATTCAGGAAATATGCAAGATAACCTGGATAAAAGTATAGAGTTCATAAGAGAAGCTGCAAAAAACAGAGCGGATTTAATCCTGTTCCCTGAAGTTCAGCTGACCGAATTCTTCCCGCAATATGAAGGACAGGATGTCACAAAATACCGATTGAAAATGGATTCGGAAGAAGTAAAAAAGTTTCAAATTGTGAGCCGGGAATGCTCTATTATATCAGTACCGAATATTTATCTGGAAGAAAATGGAAAAGCATATGATGCGAGCCTGTTCATCGGAGCAGACGGAGAGATAAAAGGAATCCAGAAAATGGTCCATGTGGCACAGGCAGAGCAGTTTTACGAGCAGGATTATTATACCCCGTCAGATGATGGATTCAAGGTATTTGATACCGAATATGGGAAAATCGGAATTGTAGTCTGCTTTGACAGACATTATCCGGAAAGCATCCGGACAGAAGCGTTGATGGGAGCAGACCTGATACTGATCCCGACCGTGAACACAAAGGCGGAGTCATCCGAGATGTTCGAATGGGAATTAAGGGTACAGGCATTTCAGAACAGTGTGGCGGTTGTGATGTGTAACAGAGTCGGATGCGAAGGTGAGATGGATTTCTCCGGTGAATCCATTGCGGTTGACGCCAATGGAGAAGTTATCGCGAAAGCAGATGATGAAGAACAGATATTATATGTGGATATAGAGATTAGAGATTCGGGGAGAATCAGGAAGAGCAGACCGTATACAGAGCTTAGAAGAACGGAAGTGTACCGATAGAAGATAGTAAGTTGATTCAAGCTGCCGGTGTTTTGGGTATACCAAAAACACCGGTATATTGGTATGGAATGTCTGCACAGCTGAAACAGCTTATTCCACTATTGGCGGGATAAAGTTCTCAATTGCATTGCGCAGCTTGGGATGATGGATAATAAAATGTATCGATGGTGCTTTTGCTTTTGATATCATAGCCCATTGTCCCTCATGAACGAATATCTGCAGATTATGAAAAGTAGGATCTGTACTTATCCGTAATATGTAATTAGGATTTTTTTGGGAAAAAGTCTTCATATCATTCATGTGTAATCTGTATTCCTCTTCGGTGTATGAAAGATCCGTCTCACAAAAAATTCCAGAAAGATCCAGAACAGGTGGATTTTTTCTGAATTCTTCTAGTGGTAAATCAGGTACTTCGTCTTCTATTATCTCAGATGAAAGAATGGATATAATTCGTTTCTTTTGTAATTCTACATGCTTTTTTATCCGCTGTTTTTGTCTGGTGTCAATGCCATGCCGGATAAGAATCCGTTCGAGAAGTTCTTCACTCAGTGTATATAACGGCAGTGTGGATCGGATGCCCCGGCGTTTTCCGGTTTTTCCAACGTCAGCAATTAGAAAAGTATTCAGCTCAGTTTCCCGTTCACTGCGGTAAATGTCCATTAAAGGATATGCATTTTTTAATAGTTCATCTGCACGCTTTTGATAGTATTCCATTTCCCGTTTGGATTTTGTCAGATAATATTTCCCATTTTCGTGGCACCCGGCAATTGCTTCGCCTGAAAGTGCAGCCGAACCGGAAACTTTTAACAAGTGCAGGAATGTGTTGTTTTGTACATTTTTTAAATAGTACGGTGATATTTGTCCGGTCATATACATCGGAATCCAGCTTTCCAACCCCAGCATCATTTCATCAAAAGAACGGTCAAGATTATGGATTTGATAGAGGTGCAGTCCTTTTTTGAGCATCAGAGCCATGCCGAACATCCATTTTTTCGGAAATTCAGGATCTTTAGCCATTTCTTTCATTGGCATATCACTGTACATGATTACCGGAGCAGTAGATTTTGAAAGCACAGTTGCTTTCAGAAAATCCAGCTCACTTTCCATCATCTCACTGATACCCCAATAGGTTCTGGAGGTTGGAATTTGGAATGGAACAGAGGGTACTTTCAATTTGTCAAAGTGAATGACATGAATATATTCATCCAGATCAAACTCATCGAGCTTTTCTAAAAAAACAGTCATGGAGTCTTTGACAGTTCCCGCTCCGGTAAGCAGCCAGTCTGTAAGTTGCTCCTGAAACGTAATGTAGTTAGACAATTCTTCCACAGGACAATTAATCAGGCTGGATATGACAGCTTTCTGTTCTTCAGTCTGGCAATGTCTGGCGACAAAGCAGGAAATCTTTCTGGCAAACTCCGTAGGGTTGGCAGGCTGTCTTTGTCCATTCCGGATACGGGAAATATAGGAGGGGTCAAAGTTCAAAAAACGTGCCAGGTCAGAAATACTAATCGGAACAACAGACAGTAATTTATGAAAGTTTTTCTGAAAATGGGCAACATCTACGGTATTTTTTACATACGGAGAAAATGCGTCAAAGACAGACTGTGCTGAGATATCCGGTATTCCCTTACTTTCAGCAATAGAAACGATTCCGGTTATAAGTCTGGAAAAATTCTCGGTTCCATTTTCCGGTGTGCGTTCGCCGGATCTGTAACGGCTGATAGTAGCGGCAGAAAGACCGGAATTTTCGGCTAAATCTTTTGCGGAACAATCCAGCAATTCCATGTAGTTATCTAATAATTTCTTAAAAGTCATTGATATATATTCTCCTTTCTGCTGAGACAGCCTTTCCTATAATATATAATAACATCTTCAGGGAATTACAACATTGCAATTTCTAAAATGTCACTGACAATCGAGAAAGAAAAAGAAAAAACACCGGATATATTGTATAATCTCACCATAATACAGATGACTTTATCTATGAATGAAAGCAAGAATGGAGGATGAATGATTATGAAGAAAAAGAAGAAAGGAAAAGTCAGGCTGCTGTCTGTTTTGCTCACAGGCTGCCTGCTGTTGTCTATAGTACCTGCAACAGCATTTGCATCAGAAGGTCTCGAACAACCCAAGCCGGATTATCTTCCGCAAGGAGTAACGTATTTTACTGACTATAAGCACGCATATCACACACAGGTCAAAGTAACTGCCAATGTTTCTATTAAAAATTCGGATGGCACGGTGGTTGAAACCACACAGGTTAGTAAAAGCTCCGAAGATTATCTAAAAGGCGGTGTAGGCACATTGCAGGCTGAACTTGCCAATCTTCAGACCAAGATTGAAGCACAGTATAAAGATAGGGGAACTGTTATGCGCGAAGGCGGAAATGGGCAGACGGTTTTGGACCATTTTGAGAGTGCAGAGATTTATACTTTCACTCCTGCATCCGGTGCTCCTGTTGCGTTTAACGTGGATTTAGATACAGCAAAACAATATTTCAGTGAGCATACGGAGGCGACCGGTACTTTCACCAAACTTCTCGATGTTCACGAATATCAAATATATGATTACACCTATGACCTGATTGTGCAGGAACCAGATGCTATGGATGAGGTTATCACCACGGTTGACATTGGAAACATTTGGAAAAATCTTGATTCTTCACAGCCCGTTGCGTTTACAGCAGAAGTAAATCCCAACTCGGAATGTGCAAACCAGATGACGCTTACGGATGAGTATTGGCAGCAAGTGGCTATTGATGGCAGCAGAATTGCAAAATCCAATCCACAAAAGCCGATAGCAGGGGAAACCTACAGCTACGCAGTAAAATTAACAGCGAAGGACGGTTACTACTTCCATGACGGATTCAAAGTCGGTGGAGTCGGCTGTGACGTAATAATTGAAGGCTCTACTATAACAGCGTTTTCTGGCACGCTCTCTGATGATAGAAAACAGTTGACCCTCTGGTTTAACGGCATTAAGGTGACAGCTACTGACGGAAGCTCTCAGCACAGCATTGGCGATGTGGATATTGAGGGCGTGACATTTAATTATGAGCCGGGAGATGTTCCAAAAGCAACTGCTTACAAATGTGATCCATGGGATGAACAATATGATATAGAATACGAATATTGGGAAGAAATGGAAACGAGTGCAAATGGTGAATCTGTACCGGTAAAATACTGGTATTCTGATGAAAGCAAGAATAATGCACTTGCACAAGACAAAAAAATAACGACCTTTGAGGATGGCAAAACTTATATGTATAGTCTTTCTCTTAAAGCAAGAGATGGAAATACATTTGCAGCTAATAGTAAAGTAATGGTAAATGGCATCAATGTAAATAATGCAAATGTAACAAATACTGGAACAGGACTTTTTATAGTCGCTGTAAAAACAATAAAACCTCAAACTGTTCAGTTACAAAATATTAGTGTTGTCGAGATAAATAATGCAACAATCAGTTTTAAGGTCGGAGATAAGCCTGTATTCACTGGAAAAACACCTGAGAATGTTCCGTATATTTACCAATCTGAATTTTGGAGTACAGATGGAGGTAAAAAATATCATTACTCAGCCGATTTTTGGAACGACAACAATCCAGATGATTTATTTGCCGAATTTGAAAGCGGTAAAACTTACACTTATGGAATTTATTTCAAGGCAAAAGACGGATATTGTTTTACAACTGATACAAAATTAAAAATAAATGGCAAGTATTACGATTATGACATTACTGACTATGATCCGATGTTACAGTACCCTAATGGCGGATATGCAACGATGTGGGTTGACACAGATTTGATCATAACACCGCAGGCATCCGGCACAACACCTGAATATAAAATCACTGAGGGTGCAAACAGTTCTTGGAAGCAGAACAGCAACGACACGCTGAAATTTGTTGCAAATGGAGATTTCTCCAAGTTTACCGGCGTTAAGGTGGACGGCACGCTAGTTGCAGCAGATAAATATACTGCTGTATCTGGTTCTACAGTGATCACACTGAAAAAAGATTATCTCAGCACTCTTTCTGTCGGCAAACATACCCTGACTATTGTTTATAACGACGGCGAGTGCAGCACGGAGTTTGAGATTAAGGCGGCAAGCACCCCTTCAATTATTACCAATCCTGGTAATAATTCGGGTAACACTTCTTCAAAAGTAAACAACCTGGATACAAGCGAAACAATAAGTCCTAAAACTGGCGATACAAGCAATATGCTTTTGTGGTTTATTGTACTTCTTGTCAGTGGCAGTGTAACTATTAGTACGATGATGGTACATCGAAAGAAACAGTATAATAGATAACAGAACGGGCTGATTTATGCGGCGACTATCGGAAACGGAAAATAGGAAAAAAATTTTATGAAAGACAGCTTGCTGCAATGAAAGAACTGGATGAATAAAATACAGTTGACAATGCGAAAGAGAGTATGGCAGGATATATCAGAATTTAACAGATCACTTACCGTTACCACCGGGTAACGGTCAAGGGTGTTCAGGACATCACCGTAGGTACGGCACATCAAAGATGTGTTATAAGGAGATGTCTTGAACACCCTTTCTTTTTGATGATTTCTTTCATGCGAAGCTCATTTCCTGCACCGTAAGCAACAGCGATAAGTGGAATGACTCCCATATAAAGTCCCATGCCGATCAGGTCTGTGATCTGTACAAGTTTTTGTGAAATTCCAAATCCGGCAAGCACATAATCGCCATATTTTACTGCATAGTAGTTAAACAGGAGACTTGAAATAATCAGAAGAATATCTAATAACATTGCGGATAATCCAACAGAAAAAATTTCTTTAGCATCTGTTTTTCAAGTCTGAAATATTTCGGAAGACAATTTCAGATAGAAAAGACAACTTGAAATTTCCTGTTGACTCTACAACTATTGTAGAGTTTATGATATGTTTATACCAGAGAAGAAAGAGGAAATTGTTATGGAAAAAAATCTTACGACTGGCAGTGTATTCAAAAATGTAATTTGGTTTTCACTCCCGTATCTGCTTTCCTATTTTTTACAGACACTCTATGGAATGGCAGATTTGTTCGTCATTGGACACTGTGGCTTGTCTCACTGGCTGCTGTGATTCTTTCAAATATCATAACCGGAAATATTGATCTTCTGACTTTAGTTGCTACCTGCATCGGAGTTACTGCATTGAATTTTGCAGCCAAAGGTAATGTATGGTCACAGATTTTAATGACTATATTTTGCATTTTATATGCAATCATTTCATGGCGTTTTTGTTATTGGGGCAGGCCATATACAGGGCTGAGAAGAACAGAATTCTACCGGTAGAGAATAAGAGTTAAGCGGAAAGGAATAGTATATTAACAAAAAGATATGAATCACAAGTTGGTTGATATCTTTTTTTTCGAATCAAATGAATAAAAACGCGGAAAATGGGTAAAAAGAAGAAATAAAAAACGCGGAAACTAGTTAATGCGCTATATAAAAAAACGCGGAAATATGATAAAATGAAGAAAAGAAAAATGCGGAAAGGAGAGAAATACCATGTTTAAACGTAAAATATATAATAAAATGCAAGAATGGAAAAAAGATTCAAATGGAAAGACGGCTCTTTTGATTGAAGGTGCAAGACGAACCGGAAAATCCACAGTAGTGGAAGAATTTGCAAAAAATGAATATGAAAGCTATATCTTGATAGATTTTTCAAGGGCATCAAAGGAAACCAAAGAACTTTTTGAAGATGTTTCAGATTTGAATTTCTTATTTCTGCAGTTACAGTTACAATATAAAGTAGATTTACGGGAAAGAAAATCAGTGATTATATTTGACGAAGTTCAGCTTTGCCCTTCAGCACGGCAGGCAATCAAAGCATTGGTTGCAGATCATCGATATGATTATATTGAAACAGGATCACTTATTTCAATTAAGAAAAATGTAAAAGATATTTTAATTCCAAGCGAGGAAAGAAAAATCAGCATGTATCCAATGGACTATGAAGAATTTTTGTGGGCAATTGGAGATACAGCAACATTTTCATTATTAAAGAAATGCTTTGATATGAATCAAGGATTAGGAGATGCAATTAATCGTAAACAGTTAAGACAATTTCGTCTATATATGTTGGTTGGAGGGATGCCACAGGCTGTATCAACTTACATTGAAACGAACAATTTCAGAAAAGTAGATGAAATAAAGAGAGACATCCTGAATTTGTATGAAAGTGATTTCGCCAAAATTGATCCAACAGGACGTTTGGCATTGTTATTTGATGCGATTCCGGCCCAGTTAAATAAAAATGCAGCCAGATATCAGACGAATAGTGTGTTAAATGGTGAGAAACAAGATAAAATATTAGAATTGATTGCGGAATTAAAAGATTCAAAGACAGTACTGGTTGCATACAATACAAATGATCCGGATACCGGTATGTCAAATACAAGAGACTTATCAAGATTTAAGTTATTTTTAGGCGATACAGGCCTGTTTGTAACATTAATGTTTAAGGATAAAGAGTTTACGGAAAATGAAATTTATGAGAAGCTGTTAAATGATAAATTAAGTGTGAAGCTGGGATATTTATATGAAAATATTGTAGCGCAATGTCTGATCTCAAATGGAAATGAATTATTTTATCATACAATCATGAATAAAAATTCTAAACATAATTATGAAGTAGATTTTATTTTGGCAAGAAAAAATAAAATAATTCCGATAGAAGTTAAATCGTCGGGATATAAAACCCATAAATCACTTGATGTATTTACGGAAAAATATTCAGGAAGAATATGGAAGAGATATCTGGTTTATACGAAAGATATGAGTAAAGATCAGGATATTTTTTGTATACCAGTTTATATGGTGCCATTTTTATAGAAGAATGTATTGTATATAAGGGAAAGTATGGAATAGGCATTTATACGAAAATATATTTGGAAAGGAGTTGTCTATGAAAAAGATATTGATAGTTCTGGGCGACGGACGTGCAAAGGGAAATACACGCCAATTAGTAGATGCATTTGTACACGGAGCGACAGATGTAGGACGGATTTTGCGGACATTCAAAATAAAAAAGAATGTGGAGGTAACAGACAATGGCAAAATCATT
>CAKRAT010000064.1 GCA_934295165.1 uncultured Dorea sp. | reverse complement strand
AATGAATATAATCAGAAATATGAGATCAAAAAAGACGGGGAACATATGAGAAGTATGGAACCGGAAGAGGTTGAATAGGATCTTAGAAGAAAATATATTTTGTAACAGATATTTGAGATAAGATAAATAGAATGAACGAATGAAATAAAAGAGCGGAATCTGAGATAGTAAAAATACTTCAGATTCCGTTCTTTCATTCCGTTTGTTCGTAAGTAGCTGCCAGTGGCAGGTACTGCAGAGGTTCAAGTATGTAAGCGGAGCTGCCTTAACGATTCCGGTACTCCCGCGGCGGCATCTGGTATTCTTTTTTGAACAATCGGTTAAAATAAGACAGATTGTTGAATCCTGTGCGTTCTGAGACCGACAGGATACTGTCATCCTCCGTGAGCAGAAGTCTGGCAGCAATGGTGAGCCGGTAACCGTTCAGGTAACTGGTAAATGTTGTGTGCAGATGCTGTTTAAAGAATTTCATAAAATGAGATTCGGAAAATCCCATGTAGTCTGCTGCACTTTGAACGGTGATTGGTTCTGTGTAATGCGATTCAATATAGGAGATGATCTGTTTTACCTTATCCAGAGATTTGCTGCGGGTGAAAGTAACCGGTGCGCCCTGGGAGGAGAACAAAAGGAAAAAGAAGTGAAACAGATGTCCTTTTACTGACAGTTCGTAATAGTCCGGTCTTTTGCTGCAGAGCTCATCGATCGCATTAATACAGGAAGCAAGTGCTTTGTGGCAGGTGCAGGAATCACTGAAAAGCCATGGAAGTTCATATTGCAGTGAAAAATATGGCTGGAAATATCCAATTGTCCGGGAGTCGGAATCAGCAGAGTAAAGAAGATCTGTCTGGAACAGGATATTTTCATATTCCATGTTGTCTTTCTCGTGTTGTGAGATAGAGTGGAGCTGACCCGGACGGACCAGGATGATGTCACCGGCTTTTACGGTCTTTGGCTCGGTATCAACGGAAATGATACCGCTGCCTTTTTTTATTACAATGATCTCCACGTCATTATGCCAGTGAAGCGGAACCTGTGTGAAATCCAGCGGAATGGAGCACAGGTAGGTATTGTATGGAAACTGGATGCTGACGTGTTTTTTTGTCTCATGAAGATTTTCGTAAGTAAGAGTGTTCATAATGTATGATGAAATCCTTTCTGAAGTAATTGGGGGTCATGATTTCGTTTGGGCGAAATTATCAAAAAGTTGTATATTTGATAGTATTGTATTACTTTTTACTATTATGATGCAAGAGATAATGTGTATAATCTGACTATAATATCAGTGTAGAGCAAAAGAAAATTGATGAAACACAGATTCAGATCAATATCAAAAATAATGATGCGACAGCACACATTCAGGAGGTTAATTATGAATTTCTCAGAAAAGTTACAGCAGACACTTGGTAAATCAATCAAAGATGCAGCAAACGAAGAGATTTATGCAGCACTTCTTACAACAGTAAAAGAAGCCGCAGCAGATAAAGGAAGAAATGTTTCAGAAAACGGAAGAAAAGTATATTATATATCAGCAGAATTTCTGATCGGAAAACTGTTATCTAACAACCTGATCAATCTTGGTGTATACGATGAAGTCAGAGAGCTTCTTGCAGCAAATGGAAAAGATATCTGCGAGATTGAAGAAGTAGAGCCGGAACCGTCACTGGGTAACGGAGGACTTGGAAGACTGGCAGCCTGCTTCCTGGATTCCATTGCAACACTTGGCCTGGAAGGAGATGGAATCGGGCTTAACTATCATCTTGGACTATTCAAACAGGTATTTGAAAATCACAAACAGAAAGAGACACCAAACCCATGGATCCAGAATACAAGCTGGCTTACGGATACAGGAATCGGATTCGATGTGCCATTCAAAGATTTCAGCCTACATTCTAAATTATATGATATTGATGTAACCGGATATGAAAACGGAACTAATAAGCTCCACTTATTCGACATCGAATCTGTAAATGAGAATATCGTAGGGGATGGAATCTCATTTGACAAAAATGATATCCGTGAGAATCTGACACTGTTCCTTTATCCGGATGACAGTGACAAACAGGGAGAATTACTTCGAATCTATCAGCAGTACTTCATGGTAAGTAACGGTGCACAGTTTATTTTGAAAGAATGCGAAGAAAAAGGATATGCACTGGAAGAACTCGATAAGCACGTAGTGATCCAGATCAACGACACACATCCTTCTATGGTAATTCCGGAGCTGATCCGTCTTCTGACAGCAAGAGGAATCTCTATGGATAAGGCAATTGAGATTGTGACAAATACCTGTGCATATACCAACCATACCATCCTTGCAGAAGCACTGGAGAAATGGCCAATCGACTATCTGGAGGCAGTTGTTCCACACTTAATGCCGATCATCCGTGAACTGGCAGCAAGAGTGGAAGCAAAATATGATAACAAAGATGTGCATATCATCGACGAGTGGAACCGTGTACACATGGCAAGAATGGATATGCATTATGGATTCAGTGTTAACGGTGTTGCAGCACTGCATACAGAGATCCTGAAAGACGTAGAATTAAAGCCATTCTATGACATTTACCCGGAGAAATTCAACAATAAGACCAATGGTATCACATTCAGAAGATGGCTGATGCACTGTGACAAGAAGCTGGTAGAATGGATGGACAAATACGGAGTCGGAGAGTTCCGTAAAGATGCTTCCAAACTGGAAGGACTTCTTGCACAGATTGATAACGAAGAAGCACTGAATGAACTTCTGGATGTTAAGCAGCAGAATAAGACAGCATTAAAAGAATATCTGGAAAAAGAATCCGGAGTTGTACTGAATGATAATGCAATCTTCGATATCCAGATCAAACGTCTCCACGAGTACAAGAGACAGCAGATGAATGTCCTGTATATCATTTATAAATATCTGGATATCAAAGCGGGAAATAAACCAAAGAGACCGATCACGATGATCTTTGGAGCAAAAGCTGCACCGGCGTACATCATTGCAAAAGACATCATTCATGTGATCCTGTGTCTGCAGGAACTGATCAAGAATGATCCGGAAGTGGCACCATATCTGCAGGTTGTAATGGTAGAAAACTACAATGTAACGATGGCTGAGAAACTGATCCCGGCATGTGAAGTATCCGAGCAGATTTCTCTGGCATCGAAAGAAGCAAGTGGAACGGGTAACATGAAGTTCATGCTGAACGGTGCTGTAACACTTGGAACAGAGGATGGAGCAAACGTAGAGATCCATCAGCTTGTCGGTGATGAGAATATCTACATCTTCGGTGAGAGCAGTGATCAGGTAATCGGGCACTATGCAAAAGCAGACTATGTGGCAGCAGATTACTATATCAATGACGAAGACATCCGTAAGTGTGTGGATTTCATCATCAACCCTGAGATGCTTAAAATCGGTGATGTGCGTACACTGCTTGAGATTCATGCAGAACTGATCCAGAAAGACTGGTTCATGACACTTCTGGATGTAAAGGACTACATTCAGACAAAAGAAAGAGTATTTGAAGATTACGAAGACCGTATGGCATGGGCAAAGAAGATGATCGTGAACATCGCAAAAGCAGGATTCTTCTCATCAGACCGTACGATTGCAGAGTATAACAGAGATATTTGGCATGTGTAAAAAATATTGGGTTATTCACAGAAAATAAAAGAAATATACAATTTGAGAATATCTGTGATTACAGGTTTTAGAGATTTTTGAGCAACAAAAAAGGATGCATGGACGTGCATCCTTTTTTTGAGAGAATAATGAATGAGGCTTTTCTTTTACGATATGCCACTTCGTGATTATAATAACATATTCAATCTGAAAGTACAGACCTGTCAGGGTTCCTTAACACCTTCTTAACAGCAGGATATTTCTATTTATATCTCATTTTCATCTTCACACATCCGATAGCCGACACCGACCTCGGTGAATAAGAACTGTGGCTGTGACGGATTGCGTTCGATCTTACGCCGGATATTCGCCATGTTGACACGCAAGATACGGTTATTATTGTCGGTAAACGGGCCCCATACATTTTCCATAACAGAGGCATAAGTCATAACCTTCCCGGAATTTTTCGCCAGGTAGGCAACAATTTTGTATTCTACCGGTGTTAGATGTATTTCTTCTCCGTCCAGTGTGACTATCCTCTTTTCAAAGTCCAGGATCAGTCCCTGACACTTATACGGCCGGATAAATAATGGTGAATTTGAAGCCATGCGGTTCCCGTGGCGCAGGGAAGTCCGGATCCGTGCAAGCAGTTCGGAGGTTCCGAATGGTTTGGTGATGTAATCATCTGCACCAAGATCCAGGGCTTCTACTTTGTCATGTTCTCCGGTTCTTGCAGAGATGACGATGATCGGGCAGCTCGTCCATTTACGGACGGAAGAGATGATATCATTTCCATCCATATCCGGAAGACCAAGATCCAGAAGAACAAGATCCGGACATTGTGAATTAATAATGGAAAGCCCTGATTTTCCGGTATCAGCAGTCGTTACTTTGTATCCATTTGATTTTAATGTACGGGACATTAATCCCAGAATGTTTTTTTCATCTTCTATGATCAGAATAGAATAACTGTCGTTCATGATTATATATCCTCCTTAGGTAATGTAAATGCAAATTCGGCACCTTCGCTATGGTTATGTGCAGAAATATCTCCTCCATGTGCCTGTACAATGGTGTTACAGATGGAGAGACCGATTCCCATACCTCTGTGTGTATCGGAAGTATGAGGAGTAGTGTATTCCCCCTTAAGAATGAGAGGAATGGTCTGTTCATCAATTCCCTTTCCGTAATCAATGACATGGAATGTGATGTTATCGGCTTCTTCTGTGATATGTAGATCAATCGGCATCGTACTCTCCGCATGTACATAAGCATTTTCCATCAGATTCATCAGAACCTGTTCGATCAGGAGAGGATCCATGGGGATCATCAGGATATCATCCGGTGCACTGACACGGATCTGGATTCCCGGAATCCGCTTTTTCAAACGTACAATTGCTTCGGATACGACTTCTTCGACAATCTCTTCTTCCTTTTTGACTTTTCCGGTTTTATCCTGAATACGTGTGACAGACAGCAGGTTTTCAACCATATTCAGGAGCCAGTGGGAATCTTCGTTAATAGAAGAAATTAGATCCAGCTTTTCCGAATCTGTCAGTGAATCATAATTTTCAATAAAAGAATCCGAAGATCCGATGATCGTTGTAAGCGGCGTGCGCAGATCATGAGATATCGCCCGCAGGAGATTGGCGCGGATACGTTCTTTTTCCACTTCGTTGATCTCGCGTTCTCTTTCCAGGATCATCTGATCCTGCCGGATGAGCTGGGAAGTCAGTGTGGATACGATCAACGAAATAGATAAAAGAAAGAAAAATGTGACCGGATATCCGCTGAGCGAAAAATTCACCTTAAAATAAGGATATGTAAAGCACCAGTTGATAAAGATTACACAAAATATAGAAGATATGATTCCGAAGATATATCCCGTTGTAATACGCGCAATGATGATCAATGCAAGAATATAAATCAGTGCAATATTGGCAGGATCACTTTGGGTAATATGAAAAAATGAAAATGCAAGGATTGTTGCAAGTGTCAATATGACAATGGTTGACAGAATACTGTGGCGCAGCGTATGAGGAGCAAAAGCTTTTGGTGTTTTTATATATTTCAATATTCATCCTTTCCCTGGCAAAAGCCAGTTGTATGATTGCTATATTATAACACCAAAACAGGAAAACTGGAATGTCGGAAAGAGGCTGAAAAGATAAATCCAAAAGATTTTCCATTGATGTTATACTGAAAAATAAAAGAAAATACAGGTGTTCATGAAATTGTATGAAATTTAATGCGTAAATTTAAAAAGTTTGTGCGTTAATGTATTAAAAAATATGATATTATGTGATAAAAAGAAGTCTGAAGACAGATAAAAATATTCATAATAGAAATAGTAAAAAGAGAACAGAGAATTTTAGGAGGAATGAATCATGCAGTGTACAAGAAATGTAACCGATCATGTCATCTGGGTAGGAGCCAATGACAGAAGATTAAATTTGTTCGAGAACTTATTTCCAATTCCAAGAGGGGTATCTTATAATGCCTATCTGATCAAAGATGAGAAGAATACTCTGATGGATACGGTTGATGCATCTGTATCTGAGCAGTTTATGGAAAATGTTGCTTATGCATTAAATGGAGAAACTTTAGATTATCTGGTTGTACAGCATATGGAGCCGGATCACTGCGCTAATATCCAGAGAATCATGGAATTATATCCGGAAGTAAAAGTAGTTGGTAATGCGAAGACCATGCAGATGATCGGTCAGTTTTTCGAAGCAGATCTGGAAGGCAGACAGGTTGTGGTAAAAGAAGGAGATACACTGGAACTGGGAAGCCATACACTTCATTTTGTGATGGCACCGATGGTGCACTGGCCGGAAGTTATGGTTTCTTATGAAGATTCAGAGAAGATCCTGTTCTCGGCAGATGCATTCGGAACATTCGGTGCACTGAACGGTAATCTGTTCAATGACGATGTAGATTTCGAAAAAGACTGGATTGATGATGCAAGAAGATATTTCACCAATATTGTTGGGAAATATGGCATGCAGGTACAGGCACTTCTGAAGAAAGCAGCCGGATTGGATATCCAGATGATCTGCTCACTTCACGGACCGGTATGGAGAAGCAATCTGAATTACTTCATTGAGAAACATGACAAGTGGAGCAAATATGAACCGGAAGACCAGGCAGTTGTCATCATCTATGGTTCCATTTATGGAAATACAGAGCAGGCAGCTGATGCACTGGCAGCAAAGCTTGGCGCAAAAGGCGTGAAGAATATTGCTGTTTATGATGCATCAAAGACGGATGTATCGGAACTGATCGCAGAGATCTTCCGTGTAAGTCACGTGGTGCTTGCATGCCCGACATACAACGGAGGAATCTATCCGCCAATCGAAAATCTGCTCGCACATATGAAAGCCCTGGCTGTACAGCACAGAACGGTAGCTGTTATGGATAACGGAACATGGGCTGCAACAGCAGGAAAACAGATTGTAAAACAGTTAGAAGAGATGAAAAATATGACAGTGCATGATCAGAAGCTGTCCATCAAGTCAAAATTAAAAGCAGATCAGGAAGACAGCTTAGATGCATTCGCACAGCAGATTGTTGATGCAATGTAAATGGCCAGGTATCCGGGAAAAGATGCCGGAAGACTGTAAAGAACAGAAAGAAGCTGGCGGAGAATGTCAGAAGTCATGAAAAAAAGATGTATATCGAGTGGAGGCCGGTAGAATGAACAATTATACAAGAGAAGACATATTAAGAATGGTAGAAGAAGAGGACGTAGGTTTTATCCGCCTGCAGTTCACAGACATTTTCGGAACCATGAAAAACATCGCGATTACCACAAGCCAGTTAGACAAAGCATTGAATAACGAGATTATGTTTGACGGCTCATCGATCGAAGGATTTGCAAGGGTAGAAGAATCCGATATGTATCTGTATCCAGATCTGAATACATTTGAGATATTTCCGTGGAGACCACAGCAGGGAAAGGTTGCAAGACTGATCTGTGACGTCTACAAACCAGATGGAACACCATATGAAAGTGATCCGAGATATATTTTGAAAAAGGTCATGAATGAAGCAAAAGAGATGGGGTATGAATTCAATGTAGGTCCGGAACTGGAATTCTTCTTATTCCACACAGATGATGACGGACTTCCGACTACACTTTCCCACGAAAGCGCTGGATACTTCGATCTTGGACCGTTAGATCTGGGTGAAAATGCAAGACGGGATATGGTACTGACTCTGGAGGATATGGGATTCGAGATTGAATCTTCCCATCATGAAGCGGCACCTGCACAGCATGAGATTGATTTCCGTTATGATGAGGCACTGACAACAGCAGATAACATTATGACGTTCAAACTGGTTGTAAAGACGATCGCCAAGCGTCATGGATTGCATGCAACATTCATGCCAAAGCCGAAATTCGGCATCAATGGTTCCGGTATGCATCTGAATATGTCGATCAGCAGAGATGGAATCAATGTATTTCAGGATGCAAAGGATGAGTATGGACTCAGCAAAGAAGCTTACTGTTTTATCGGTGGAATCATGAAACATATGAAAGCACTGACATTTATCACGAACCCAAGTGTCAATTCCTACAAACGTCTGATTCCGGGATATGAGGCACCGGTGTATATTGCATGGTCTGCGAAGAACCGTACACCACTGATCCGAATCCCGGGAACCCGTGGAGAATATACACGAGTAGAACTTCGTAACCCAGATCCGTCGGCAAATCCGTATCTGGCACTGGCTGTATGCCTTGCAGCAGGTCTTGACGGAATCAAACAGGGCACGATGCCTCCGAAAGCAGTCAATCGTAATGTATACGAGATGACGGACGAAGAACGTAAGATCTTTGGAATCGAGAAGCTGCCGGGAAGTTTAAGAGAGGCGGCAAAGGAATTTCAGAAAGATACATTTATTCAGGAAATCTTAGGAGAGGATCTTTCCAGAAAATATATCGAAGCAAAGACCAGCGAGTATCAGGATTACAGAATCCAGATTACAGACTGGGAGCTTGAAAAATACCTGCACTTACTGTAATACGGATTTTGCACTTAACAGAAATGCGCAAAAGAGTATCTGACAGGAGGTGGCGTAAGTGACAGGGATTATTGTTGTATTCCCGAATAAAGATAATGCAACAAATATCAGAAATCTTCTTGCCAGAGGCGGCATGGATGTAATCGGTGTGTGTACCACCGGTGCACAGGCCATGCATTATGCTGATACCGTGGATGACGGGATCGTGGTTTGCGGTTACCGCATGAAGGATATGATGTATACACAGCTACGGGAATATTTGCCAGATTCGTTTGAAATGCTTCTGGTTGCATCACAGGATAAATGGAGCAGCGGGGATGTAGAAGGAATTGTAGGACTTTCTACTCCGATCAAGGTATACGATCTTCTGAATACCATGAACATGATGCTGCAGTCCATGGACCGAAAGCGGAAGAAACGGAAGAAAGAATCAAAGAACCGTGATCCAAAACAACAGGAGACGATCCGCCGGGCAAAGGAACTTCTGATGGAGCGAAACAATATGTCTGAAGGAGAGGCACACCGATATCTTCAGAAGAGTAGTATGGACAGCGGAACGAATATGGTAGAGACGGCAGAGATGGTACTGAGCATTATGACAGAGTAAGGAATGAAGAATCAGAAATATACAGGCAAATAAGACTGACCCAAAGAAAGGCAGGGAGATAACAGAGATGAAATTTACAAAAATGCACGGACTGGGCAATGATTATGTTTATGTCAATTGTTTTGAAGAAAAGATTGACAATCCGCCGGCAGTGGCCAGATTCGTCAGTGACAGACATTTCGGGATCGGTTCTGACGGACTGATCATGATCAATCCGTCCAAAGTGGCTGATTTTGAGATGGAGATGTATAATGCAGACGGTTCCCGCGGTGAGATGTGTGGCAATGGAATCCGTTGTGTGGCAAAATATGTCTATGATTACGGAATGACAGATAAGACACAGATATCTGTGGAGACACTCGGAGGAATCAAATATCTGGATCTTACCGTAGAAGACGGAAAAGTTGCACTGGTCAGGGTTGATATGGGAAAACCTGAGCTTCAGGCAGACCTGATTCCAATCGTATCAGAGAATGAACAGGTCATTGACGAACCAATCGAGGTAGACGGAAAAGAATACCGCATGACGGGAGTATCCATGGGGAATCCACATACGGTGATCTATGTGGACGATGTAAAGAATCTGGATCTGGTGAAAATCGGACCGGAATTCGAGAATCACGAAAGATTCCCGAAACGTATCAATACAGAGTTCGTACACTGCATCGACAGACATACCGTAGAGATGCGTGTATGGGAACGCGGTTCGGGTGAGACCCTTGCATGCGGAACCGGAGCATGTGCCGTGGCAGTATCCAGTATATTAAATGACTTGACAGATACACGAGTTACGGTAAAATTATTAGGTGGAGACTTGCAGATCGAATGGGACAGAGAAAAGGACCGTGTATTTATGACAGGACCTGCAACAGTTGTATTCGACGGCGTGATAGACATTACAGAGATAAAGGAGTAAGAAGATGTTTAAAGTAAACCAGGATTATTTGAAGTTACCAGGAAGCTATCTGTTCTCAACAGTGGCAAGAAAACAGCGTGAATATCAGGCAGCACATCCGGAAGCCGAGATTATTAAGTTAAGTATCGGTGATGTAACACAGCCTCTGGCACCGGCAATCGTTGAAGCTCTTCACGGAGCAGTTGACGAGATGGCACATGCAGAGACATTCCACGGATATGCACCGGATCTGGGATATGAGTTCTTAAGAAGTGCAATGGCTAAGAACGATTATCAGGCAAAAGGATGCGACATCAATGCAGATGAGATCTTCATTTCCGACGGAGCAAAAGAAGACTGTGGTAATATCCAGGAGATTTTCTCAAAAGACAGCAAGATCGCTGTGTGTGACCCTGTATATCCGGTTTATGTAGATACAAATGTTATGGCAGGGCGTACAGGTACATACGATGCTGCAACAGGAACATGGAGCAATGTCATCTATATGCCTTGTACAAAAGAGACGGACTTCGCACCGGAGATTCCGGAAGAGACACCGGATATCATTTACCTGTGTTTCCCGAATAACCCGACAGGATCGACTGTAACAAAAGAACAGCTTCAGACATGGGTTGATTATGCCAATAAAGTAGGTGCAGTGATCATCTATGATGCTGCTTATGAAGCATACATTTCAGAAAAAGAAGTACCACATTCTATCTACGAGTGTGAAGGAGCAAGAACCTGTGCGATCGAGATCAGAAGTTTCTCTAAGAATGCAGGATTTACAGGAGTACGTCTGAGTGCGACAGTAATTCCAAAAGATATCAAATCCGGAGATGTGATGTTACATTCTCTGTGGGCAAGACGTCACGGAACAAAGTTCAACGGAACATCTTACATCATCCAGAAAGCAGGAGAGGCTGTATACTCTGACGCTGGAAAAGAGCAGTTAAGCGCGCAGGTTGCTTATTACATGAACAATGCAAAAGTAATCAAAGAAGGACTGAAAGATGCCGGATACAACGTATCAGGCGGTGTCAATGCACCATATATCTGGCTTGAGACACCAAAGGGAATGACATCATGGGATTTCTTCGATTA
>CAKRAT010000063.1 GCA_934295165.1 uncultured Dorea sp. | reverse complement strand
ATATTTGTGAAAAAAAAGGAACAGGAACACCTGATACAGACCGTCTATCCGGGTTCTATTGCTGAAGAACTGGAAATCGAGCCCGGTGATGTACTGTTAAAAATAAATGGACAGAAAATAGAGGATGTCTTTGACTACCGTTATCTGATGAAGGATGAATATGTCGAAGTCCTGATCCGCAAGCCTTCCGGGGAAGAATGGATTCTGGAGATCGACAAAGACTACGATGACGAACTTGGGGTAGAATTCGAAAATGGACTGATGAGCGAATACCGTTCCTGCAGTAATAAATGTATGTTCTGCTTCATCGACCAGATGCCGCCGGGCATGCGCGAGACACTGTATTTTAAAGATGACGATTCCCGTCTTTCTTTCCTGCAGGGCAATTATATTACCATGACGAATATGAAGCAGGCGGATATCGACCGTATCATCCACATGCAGCTCGCACCAATCAACATTTCCGTACAGACCACCAATCCGGAGCTCCGGTGTAAGATGCTGCACAACCGCTTTGCCGGAGAAAAGCTGAAGTTCTTACAGGACCTGTACGAAGCACACATCGAGATGAACGGACAGATCGTATTATGTAAAGGTGTAAATGACAAGGATGAATTAAAACGTTCCATTGAGGATCTTTCCAACTATCTTCCCTTTATGCGAAGCGTATCCGTCGTACCTGCTGGACTGACAAAATACCGTGAAGGGCTCTATCCCCTGGAACTCTTTACAAAGGAAGAAGCCGGTGAAGTCATCGACATGATCGAAAGCTATCAGCCGAAATTCTACGATGAATACGGCTTGCACTTCATACAGGCAAGTGATGAATGGTACATTCTTGCCGAACGTGATTTTCCGGAAGAAGAACGCTACGATGGTTATATCCAGTTGGAAAATGGAGTAGGCATGATGCGTCTGTTAAAGACAGAATTCCAGGACGCTTTGGAAGCTCTGAAGGAAAGTGACAAATATGAGACATGGAAAGCTGAAATACACCGTACACTTACAATTGCAACCGGAAAGCTGGCTTACAGCACACTTGCCGGATTTGCTGATGAGATCATGAAGGCATTCCCGCATATTAAGATCAATGTATTTGCGATCCGTAATGATTTCTTCGGCGAGACTGTCACCGTATCCGGGCTGATCACCGGTCAAGATCTACGTGACCAGCTTCTGGAGAAGAAAGCTTCCGGCATCGATCTGGGCGACAAGCTTCTTATTACATGCAACATGTTAAGAAGCGGCGAACAGGTGTTTCTGGATGATATGACGGTACAGGAACTGGAAAATGCATTAGACATGAAGCTTGCCGCTGTGGAGAACCAGGGACATGAATTTATCGAAGCTATGCTCAATCACCACTATACTATGCAGCGTAATAACGATGCGGACAGCTTTGTATATGTAAAAGGCTATGA
This sequence comes from uncultured Dorea sp., assembly GCA_934295165.1. GTDB lineage: Bacteria > Bacillota > Clostridia > Lachnospirales > Lachnospiraceae > Dorea_A. The sequence goes on along the minus strand of CAKRAT010000063.1, from coordinate 9,878 downwards.
TTCATAGATACAAAAAATGCAAGATTTTCTTATAAATCTTGCATTTTTTTGTATTTTTACAAATACTTTCACTCTTGCACCACTTTACCATATTGACGCACAGAATTTTAACTGCTACAATATAGAACATAGTTCAAACTAAAGTATAAGCAGGAGGTATCACAAAATGTTAAAGGGATTTAAAAATGCCACAGAATTAGATTTTTCGGACAACACCAACAAAGAGAAAATATTGGAAGCTTTCCAGCAGGTCGATAAAGAGAAAGGAAGTACTTATCCACTGATCATCGGCGGTGAGCGTATTCAGACTGAGAAAAAAATCACGTCTCTTTCACCATCCACCAAGGAAGTGTTAGGATATGCCTGCTCCTGCAGTCAGGACCTGGCAAAAAAAGCAATTGAAACTGCAAATGAAGCTTTTAAAACATGGAGTGTCACCCCTGCCGAAGAGCGTATCCGCTGCCTGCGCAGACTTGCTGCACTGTTAGATGAAAACCGTTACATCATTGACGCATGGAACGTCGAAGAAAGTGGAAAGAACTGGGGCGAAGCAGACGGAGAGCTCTGCGAAGCACTTGACTTCTTCAATTCTTATGCAATGCATATGGCTGACCTTGATAAAGGACTGGAACTTGTACCTACCGATGAATATACAAAATGTATCTACATCCCAATTGGTGTCGGTGTCGCTGTTCCACCATGGAATTTCCCATTATCCTTACTTGGAGGTATGGTTGCAGCAGCTGTTGTTACTGGTAACACTATCGTGTGCAAACCATCATCTGATACACCAATCGTTGCTTACAAGTTCGTAGAACTCTGCGAAAAAGCCGGATTCCCTGCCGGAGTTGTCAACTACATTCCGGGATCAGGTTCCGATATAGGAGATTACATCGTAGAACATCCACTGACCAGGTTCGTGAACTTTACCGGATCAAAAGAAGTCGGCTGCCGCATCAACGAACATGCTGCCAAGATCTCAGAAGGTCAGAAATGGATCAAACGTGTTGTAGCTGAAATGGGTGGAAAGAATGCGATCATCGTAGATTCTTCCGCAGATATCAAGAAAGCGGCAGAAGGAATCGCAAGCTCTGCATTTACTTTCCAGGGACAGAAGTGTTCTGCATGCTCCCGTGCGATCGTCATGGCAGACAAATATGACGAACTCGTAGAAGAAGTGATCAAATGTGCAAAAGCGCTGAAGGAAAAACAGGGAAGCGGCCGTGACAACATGGCAATGGGACCTGTGATCAACGCAGCTGCATACAAACGAATCACTGGATATATCGACGTTGCAAAAGAAGAAGGCGATATCGTATACGGTGGAACTTACAGTGATGCCGTTGGATACTACATTGATCCTACGATCGTAACCAATGTTACCCGCGATGCAAGAATTGCCAACGAGGAAATCTTTGGACCTGTTCTCGCAGTCATTAAAGTAAATTCTTTCGATGAAGCGCTGGACATCGCCAACCAGACAGAATACGGTCTGACAGGATCTGTATATAGTGAAACAAGAGAAAATATCCAGAAAGCCAAAGTACAGTTCCAAGTAGGAAACCTTTACTTTAACCGTAAATCTACTGCTGCCGTTGTTCTGCAGCATCCATTTGGCGGATTCAATATGTCCGGAACAGATGCCAAGACAGGAACCAGAGATTATCTGACCAATTTCCTGAATCTGAAATCTGTGACTGAGGATCTTCAGTAAACATAAAATATAGAAATACCGCAGCTTTAAAATTAAGAAAAGCTGCGGTATTTCTATATTATTACACTTATATTCTATATATACTATACAAACGAATCTCCAGCAGATAGTGCCTCAATTCTTTCTTTTATTTTATGCCGGATTCACATGAATCATGATATGCTTTATATTTGCAAATGTTCCTTCTACATTATCATGTACATCTTCTGCGATCGCATGTGCATCCTTCAACGAAAGCGCTCCGTCTACTGCAATCTCAGCATCAATATACACTTTGTTCCCGAACATTCTCGTTCTTAACAAATCCAGTCTTTCGACTCCCTGACTCTGTCTGATATAGTCTGCCAGTTTCTCTTCATATTCTTTGCTGCATGAAGTATCCAGCATCTTATCCAGCGCATCTTTGAAAATGTCAAATGCAACCTTCATGATAAAGATACAGATGACTACACTTGCCAGCGGATCTAATACCGGAAAACCAAGCATCGCACCACCGACACCGATCAGCGAACCAATCGAAGAAAATGCATCTGATCTGTGATGCCATGCGTCTGCCATGAACGCTGCTGAATCAAGTACTTTGGCATAATGTCTGGTATACCAGAACATTGCTTCTTTTGTCAGAATCGATACAACGGCTGCCACAAGTGCAATCATTCCCGGTGCTTTCAAGTGACTATAATCCCCTGCGATGATCGTCTTCACACCACTCATACCGATTCCGATACCGGTTGCCAGAAGAATCACTGCCAATGCCATTGATGCAACACATTCCAGTCTGTCATGGCCGTATGGGTGTTCACTGTCTTCTGATTTCTTAGATAATTTCACACCAAGAAATGCAATAAATGTCGCAAACACATCCGATAATGAATGCACCGCATCGGATATCATGGCACCGGAATGTCCGATGATCCCGGCCAGCAATTTGAATGCAGTCAGAACTACATTCCCCAGAATTCCTACGATTGATAAATGATTGATCAGTTTCTGTTCGTTTAATTTTTGTTTTTGATTTGTCATAAGATAACCTCCATTTTTGAATAATGTCATGTCTCCTATGGCACCTGAGGTGAGAACGTTGTTCCTTTTGTGTTATTTTTATCTGGAGCATAATAATGCAAAAAAATACACCTGTGGAACTTTTTACTTACTGTCCCACAGATGTATTGTATATCGTCTCATCTGCTGCCGGTAATCGACCGGCCCGGCATGCACACCATTTTCTTCATATTCATTCTTTCGAAAATGAATGTAGCCTGATCAGTTTGTACTGTTATCTCTTATCCTTATTGGATATATTCAGTGCAAAGAGATTTTATATATAATATTCTATTTTTCCACAAAAGTCAATTGTTTTTTCTGCTTCTCTTGAATCTATTTATTAAATATGTTATATTCAAAATACAAGAGGGAAACCGCAAACGGCTACCCTTGAATGATTGAACTAACTAAACTATGTAGTCGTCAACTATTCGCAGTAGTCGGCGGCTATCTTCGTTTTCCCTTGAAAATCTCATAACAAAGACCTACAAGGGCAACAATGAATATACAAAACTGAATCATGTCAGAATATGTAACCATCGCATCGCCCTCCTTTCTTTCGTCTGGAGGGTGTTTTTATCCCTCCGAAGTTGGAGGGTAGCCGCCTGCTTTTGGTTTCCCTGTCCGTATCATATCACAGCGTCATTAAATGCTCAACTATATTAATTCTATTAGTATAGTTCCATCTAGTCCTGTAGCGTTTTCAGATTATTTATAACCTCTTAAGTTCTTCTTAAGATTTTTCCGATTTCTTTAAGGAATTTAACATACTTTAGACATATTTGTTTTTTATAATAAACTCAGATAGTTGAGAGAGACAAATTCAACTATCTCCCCCTCATAAAGTAGCACACCGGGAATCCGGTGCAACACTTTACTCTCATTCCTTTAGATAACTATAACGACAACGAACGCCACAGGCCGGAAGGTTTGTGGCATTCGTCGTTTCTTTACATATTTTCTCAGAATGTATTACAACAAATCATCCTGAATATCTTCCTCTAACATCCGTATCCCCGCAACACTGGTCACCGGCAGCGAGAACACAATCGTACGCTCTTTGCTGTTGAGACCGGTCTGTTCCATGATTGCTTTCATGATCTGGTTCTTTTCCCTGCTCTTCGTTACGATCAGTATCACTTCTTTTTCTTCCACCAGTGACACCCCTAGATATTTCTTTGCAAGTTCCATCCCGGTTCCTTTTGCGTGAATCACGGTTCCGCCTCCGGCTTTTGCCGCTCTTGCCGCATCCATAACCGTGTCGATATATCCCTGATTTGCAATCGCTACCAGAAGTTCATAATCTGTATCCTTCATCGAAGTCTCCTCCTCTTTTTCGAATTCCTGTTCATTTACAAGAAACTGCAATGTCTTTCTTCCACCCACGCTGCTAAGCGGCACGATGAACGATACGCCTGTCCCCGGTACATCGATCAGCATCTTCGTGATCAGTCCCCGGCGCAGCTTTTTCCAGGTCTCTCCTGTAACAATTGCAAGAAATAACAACTTTTCCGATTCTTCCAGGCCAAAATAATCCAACACTTCGCTTTGTGCAGTTCCTCTTCCAGTCGTTTCCAGAAATACGGGAAGTCCATATTCTTTAAAAAATGTCCGAAAGTCTTTTCGTTTGTTTCTGTTCGTGATGGTTACCATCATATATACCTTACTCATAGATTCTCCCTTATCCGCATTCTATCATTTCCGTTTTCCAAATTTCATATCACATATTAGATACTGACATCTACTTATTTTCTTATTTTACAACTCTATAATATCCGCATCTCCATATGCCTCCAACGGCAATACCTTAACCGGCTCTGTGAGCATCTCTTCTTTATCCTTCTTACGTTCCTGATACTGATACACCACGCCCAGGATCTGTATCGCGATCAGCGGTGTCATCGCTACCATTGCCACTACTCCAAATGCATCCGTTACCACATTTCCGCCAACCGCTTCACAGGCCCCCTGTGCAAACGGAAGCAAGAACGTTGCCGTCATCGGTCCTGACGCAACACCTCCCGAGTCAAATGCAATCGCCGTAAATATCTTCGGTACGAATAATGTCAGGATCAGCGCCACTGCATATCCCGGCACCAGAAACCACAGAACCGAGATGCCTGTCAGCACACGTATCATTGCAAGTCCCAGGGAAAATGCAACACCAAGCGACAGGCTGAGTCCCATTGCTTTTCCCGGTATCGCTCCGGATGTCAGTTCTTCTACCTGCTCCATCAGTACATATACCGCTGGCTCTGCTTTTACGATAAAATAACCAATCAGCATACCGACCGGGATGATTACCCAGCGGTAAGGAAGTCCCGCGATCACCTGTCCCAGATAATTACCCACCGGCATAAATCCTACATTTACCCCTGTCAGGAATAATACCAGACCAATATATGTATACAGGATACCGACAAAAATCTTGAGCAATGTCTTCTTTTTCAGTTTCAGTGACACTACCTGAAAGAATGCAAAAAACAGAACAATCGGAAGCAGTGAACCGCCAATCTCTTTCATATAATGTGGAATCCCCGATTCAAATAATTTCCACAATGCTACCGATGTCTCTGCATCCGGGATCAGAGTCTCGGAATAACTGCCACCCTGTGGATGATAGATGATGCCAAGAAGCAGTACTGCCAGCACCGGTCCGATCGAGCACAACGATACCAGACCGAAGCTGTCTGTCTCCGCATACTTATCGCTACGCACTGCTGAGAATCCGATTCCCAGTGCCATGATGAACGGCACCGTCATAGGTCCGGTTGTCACTCCTCCCGAATCAAATGCAATCGCAAGAAAATCCTTTGATACAAAAAATGTCAGTATAAACACAATTGGATAAAAGATCAGCAGCATATATGACAGCGGTTTGGAAAATAACATACGCAGTACAGCCGCCACCAGAAAGATCCCGACTCCCACAGCAACTGCCAGGATCAGTGTCATATTTGACACCGACGGTACCTGGCCTGCCAGCACCTGCAGATCCGGTTCTGATATTGTGATGATGAATCCAAGTATAAAGCACAGACCAATAATCACCGGCAGTCTTTTCGACTGAGCGATCCGGGTCCCGATCCGCTCTCCCATCGGCGTCATCGACATCTCTGCACCCAGTGTGAAAAACATCATCCCCACCACCAGAAGAATTGCTCCAATAATAAAAGCCATCAGAATACCCGGCGGCACCGGCGCGATCGTAAAGCTTAAGATCAATACGATCGCGATGATCGGTACCACCGCTTCCAATGACTCTTTTAATTTCTCTAATAATTTTGTCCTATATAAATTCAATAAATATTCATGCCTTTCTGTGTTAATTATTTTACAATTTTCTGACTATTCATTATATTCATTATATTATCACAGAATTACAATCCTATCTATTTTTCTACTGTTAAGATTTTGCTAAAAACAATTACTCCGTAACCATATCCTTGGCAAATAACGTAGCTCCCAGTGCTCCGCAAAGCTGTGCCTTATCGCTGATCACCAAAGTTGTACCCAGCTTCTCTTCCAGTGTCTTCACCAGTCCCTGGTTCTTGGACACCCCTGCTGTATATAAATGTTATGCACCTGTAAAAAAACTGCAGTCCGCTTCTTTTGGGTACCTTATGCTATTTTCTTTTTTCTCCGGCAGTCAGAAACAGGAATCCGGCTATTCCTATCAGAGAGAGGATTTTTCCGGCCGGTAATCCGGGTGCATGGTAAATCAGCTTCACTTCATGCTTTCCTTTTTCTATCTTACAGCCAAGAAAAGCTGTATTTACCTTCTGTATCTTCATTCTCTTTCCATCAATATATATTTCAAAATGCTTATCATACGGAATAGATGTAATAAACCAGCCACGATTCTTCACCCGGATAGTTCCCTGTATATGGTTGTCACCGGTCTTCTTTTTATCTATCTGAAGTTCCGGCTGATACAACTCTTTTGAGCGTTCCGGCAGGCTGCCAGTATATGCCTGTACCTGTGTTAATTTATATTTTCCCTTTCCAAATGTGATAAAGATTCTGTCTGCTCCGTTTTTTAACGGCACTGCATATGTGAATGTTTTATTCCCATTATAATAGATATGATTTCTGGCACTCAGTTTGTTGCGGATTCCGTTTACCATAACTTCTACATCCTTATCCGGATGCTGATTATCTACCCGGAATCTCAGAAAAAGAACCTGATCTTTCTGTGTTTCCGTCTGTACGCTTCCCGGTCTTACTGTCGTGCCATCCTCTCCGTTCTGCTGTTTTGTTATCTGTGAAATGGAAAATATCGTCTTTCGGTTCTTTTTTGCATGAACCTTCCAGCCGTCTTCTGTTTTCTCAAGCCATGCCCGGTTCTTTTCTTCGTCTTTTCCAACGGCTTTCAGTGTCACCGGCTCGTAACCTGTCATTTTATTCTGATCCGCTGAGCCTGTATTTTCTCCCACGACCGCATATTCCAGAAGCGATGTCTGATTATATGGATAAGCAAGCTTTTTATATTCCGCTTCCGGCATCACCTTGTCTGTTGCATACATGATCGGTGCCGCATCTTTATTCCGATATATTTCATTCTTTCCACATTTTTTAACGAACGTATATCCTGGCACATTGAAATCCGATATGATATACCGCACTCCCATCAGCCGGCTGAATACCAGATTCTTCGATACAGACTGCATCAGTGTATTCCGGAATGGTTCTTCAATTCCGAATGTCTTCTGCCGGAACATCTGATACTCCAGATTGTATGCTGACGAATAAATCGAAGTAATATTCTGTCCAATATTCCAGATACGGTTCAGATCAGCCGCATTTTCATCCTCATTACCAACCTGTTCCATACGGTAATAGCCAGAATCCCCGTTTAATACTTCCTTTACAGCCTGCTCATTCTCTTTTCTGGTCACCTTCTCATACATATGTTCACTTACATACCGCTTCGGTTTATTCTCATAATATAGATTCATCGTAACCGCCAGACAGACAACTGACGGCAATATCAGAAACATCCATGCATTTACACTCTTTTTATACACATGTAACAGATAATACAGAATAAAACACAACATGAACACTATACATTCTGTAAGTAATGCCCTCCAGATCCATTCTTTTGTAAATCTGTTCCTTTCTGCATATACAAATCCGGTTGTAATGAGATATGGTATTCCGCCTGCTGCCAGTGTCAGTTCCCCATTCCTGCATTTTTCCAGATAAATGGCAGTCAGATAACACAATAACGGGAGAAATGGAATAAATACCTTATCACGGATATATAATCCTCCGTTCAGCAAATATGCAAATACCGGAAGTACAAACACAATTACACATCCATATGTCAGAACCTTTTCATATAATTTCTTATAGAGAAGTCCTGTAAGCAATATTGTAACCACAAGTGTTGTAAGCCCGATTCCGTATATACTGTAAACAAACCGCTCTACCTGTACTTCCGGCATAAAAAGTGAGCCAAGTGATATACTGTGCCCCTGATTTTTTCTTCCTGTCAGTGCCAGAGCCGTCGGTACCAGAAAACATCCGCTCATCAATACTGCCAGAAGCATCCGGCACCCGAAAGCCATTCCGTCTTCCAAAAATGTCTGCCATCGGATCTTATCTCCCTCTTTTTTCTGAAAATACCTGTGCATTCCATAAAGAACCAGCGCAAGCATTCCACCTATACTGAAGTAAAAGCTGGTCATGATCATCAGAAATACGCTGAGTACAAACAATCCACTTTTTTCTTTTTCAAAATATCTGTCCACTCCCATCAATGCAAGACATAAAAACGGCATATAATCTACGAACATAATCTGTCCACTGTATTGTCCGATCACCGGTCCTGCCATCAGAAACATCAGGGATACCATAAAACAGATCTCTTTTTTTATCTTACAGCTTTCTATCCACCGGTAAAAAAGCATTACAGATATCACAAGTCCTGTAACACTGACTGCCATTATGTAATCTTCCATCTTTACAAACGGCAGGAGATAGGAAGGCAGAATTACCGGACTATACAATCCGTAATATGCAAAATGATATACATTCTGCCCGCCGCCCAGATTCATCGCAAATTCAGGAAATATCTTTCCCGTTGCATAAAACTGCTGCCGGAAATAATCCGGCAGCACACTATGCTGGCTGAACCAGTCTACCTTTGCTCCAAAGATTCCATGTCTTCCTACGAACCACCAGCAAAAGAAAACAGCGCATCCGGCAAGTATCAGATATGGTATATAAGTCTTATTGATCTTTTTCACAATTATAAGCCTCCTCAACTTCTTTATGGAGTTATTGTAGGCTTGATTTCTTAAAGAGATACGCAAATAAATCTTAAAATTTCTTAAAAAATTTCTATATTTTTCCTGCTCCTGTTCTTCTCGTATTATATGGTTCTTCAAAATATGAGTTCTATCTTCGTTCCCTCACCCAGTTTACTGTCCACATGAATCTTTGCTCCGTGAAGCATTGCTCCATGCTTCACGATTGACAGTCCAAGACCGGTTCCGCCGGTTTCTTTGGAATGGCTTTTATCTACACGATAGAAACGTTCGAAGATGCGGTCCGTCTCATTTTCCGGGATTCCGATTCCAGTATCTGTGACACAGACCTTCTTGCCCTGCAGGGTATTGCCTACCCAGACGGTTAACTTCCCGCCTTCTTTGTTATACTTGATTGCATTCTCACAGATATTGTAGATCATCTCATCCAGGATCTGCCGGATTCCCACATATTCTACCGACTCTCCCGTCACCTCTACATGTACTTTTCTCTTCGCTGCCTGTGGCGAAAGTCTGGTCAGTATCTCTCTTGTCAGCTTATAAAGGTCTACTTCTTCTTTTTCCAGCTCTACATTTCCCTCATCCAGTTTGGATAACTTGATGATATCTTCTACCAGAGTGATCAGGCGCCTTGCTTCATTATAGATTCTTTCCGCAAAGCCTTTCATATCTTCCGGCTTTACAAGACCACTTTTCATGATCTCTGCATAACCGGAAATCGATGTAAGCGGTGTCTTTAATTCATGAGATACATTTGCCGAGAACTCCTTTCTCATATTGGCAACCGCATCTTTTTCTTTATTCTGCTTGTCGATACTCTGTAAAAGAGGTGTTAATTCTTCGTA
>CAKRAT010000062.1 GCA_934295165.1 uncultured Dorea sp. | reverse complement strand
CCGGGGATCATACACATTTATCATGGCAATGCAAAGGGAGAGGCGAATGACCTGATCGACAGGAATTATCTGGATCCAATCTCGGGATTCCCGGGCTATAAGAGTTATTTCTGCAAAGTCGAGAAAGAAAAAGGAGAGGTGAAGGCATGAGTTACCGATTAAAATTCGATCCCGGTAAATGTGTCGGCTGCTATGCCTGTCATATGGCCTGTCTGGATGCACACCATGATGTGGAAGATGTAGAGGCAAAGAGTCACCGGACGATAAAAAAAGTAGTAAAAGATCAGTTTGAGAAGAATATCTGTCCGGGTTGTGTCCACTGTGGTATCTGTATAAAAGCCTGTTCGGTACAGGCAATTTACAAAGACCAGGAGACGGGATTTGTACTGACAGAGAAAGAAAAATGTAATGGCTGTCATGCATGTGAAAAGGTCTGTCCGAAAGATGTGATCCATTTTGATACAGAAGGGAAAATGGAAAAATGTGACGGATGTATCGAAAGAATCCGTGAAGGACGGGAACCTGCCTGTGTGAGAGTCTGTTTCCCGGGAGCAATCACGATAGAAGAAGTAAAATAAAAACGGTGAGAGATATAACACTGGGAGATTACTTCGGGATAAAGATGATAGATAAAAGAAAGACAGATAAAGAGAGATAAGGATAAAGGCGTATGTTAAAAATTAGGGAATATGTGAAAGCAGAAAGCCTGGAACAGGCATATGAACTGAACCAGAAGAGGACGAACTGCATTCTGGGTGGTATGCTGTGGCTTAAGATGTCGGACCGGAATGTACAGAAAGCAATCGATCTGTCAGGTCTCGGTCTGGATCAGATTGAAGAGACAGAAGAAGAATTCAGGATCGGATGTATGACGACACTTCGTGAACTGGAATGCCATGAGGGACTAAATCAGTGGTGTGACGGAGCGGTAAGAGATGCGGTCGGTGATATCGTCGGCGTGCAGTTCCGTAACCTTGCAACGATTGGTGGAAGTATATTCGGAAGATATGGATTTTCGGATGTGTTGACGGTATTTCTTGCCATGGACAGTTATGTAGAACTGTATAAAGGCGGGATCGTTCCATTACAGGAATTTGCGCAGATGAAAAGAGACAACGATATTCTTGTAAGAGTGATCGTAAAGAAGGATAGTGGGAAAAAGATCTACCTGACGCACCGTAATTCCAAGACGGATTTCCCGGTACTGACATGTGCGGTTTCGGTAAATGCTGAAAGCGGATGTGCATGTATCGGTGCAAGACCGCAGAAGGCGGTTCGTCTGGAACTGACAGAAGCGGTCAGAAAAAAGGTATGGAGCGGTGTCTGTACTGAAGAAGAGATGAAGAAAGAGGCGGAATGTCTTGCTTCGCAGGTGAAGACAGATAGTAATATGCGTGCGGGAAAGGAATTTAGAAGCCGTCTGGCATATGTACTGATCCGCAGGGCACTGGAAGCACTGAATGCAAAAGGAGGAGATCAGTAGGATATGAAAGTAAAGATTCTTTTAAATGGAACAATGAGAGAAGCAGAGATATCCAGTGATCAGCTTCTGATCGATTTCGTCAGAGATCATGGATGCTACAGTGTAAAACGCGGGTGCGAGACATCGAACTGCGGATTGTGTACGGTATTTGTAGATGATAAACCGGTGTTATCCTGTTCGATGCTGACAGCCAGAGTCAACGGATGCAAGGTAGATACGTTAGAAGGACTTCAGGAAGAGGCAAAAGAATTCGGTGCGTTTGTTGCAGACCAGGGGGCAGAACAGTGCGGTTTCTGCAATCCGGGAATGATCATGAATGCAATTGCCATGTTCCGAGAGAATCCGGAGCCGACAAGAGAAGAGATCAAGGCATATCTTGCAGGAAATCTTTGCAGATGCTCCGGATATGAAGGACAGCTTCGTGCAATGGAAGCATTTATCGAATACAGAAAGAAAGGAGGAAGATCATGAAAGCAGTCGGACAACCGATAAGAAAAAAAGACGCAATGGCACTGGTGACAGGAAAACCGGTATTTATGGATGATCTTGCTCCAAAGGACTGCCTGATCGTAAAGGTACTCCGAAGCCCGTATGCCAATGCGATTGTAAAATCAGTAAAGACAGATGTGGCAAAAAGAGTGCCGGGGGTCGAAGATATTTACACGTGGGAAGATGTGCCGCATGAAAGATTTACCACAGCGGGACAGACATATCCCGAACTCAGCCCGTATGACCGTCTGATCCTTGACCAGCATGTCAGATATGTGGGTGATCCTGTAGCAATTGTAGCAGGAGAAAATGAAGCATGTGTGGATAAGGCACTTAAGATGTTGAAAGTCGAGTATGAAGTACTTCCGGCAGTGCTGGATTTCCATACAGCCAAAGATAACGAGGTACTGGTACATCCGGAAGACAACTGGAAGGCACTTTGCCAGGTTGGCGCAGATAATAAGCGGAACTTATGTGCATGTGACAGCATGGAAGACGGGGATGTAGAGGCAGTTCTGGCTGACTGTGATGAAGTTGTGGAAGGAACCTATCATGTAAGAGCAGCACAGCAGGCCATGATGGAGACATTCCGTACGACATGCTTTATGGATGCTTACGGAAGACTGAATATTTTAAGCTCTACACAGATTGTATATCATGTAAGGCGTATCATTTCCAATGCACTTGGAATTCCGAAATCCAAAATCCGTGTCAGCAAACCGAGAATCGGAGGCGGATTTGGTGCAAAGCAGTCGGTCGTGGCGGAATTGTTCCCGGCATTTGTTACATGGAAGACGGGAAAAGCTTCGAAGATGATCTTCACAAGAGAGGAATCACAGATTGCATCGTCTCCGAGACATGAGATGGAAGTGCATGTCCGCCTGGGTGCATCGAAGGAAGGAAAGATTCGTGCGATCGATGTATATACATTGTCAAATACAGGTGCTTATGGAGATCACGGACCGACGACTGTTGGATTGTCTGGTCATAAATCGATTCCGTTATATAGTTCGGCAGAAGCACACCGTTTTACATACGATGTTGTGTATACCAATCATATGGCTGCCGGAGCATACAGAGGATATGGTGCGACACAGGGGATTTTTGCAGTGGAGTCTGCAGTGAATGAAATGGCAGAACGATTACATATCGATCCGGTAGAATTCCGCCTGAAAAATATGGTAAGAGAAGGCGATGTGATGCCTGCATATTACGGTGAGACGGCGCAGAGCTGTGCACTTGACCGCTGCCTGGAGCGGACTGCAGAACTGATTGGCTGGAAAGATAAGTATCCGTGTAAAGATATGGGAAATGGAAAAGTCCGAAGCGTCGGTATTGCAATGGCAATGCAAGGTTCCGGAATCTCGGGCGTAGACGTCGGCTCTGCGACGATCAAGATGAATGATGACGGATTCTATACACTGATGATCGCGGCCGCAGATATGGGAACCGGATGTGATACGATCCTGGCACAGATGGCAGCAGAGTGTCTGGACTGTCCGGTAGAAAGAATCGAAGTGCTTGGCGCAGATACCGATGCGTCTCCGTATGATTCCGGATCTTATGCATCAAGTACCACTTATGTAACGGGAAAAGCAGTAGAGAAGGCCTGCCAGAAACTGATTGCCAGAATTCTTGAGATCGCATCCGGAATGCTGGATGCCCCGGTGGAAGAACTGGAATTTGCAAGTGACCATGTAGAGTGGCCGAAAGAACAGAAGAGCGTATCATTGGAAGACATCGGTACGAAATCCATGTGTGGGAACGGCTGTGCGCTTGAAGTGACAGAAAGTAATACGTCTCCGACATCACCGCCGCCATTCATGGCAGGAGCCGTAGAGATCGAACTCGATAAAGAGACCGGTCATGTGGAAATCCTGGATTATAAGGCTGTCGTAGACTGTGGAACCGTAGTCAACCCGAACCTTGCAAGAGTGCAGGCAGAAGGCGGACTTGTACAGGGAATCGGAATGACGCTTTATGAGAATATCCAGTACAATGAGAAGGGAAGAATGCTGAATAACTCATTCATGCAGTATAAAGTACCGTCCAGAAGAGATATGGGAAATCTGCAGGTCGAATTTGAAAGCAGTTATGAACCGACCGGTCCATTCGGTGCCAAATCCATCGGAGAGATCGTAATTAACACTCCGGCACCGGCACTTGCACAGGCAATTGCGAATGCAACCGGCATCTGGTTCAAAGATCTTCCAATCACCAGCGAACAGATTGCAATGGGCGTTCTGGAGAAAGAACTGGCAAAATAAAATATATTAGAAAAATATATAGTGAAACTACTTGCAATCATACGCAAAAGTTATTACAATATTGGGTAACGTTTAGAAAAATATGTGGAGGCCGCTAAGATGCAGTTATTAAAAGACAGAATCCGCAAGGATGGCAAGATAAAAGAAGGAAATGTCTTAAAAGTGGACAGCTTTCTGAATCATCAGATGGATGTAAAGTTATTTCAGGAGATTGGAAAAGAGTTCAAGAGAAGATTTGCAGATGAGGAGATCACAAAGATTCTTACAATAGAAGCTTCCGGTATCGGTATCGCATGTGTTGCAGCAGAAGTGTTTGATGTTCCTGTTGTATTTGCGAAGAAGACACAGACAAAGAACATTGCCGGAGATGTGTACACTACAAAAGTAGAATCATTTACACACGGAAGAGTGTATGACATTATTGTTTCCAAAGAATTCCTCGGAAAAGGCGACAAGGTACTTCTGATCGATGATTTCCTTGCAAATGGAAAAGCCCTGGAAGGACTTGCAGAGTTGGTTACAAAGTCAGGAGCCGAGCTTGTCGGAGCCGGAGTTGTGATTGAAAAAGGATTCCAGGTCGGAGGAGATATTATCCGTTCCAAAGGGATTCATCTGGAGTCACTGGCAATCGTAGAAAGCATGGATGAAAAGACGGGAGAAGTGGTTTTCCGCGACTAATAGATAAAAATTCAATGGATTTTTAAGGGAATATGAACCTTTCATATTCCCTTTTTTTTATTCCTATGCTATACTTTATGATAAGTATGTGAATGCATAAAGAGAACTTATAGTAAGGAGTAAGAACTTATGAAAAGAGTATTGTTAAAACTCAGCGGGGAAGCTCTCGCAGGTGATAAAAAGACAGGATTTGACGAAGCCACCTGTATGGGTGTGGCTAAGCAGGTAAAAGAACTTGTAGATGATGGGGTACAGGTTGCAATCGTAACAGGCGGCGGGAACTTCTGGAGAGGAAGAACCAGTGAGACGATAGACCGTGTGAAAGCTGACCAGATTGGAATGCTGGCAACTGTTATGAACTGTATCTATGTATCTGATATTTTCCGTTATGCAGGAATGGAGACAGAAGTATTTACACCATTCGTATGCGGTGCGTTTACGACACTGTTTTCAAAAGATGCAGCAGTAAAAGCTCTGAATGAAGGAAAGGTTATCTTCTTTGCAGGTGGAACAGGACATCCATATTTCTCGACAGATACAGGTGCTGTCCTGAAGGCAATTGAGATCGAAGCAGATGCGATGTTACTTGCAAAGGCGATTGACGGAATCTATGACAGTGATCCGAAGGTGAACCCGGAAGCGAAGAAGTATGATGAGATCTCAATTCAGGAGATCATTGATAAGAAGCTGATGGCAGTAGACCTTACGGCTTCTATCATGTGCCTGGAAAATAAGATGCCGATGCTGGTATTCGGCCTGAACGAAGAGAACAGTATCGTTGAGACGATGAAGGGAACATTTACAGGAACGAAAGTAACTGTATAAAATGCAGATAAGCAGATAAAAGGAGAACATATTATGAATGAAAGATTGAAACCATTTGAAGAAAAGATGCAGAAAACGATCGGAAATCTGGACAGTGAACTTTCTGCAATCCGTGCAGGACGTGCGAATCCAAACGTATTAAATAAAATCATGGTAGATTACTACGGAACACCGACACCGATCCAGCAGGTAGCGAACGTATCTGTACCGGAAGCACGTATGATCCAGATCCAACCATGGGAGAAAAGCATGGTAAGAGAGATTGAGAAGGCAATCATGACTTCTGATCTTGGAATCAATCCGACGAATGACGGAACAACTGTACGTCTTCTTTTCCCGGAACTTACAGAGGACCGCAGAAAAGAACTGGTAAAGGATGTTAAGAAAAAAGGAGAAGCTGCAAAAGTTGCAATCCGTAACATCCGCCGTGACGGAATCGATTCAGTTAAGAAGCTGAAAGGTTCAGATGTGTCAGAAGATGAAATAAAGGATATGGAAGATGATCTTCAGAAACTGACAGACAAATATGTAAAAGAAGTAGATAAAGCAGTAGAAGCAAAATCAAAAGAGGTTATGACTGTATAAGACCTGTAAGAGATAAAAGCAGTATACAGCAGAAGGGGGATAAGATCCAGAGACTCTGGAAACTGTCCCCTCTGTTCTTGTATACATAAGTATGTATAGTGGGAAAATAAAAATATGGATTTCCGGTTATGCAGGAATACGATTGATTATTAGGAGGAAAAGATCATATGAATGTACCGCAGCATGTTGCAATCATATTGGATGGAAACGGACGCTGGGCAAAGGCGAAAGGAATGCCACGTAATTATGGTCATGCACAGGGCAGCAAGAACGTAGAGCGTATTTGCGAGGAAGCATGGAGAATGGGAATTAAGTACCTGACTGTCTATGCATTTTCAACAGAGAACTGGAACCGCCCGGACGATGAAGTCAATGCACTGATGAAGCTTTTGCGTAATTATATGAAGACATGTCTGAAGACGGCAGCGAAGAATGATATGAAAGTCCGTGTGATCGGTGATATCACCAGACTGGATGAAGATATTCAGAAGAGAATTCTGGAACTGGAAGAGGCAACGAAGAATAACAAAGGTCTGAATTTCCAGATTGCGATCAATTATGGAAGCCGCGACGAGATGATCCGTGCGATCCGTAAGCTTGCCAAAGACTGCGTGGATGGAAAAGTAGATCCGGCAGAGATTAAAGAAGAGACTTTTGAACAGTATCTGGATACAAAGGGAATCCCGGATCCGGATCTGATGATCCGTACCAGCGGGGAATTAAGACTTTCCAATTATCTGTTATGGCAGCTTGCTTACACGGAATTTTATTTTACAGATGTTCCGTGGCCGGATTTCAGCAAAGAAGAGCTGGAAAAGGCAATTGAAACATACAATCACCGTGACAGACGTTATGGCGGTGTGAAGGAGGAAGAAGAACAGAATGTTTAAGACAAGATTATTAAGTGGAATTGTTCTGGTTATTATCCTGATTGTGACAGTTGGAACCGGCGGTGGATTATTGTTCGGTTTTCTGACGCTGATCAGTCTGATCGGATTGTCGGAACTTTATAAAGTTGTGGATGTACAGAACAAGATATTAGGTCTTACCGGTTATCTGGGGGCTGTTGTATATTATGGGATTTTATATAGCGGACAGATGCAGTATGTAACATTTCTTACGATTGTGTTTCTGGTTGTACTGATGGCGGTGTATGTATTTTCATTCCCGACATTTAAGGCAGAGCAGGTAATGACCGTATTCTTTGGTGTATTTTATGTTGCAGTGATGCTGTCTTATGTGTACCAGACCAGAATGCTGGATGACGGAGCAGTAGCGGTATGGCTTATCTTCTTAAGTTCATGGGGATGCGATACCTGTGCGTACTGTGTGGGTATGCTTTTTGGAAAGCATAAGATGGCACCGAAGTTAAGCCCGAAGAAATCGGTAGAAGGTGGAATCGGCGGAATTGTGGGAGCAGCGCTTCTCGGGACAATCTTTGCATTTGCAGCAAATAAGATCACAGGAACCGGTGTGAATCCGGGACAGTATGCGATCATCTGCGGAGTCGGCGGTATGATTTCACAGATTGGTGATCTGGCAGCATCTGCTATCAAACGTAATCATGACATCAAAGATTATGGAAAACTGATTCCGGGACATGGAGGAATTCTTGACAGATTTGACAGTGTTATCTTTACAGCACCGATTATTTATTATCTTGCAACATTCCTTGCAGGCAGATTGTAGGAGGTAAGTATGAAAAAGATAGCAATTTTAGGTTCTACAGGATCTATTGGAACGCAGACACTGGAAGTGGTAAGAGAGAATGGAGATATCGAAGTACTCGGACTGGCAGCGGGAAGTAATATCAAGATGCTGGAAGAACAGATCCGGGAATTCCATCCGCAGATCGTGGCCGTATGGTCGGAAGAAAAAGCAGAGGAATTACGTGTGAATGTCGCAGATACGGATACAAAGATCGTTACAGGCATGGATGGACTTCTGAAAGTTGCAACCATGAACGGCACAGAGATTCTTGTAACGGCGGTTGTCGGCATGATCGGTATCCGTCCGACGATTGAAGCAATCAAGGTAGGAAAAGACATTGCACTTGCCAATAAAGAGACGCTGGTAACGGCGGGTCATATCATTATGCCGCTGGCAAAAGAGATGGGTGTATCGATTCTTCCGGTAGACAGCGAGCACAGTGCCATTTTCCAGTCTTTACAGGGAAATGATCACGGAGCCCTTCATAAGATTCTTCTGACAGCATCCGGCGGACCATTCCGTGGAAAAAAAGCAGAAGAATTGATGGAGATCAGGGTGGAAGATGCATTGAAGCATCCAAACTGGTCAATGGGACGTAAGATCACGATCGATTCTTCAACAATGGTCAATAAAGGTCTGGAAGTCATCGAAGCCAAGTGGTTATTTAACGTAGATGTAGATCAGGTACAGGTTGTGGTACAGCCGCAGAGCATCATTCATTCTATGGTGGAATATGTAGACGGTGCAATCATTGCAGAGCTTGGAACGCCGGATATGAAGCTTCCAATCCAGTATGCATTGTACTATCCGGAACGAAGATTCCTTCCGGGGGACAGAGTAGATTTCTGGACACTGGGCAAACTGGAATTTGAAAAGCCGGATATGGATACATTCTACGGACTGGAGCTTGCATATGAAGCAGGACGAAAAGGCGGAAGCCTTCCGACTGTATTCAATGCAGCGAATGAACTTGCGGTCAGCCAGTTCCTGAACAGGGAGATCAAATATCTGGAGATTACAGAGATCATAGAGGACTGTATGAAAGCGCATAAGAATATTGAAAATCCAACGCTGGAACAGATTCTGGAGACAGAAGCAGCAACCTATGAGAGAATCAACAGCAGGAGGTAATTGTAAATTTGGGAATTATATTAGCAATCTTACTATTTAGCTTCATCATATTTTTCCATGAACTGGGTCATTTTTTACTGGCGAAGAAAAATGGAATTGATGTAGATGAGTTTGCTATAGGAATGGGACCGGCGATTTATTCAAAAGAATATAAAGGGACCAAATATGCCGTGCGTATCCTTCCAATCGGAGGATTCTGTGCGATGGGGGAAGACGAAGAAGCGAATGATTCGCCGAATAATTTTAATAACAAATCCGTATGGGCGAGGATTTCTGTCATAGCGGCAGGACCTGTGTTCAACTTTATCCTGGCTTTTATATTTGCTGTGATCATTACAGCGATGGTTGGCTATGATAAGCCTGTGATCGGTGCGGTAGAATCCGGTTATCCGGCTGCAGAGGCTGGATTAAAAAAAGGTGACGAGATTGTACAGATGGGAAATAAGAAGATTCACATTTTCCGTGAAGTCAGCTTTTACAATCAGTTTCATTCGAATGAAGATGTGGCTGTCACAGTGTTGAGAAATGGAAAAGAAAAGACCGTCACACTGACACCGAAGATGGATAAAGAACTGGGATATAAACGGCTTGGAATTGGAAGTTCCGGCTATACCAAAGCCAATGCGCTTACGGCAGTCAAATATGGCGGCTATGAAGTGAAATTCTGGATCTGCACGACACTGGACAGTCTGAAGATGTTAGTGACCAGACAGATTGGAGTGAGCGAACTTTCCGGACCGGTCGGAATCGTCAATACGGTGGACACAACTTATCAGCAGAGCCGTTCGTATGGTGTGTTTGTGGTCATTGTGGAGATGCTGAATCTGGCAATCCTGTTGTCGGCAAACCTTGGCGTGATGAACCTGCTGCCGCTTCCGGCACTGGATGGGGGACGTCTGGTGTTTCTGATCATCGAAGCAATTAGAGGCAAACGTGTGCCGCCGGAGAAAGAAGGGTATGTACATTTCGCAGGGATCGTGCTGTTGATGGCGCTTATGGTGTTTGTGATGTTTAATGATGTGCACCGGATATTCTTTGGGGGATAGAAGAAATCATTATTGATGATCTTAAGATTTGCGTTGCAGATTTGGTGAAATAATTACTATTATTTTTATAATTTTGTTTTTAAATCGGAAAGAAATCAAAAAGGAGATCTTTCCAATTTTCTGTGCGCTTGGCTGCGCATGTCGCAGTAAAATATATAGTTGAGAAAATGACAGATGAAGACTTATTGTATCAATTAAAAGCTGCAAGTGAAAATCACTGCCTTTTTTATGAACAGGTATCTGGTGAATGGATTGACGGAGCAGAAAGGAAGAAAATGAGAAAAGCGATTGTATACACATCTGTGCATCATGGAAATACGGAAAAATTAGTAAAAAGGATAGCAGAAGAATGTCGGGTAGATTTGATAGATGCTATAAAACAAATGAATGTAGATTTAAATGATTATGATATAATTGGGTTCGCATCAGGAATCTATTATTCAAAATTCCACAAGTCGATATTAAAATTTATTGAGAAGAATTTAGCAGACGACAAAAAGGTATTTCTGATCTGTACTTATGGTGGAAGTGCAAATTTTAAATCTATAGAACAGATTTTGAATAAAAAACATGCCAGTGTGGTTGGAAAATTTGGCTGTAAAGGGTATGACACATTCGGTCCATTTAAACTGGTTGGTGGTATTGCTAAAGGGCATCCAGACGAAGAGGATATGAAAAATGCAGTGGACTTTGTAAAAAGATTACACTAATTGAAAAATTTAGATTAGATAATTAAAAGGCATGCGAAAAATGGAAGGACATTTTTTCATGCCTTTTTAAAGCATTAGGTGATGCAGAACTTAAAGTTAGCATTTCCCCATGTGGGAAAAATGGTTGTTAGTTCAATTCCGCAATCCGCGATACCCCTACATATATCTCAGATATCTTATACCATGTCGTATAATCCACTTCCCCCGTCTGCGGCAGCCCAAAGACTTTCTGGAACACCCGGACGGATTCAGCAGTTGCCGGTCCATAAATACCGTCAGCAGTGATCTTCGGAATAGCCGGATAAGCACCGGCAATCACATTCAGCTGCTCCTGCATCTGCCGGACTTTGTTGCCAGATGAACCAATCTTCAGAGTGTAACCAGGCCAGGAGGATGGAATGCCGGAGATGGCTTCGGCGGTGTTGATGTACATGTCATCACCATAATAATAGCGTAGGATTTCGATAGGGGAGTAGCCCTGATCGCCTAATGATTTGGAGCCCCATTGAGTCATCCAGTTCGGACACTGCACCTGCCGCCCGTCACAATACTGTGTCAGTATCGGCTGCTTCACATTCGGTCTGGA